>NC_008385.1 GCF_000203915.1 Burkholderia ambifaria AMMD
GTTGCGTTTCGCGCATTCTATACAGGTTCATACGATATACCGAACTAATTTCGACCGCAACACCGAAGCGCACAAGGGTGACTTCGGCCGCGACGTTGCATCGCGGATTGCAGGGGCGAAAGAGGCGACAACGCGGCGCATGCTCCGTGCGCCCTCGCGCCGAACCCGTGGCGTTTGCGTTATGGGTTGTCCGGGGGTTGAGCCACCCCGGCGGGCTTTAGCGGCTAAAACTTGGCTGGCTCTTGTGGCTCAGTTCCGCGCCGCTTCCCTTCCCTTCTCACATCCTGGCGTCAACTCCCTCTAAGTTTCTTCCTTGTCGCTTCGCCCCACTTCTTGACGATGAACGCCTGGTGTTCTGGCAGCACGGCCGCCACGCGCTCGAAGCCTGGCGGCAGGCTTCGGGGTGCCTTGCCGCCGGCCAGGGCGTCAAGGGCTTCTTTGTCCAGGTCGGTCGATTCAAGCAGGAGCGGCAGGGGAGTTTCAAGGGCCTGCGCAATGTCCTCCATCACCTTTAGGGAGGGGTTGGCTTTGCCAGTAGTGAGATCGGACAGGAAGGAGATCGAAACCCCCGACCTGTCCGATAGCTCCTTTTTCGTCATGTGCCGCTCATCGAGCAGCCGGAGCACGTTCGTGAAGAAGATGTAGTTGTACAAGGCCCGTATGCCTTCTCGGTGCGGGCGGCAGAAAATTTTAGCCGCTAAAGTTCTTGACCACGGACGCAGGTTTAGCTAAACTGACGACTCCATTAGCGAAAGGAGCATGACGAATGAGCCACAACCTGTTCCAGTTTATCGGTAATCTTACCCGCGATACCGACGTTCGCCATAGCGAAAACAGCGCCCGCGCCGTTTTCGACCTGGCTGTCAATCGCGTGTGGCGCAACGCAGCCGGTGCGAAGCAGGAGCAGACGGACTTCTTCCGCATCAAGTCGTTCGGCGGCCTGGCCGAGAACGCGGGCAAGTACCTGGGCAAAGGCTCCAAGGTGTTCGTCCAGGGCCGCATCGAGCCGACGAAGTACGAGAAGGACGGCAAGACCGAATACGGGTTCGATTTCATCGCCGAGGAAATCGAATACCTGGACACCAAAGCGCCAGGCGGCGGCCAGTAAGGCCAGGCCCGGCCACGGCCGGGCAGTATGCTAGGAGGGAGATTAGATGCAGAACGAGTTCAACGAGCAGGAATACAGGCGCAAGCTCATCGAGGGCGGGCTTAGCGAAGCCGACGCCACCGACCTTGCCGCCCGTACCGCCGCCGCTCGCAGGGACTCGGGCAGCGCCGGCGGGGCCTTCCGCCCCGCCGGTTCCCTCTTCGAGCTGCCGGCCACGGCCGGCGACAACGAGGCGGCTTTGCCGCCGAAGCTACCGACGCCGGCAAGTGCCGCCGTCGAGCGATCCGAGCGCATGGCGCAGGAATCGGCCGAGCTTGCGCGCACGATGGGCCTGCCGCCCGAACCGCGCACCGCCGTGAACAAGATGGCCGAGCAGATCGGCGCGCTGGCCCAGGACAAACGGAGTAGTGCGATGGCGACCAAGAAGCGAACGGCCGGCGGTGAGCTGGCCGAGAAGGTCAGCGAGGCCAAGCAGACGGCCTTGCTCAAGCACACGAAGCAGCAGATCAAGGACATGCAGCTCTCGCTGTTCGACCTGGCTCCCTGGCCGGATCACATGCGGGCACTGCCCAACGACTTCGGGCGGTCGGCGATCTTCACCGTCCGCAACAAGAAGGTGCCGCGCGCCGCGCTGCAAGGCCAGTCGATCTACCACGTCAACAAAGACGTGGAGATCACCTACACCGGGATCGAACTGCGCGCCGACGACGACGAGCTGGTATTCGCCCAGGTGCTGGAGTACGCGAAGCGCACCGCGCTCGGAGAGCCGGTTTCCTTCACGTTCTACGAGCTTTGCCAGGACTTGGACTGGTCAATCAACGGTCGGTACTACACAAGGGCCGAGGAATGCCTGACGCGGCTCCAGGCGTCGGCCATGCAGTTCTCATCCCAACGCATCGGCCGGCTCGAATCGGTGTCGCTGATCCGGCGCTTCCGCGTCCTGGATCGCGGCAAGCGCACGTCGCGCTGCCAGGTCGAGATCGACGCCGAAATCGTGGTGCTGTTCGCCGGCGACCACTACACGAAATTCGTGTGGGAGAAGTACCGCAAGCTGTCGCCCACCGCGCGGCGCATGTTCGACTACTTCGCCACCCACAAGGAGCCGTACCCGCTTAAGCTGGAGACGTTCCGGCTGATGTGCGGCTCGGATTCCACCCGGCCGAAGAAGTGGCGCGAGCAGGTAGGCGAAGCGTGCGACGAGCTGCGCGAAAACGGCCTGGTCGAAAGTGCGTGGGTGAACGACGACCTGGTGCATTGCAAGCGGTGATCGCCCCCCTGCCCTCCCCTGGAGCCGCCCGAGATCGAGGCGGCTTTTTTTCTCGAGCATCGCCACTTCCGGCGAGGCAGTACCGCGCACCAGCTCGCGCACGTCGAGCTGCAGCATCGTCACTTCCGGCGAGGCTGGCCACGTCCTGGCCACGTCCTGGCCACGGTCGACCATCGCCACATCCAACGATGCCCCGAGGGCCCCATCGCCACTTCCGACGATGAGATCCGCTCTTTGACATTTGAGGGGCCAAGCTGCGGGGGATTCTCCCGGCCGGCGGCCGCGAGAACCGGCTATGTCGTGCTACGCATCGAGCCAGGCGGCCACGGCCGCCCGTCTCGCCCCTGGCGGGCTTCCAGCGCCTTCCCGACGCTCACCGGGCCGGTGGCCCTCGCCGCTAGGCTACGAGGCCCTGGCGGGCCTTTCTGGCCCCTTCTCGGGGCCATAGAGGGCCGGCGCTGCCTGGTCGGCCTTGTGGATCGTTTGGGGACAAAACGCCGGCTGGTGACAGTTGAGGGGCGTTTCTTGACACTTGGGGGGCAGCGCACCCCGGCGCGATGCTGACAGATGAGGGGCCGGCCTCGAAATCGGCCGGCTGGAGCCGCGCCGGAGGCCGTCGAGGCGGCCTATGTGCTTGATCGGGCTGGCTTTATCCACAGAAGTTGTGGATAAGCCTGTTGGCAAGGCCCTTGCCGTACTGACACTTGAGGGGCGGGGGTGCTGACAGATGAGGGGCGCGATCCTTGACACTTGACGGGCAGACTATTGACCCTTGAGGGGCTTATCCATTGACACTTGAGGGGCGGCCCTTCGAGCCTTTTCCTTGGCGTATCAACGGCTTGCGCGCGTTTTCCGGTCAAGCTAACCGGCTTTTAACCCTTCATAACCTTTATATTAAACCTAGTTGTTATAACCGGGTGTCGAAAAAAGCGGCAAACCGGCCCAAGGTGCCCCGCAGAATAATCGGCCGCCGAAGGGGGGTGCCCCCCCTTCTCGATCCCACCCGGCCGCTAAAGCGGCCTCCCATCCCCCCAGGGGCGTTGCCCCTCGGCCTACGGCCTTCACCCCAAGAATGGAGCGCCTACGGCGCTACGGCTGACCATAGCCAGGCGCAAGCGCCTGGCAGAAGTTCGTGCTCTTCCAAAGGGGGCCAAGGCCCCCTCTGGACTCCCCAACTGTCAAGGCCGCGGTGACTCCTGCGCCGTCGCCAAGTCGGAAGATGGCTCCAGCTCGAAGGCCGCAAGGTTGAACGCCAAGGGAGGGGTCGGCCTGCCAGGCCCAGGGCGTGATTGCGCCCCTCAAGTGTCAAGAAGCGGGGGAATTCAGTCGTCCGCGTCGTCGTGCAGGATCGACTCGTAGTCCTGCCCGCCGTAGAACACGCCGATGATGGAAACCAGATCGCCGGCCACATCGAAGGCGATCACGGCGCGCTTGCGGTAGTTCGTGATGCGCAGGCCGGGCCGCACATCGTCGCGCATGGTGCCGCGCAGTGGAAACGTGCGCAGGCTTTCGCAATAGGTGACGATTGCCTCGGTGTAGCGAGCGGCAACGTCAGGCGACGCCGCCGCCGCGATGTAGCGGTACAGCTCGGCAAGCTGCTCTTCGGCCTCGGGCGAGAAGACGACCGCGTAGCTCATTGCGCCTTCGCATGCTCGGCGGCCAGGCGGGCGCGCACCTGGTCGGCGGTGACGGCTCGGGAGGGATCGGCTTTCAGGGCGTCATACGCCGGGCCGACCTGGTTGTGAAGCCAGGACTCGACGGCGCGATCACGCGCGAGTAGCGCACGCAGGCCGTCGCGGATGACCTCGCTTTCGCTCGCGTACTCCCCGGTCTTGACCTTCGTTTTCACCACGTCGGCCATGTCGTTCGGCAGGGTGATGCTCAGTTGCTGGGTGGTTCGCATGGCGGCCTCCATTCGGTTCAATAGGATTCAATCCTATCACTCCAAGGGGACGAAGTCCAGTTTAGCGGCTAAAGTTTAGCTAAAGTGCTTGACAGGTTAGGACATTTTGTCCTAATATACGTCTTGAAGGCCGGGCATGTCGCCCAGGTCAACTACCGGAGAGTTCCGATGAACACCCAAGACCAACCCGTCACCGCTTCCCTGGTCGCCGAGGCCCAGCGCCTCGACTTCTTGCCTACCTACTTCGGCCCGCGCCTGATGATGCGCGGCGAGGCCCTTGTGTACGCCTGGCTGCGCCGGCTCTGCGAACGCTACAACGGCGCGTATTGGCACTACTACACCCTGTCGGACGGCGGTTTCTACCTGGCCCCCGACCTGGCCGAGCGCCTGGAGATCGAGGTAGACGGCAACGGCTTCCGGGGCGAACTGTCGGCCGACGCCGCCGGCATTGTCGCAACCCTGTTCGCGCTCGGCCAGCTCGCGGCCGAGATCGCCGGCACGGACGCGGCCGACGCCCTGATCGACCGCTATCACTTCCTGCGCGGCTTCGCGGCCGGCCACCCCGAGGCCGCTGCGATCTACCGGGCTATTGACTGATGAGGGGCGGCCCCGGCTCCGGCCGGGGCTGCACCAGGAGCACGTCAAGCGATGGCGAAGCGAACAAAGCAACCGGCCCAGGCGGGCCAGGACTGGAGCGCGCCGGCGGCCGAGCTGCTGGCCGAGCTGCCGGCAGACCGTGACGGCCTGCTGGCTGCGGCCGTTGCGGCCGTGGTGGAGATCGACGCGGCTGTCATGCGCGGCGACGGGGCGGCGGCCGAGCTGGCCGGCGACCGATACGAGGCGATCATCTGGAAGCTGAACGGCGGCACGAACTTCGGGTGCATGGCCGACGACGAGGCCGCCGGCCGCGTCATCGAGCGGCATTGCGCTGCGGTGCCGGGGGACGTGCCCTTGTGGGGCCAGCGCGGCCAGTTCCTGGCCGTGGCGGGCGACGTGCGCGCCCTGGTGGAGTACGAGGCCGGTTATGGCGGGCCGCTCAACGCGCATTTTCAGTTCCACGCGGTTGACCTGGACAGGCCGTTTATCTCGGCGACGGGCTATCGCTCGCACTTCGACACGGCGCGGGGCTGCATGACCGTGGACGAGGTTGCGCGCGGCATCCTGACGGCCATGCTGGCCGAGAAGAAGCGGCCGGTGTTGATCGAGGCCAACTACCGCGACCGCTTGGCCGACGCTCCCCTGCCCGATTGGCTGGCCGGCCTGGTGCCGCCGGCGCGGCGCGAGCCGGCGACCGTGACGATCCCGCCGGGCTTCGTCTTGGTCGATGTGGTGCTGCCGGCGCACAAGGCGTTCATCGCGCGGCGCTGGGCGGCCGAGGCGGCGGGCAAGGTCAAGGCGGCCAGGGCCGCCAGGTCGAACGCCAAGGGAAAGGCCGGGGGCCGCGAGCGAGATCCCGCATCGGCGGAAACGGCGATGCGCTGCAGCACCGCCAAAGCTGACGATTGCAAGGCCGAGGCTGGGCCTGTATCGCCAGAAGCGACGATGCCGGGCGCAGGCGAAGCATCCTGCAGCACCGCCAGGAATGGCGATGCAGGCCCGGCCGACCTGGTGGAGTTCACGCCCGCACCAGGCCAACGGTGCGAGATCGTGAGCGTCCACCATCCGGTGTTCGCCAAGGAGATCGGCAAGCGCGTCATCATCGTGAAGGTGCATCCAGACACCCGCCAGGTGTGGGCGCATGACGACCGGCCGGTGACATACAAGACCAACCGCGCGGGCCGCCGTGTGGTGGATTCAGACCCGAGCTGCATTCAGTCGATCTACGGATTCGACCAACTGCGGCTTATCACGTGACCAGGAGAAGAAACGAATGACGAACGACGCCAATATCCGGCTGGAGTGCTTGAAGCCGGCCGAGCGGTGGGCGCAGCCGAGCGGCGAAGAGGTGCGCGAGGTGCTGCGCCTGGCGGGCCTCACCGGCGGCAAAGCCGCGAAGGTGCTGGGCCTCGGCCCGAAGGGCGACCGGACGATCCGGCGATGGGTGGGCGAGGACACGCCGATCCCTTATGCCGCGTGGGCGCTGCTGTGCGACTACGCCGGCCTCGGGCTGATCTGGAAAGAGGCTTGACGCCAGGGAAAGAGGCTTTAGCGGCTAAAGTGCTAGGCATCGGACTACGGTAAAGCGAAAATAGTTTAGCTAAAGTGCTTGACAGGCTAGGACATTTTGTCCTAATATAGCACTTGAAGGCCGGGCATTCCGCCCAGGTCGATTACCGGAGAGGTTCCGATGAGCAAGAACAAGATCATGCCTTGGGTTGACGCCCTGCCGAATGTGGAAGCCACCGACTTCCAAGCCCGCCGCGACCAGATCGAGGCCACGATGGCCGAGGCGGCCGAGCTGGTGAAGCAGGCGGAAGAGCTGCGCGGCAAAGCCTATTTCGCCGCCTTGAGCCTGGAGGCCAGTGCCAAGGGCGAATGGTCGAGCCAAGCGGTCGAGCAGGCCAAGCGCAGCGTCGGCTGGTAAGGGAAGGCGGCCCGGCTTCGGCCGGGTCATCAACGGAACGCCAAGAGGAAACAGTCCCATGAGCAAAGGCAAGATCGAGATCATCGAGACGTGCTGCCGGCGCTGCGGCAAGAGCATCCGAACCTTGAGCCACACCATCATCGGCGCCGATGATGCCCGCGAGAAGTTCGGCAGCATCTGCGGCGGCTGCATCACGCCGGAGGAAGATAACGAGCTGACGGAAATGCTGCTGGCGGCGGCCGTGCGACGCATGAGCGGAGCGACGCTGCAATGACGGCATTCCACACGTTCGACGGCCCCAGGTGGAGGAACGCCCCGGAGTGATCCGGGGCGCTTGGCCTGGTGCTGGCACACCGTAACCATGCTTCCGAGTGGGAGCATCCAGCATTCAACACGTAACCGCGTGGAGGGTCAAGCCATGTCCAACATCGTCAAGTTCCCCAGGGCGAGCAAGCCGCCGGCTCCCGAGCCGGTGCAGCCTGCCGCGCCCGCTGCTGCGCCTGCCGCACCCAAGGCCGAAGGCCGGGGCCTGGTGGCCGGCCTGGTCAAGTTCGTATGGGTGGCGACCGTGCTGGTCTGGCCGGTGCTCAAGTGGGTGCTGGCGATCATCACCTTCTTCCAGTTCGTGCGGATGCTCTACCACTGGAACACGCCTGGCGTGTATGCCGGCTGGTCGTTCCTGGCGTACTTCGCGGCACTGACCGCGATCACCTACTTCGTTTCGATCTACAAACCGAAAGGGCTTTGACATGGCAAAGCAGACCCTCCCCTACCCGCCTGGCTTCGTGGAGCCGACCACTGGCCGCGTGGCCGTCCTGGTGCGCGAGTACGCGGACAGCGACTTGAACGGCGACGCGCCGGCCTACTGGTACAGCGCGCAATCCGAAGAATGGGGCCTTGACCCCTGGCGTCTCGTGGAGGGCGTCGATCCGCACGTGGGCGGCGGTTCCTTCGACGTGTGCTTTGCCAGCGGCGGCACGCGCACCGTAGGCCCGCTGATGACGTTCTTCCTGAGTGCCGCCCATGCGGCACAGCTCATTGACGCCAAGGGGGAAGAGTTGGCCTTGCAGCGCGCCACCCTGGCCGTCATCGCGGACGGGCTGGGCCTGCCTGCCAAGGCGCTGCGCATCGAGGCGAAGGTGGAGGGCCGGCCGGCCGTGTTCTACGACCAGGACGGGGCCACGCTTTGCGCGTGCGCGGTGGATTCCGACCACTGGCGACAGGCGCGGGCGACGGCCGCAACGGCATCGGCCATCGACAAGGCGCGAACAAATTTTTAGCCGCTAAAACGCTTGACGGCTTCGCATGGTTTAGCTAAACTTCTGCACATGGTCGGCGGCTGGCACCGCCATTTGTTCAACAAACCGGGTGTGGAGTGTTATGGGTGCAATCCATGAAGAAACGGCTAACCGAAGCCCAATTCCAGACGGCCATCAAGGGGCTGGAGATCGGGCAGCAGACCATCGACATAGCGCGCGGCGTGCTGGTCGATGGCCGGCCCCAGGCGGAGTTTGTCACTTCGCTGGGGCTGACCAAGGGGGCGGTGTCGCAGGCGGTCAGTCGCGTATGGGCAGCAGCAGGGGAACAGCTCCCCGAGGGCTTCGAGCGAGTGACGGCGGTACTGCCGGAGCATCAAGCGTTCATCGTCAAGAAGTGGGAAGCAGACGCCAAGAGGAAACAGGAACCCAAGTCATGAAAACACTGGTCACGGCAATTCAGAAGGGCGGTCAAGGCAAGACGTTCGCCACCTGCCACCTGGCATTCGACTTCCTGGAGCGCGGCCTTCGCGTGGCCGTGATCGACCTGGACACCCAGGGCAACGCATCGTTCACGCTGTCGGCGTACCAATCGGGCTACCTCGCCAGCCAGTTGTTCACCGGCGACACCGATGACCTGCGGTATTGGTTCGGCAAGCGCGAGGGCGAGAGCCTGGCGCTGATCGCGGCAGACGCCAACCTGGCGAACCTGGACAAGATGGAGCTTTCCCAGGCGGCCGCCGCGCTGCGGGCCAGTGTGGCCGCGCTGGGCGAGTTCTTCGACGTGTGCCTGATCGACACGGCCCCCTCCCTTGGCGTCGCCATGACGGCGGCCGTGCTGACGGCCGACTACATGCTGTCGCCCATCGAAATGGAGGCGTACAGCTTGCAGGGCATGAAGAAGATGGTCGCGGTCATCAGCAACCTGCGCAAGCAGAACCCCAAGCTGCGCTTCCTCGGCATGGTGCCGAACAAGGTGGACGCGCGGAAGCCGCGCCACGTCAACAACCTGGCGACGTTGCAGCAGGCATACCCGCAGCTCATCTTGCCGTTCAGCATCGGCGCGCGTGACAGCATCGCCGAGGCGCTGGGCGAGCAGATGCCGGTGTGGAAGATCAAGAAGACCGCCGCGCGGAAGGCCACCCAGGAGGTGCGTGCGCTGGCGGATTACGTGTTCACGAAGATGGAGATCGCGCAATGAGCGCCAAGACCAACGCCAAGAAGAAGGAGCAGGACAAGCCGCAATCGTCCGGGCTGGGCCTGGACGGGCTGGGCGACCTGGCCGGCCTGCTGAACGAGCAGCCGGCGGCCAACGCCGGCGGCGCAGGCCCGCAGGAGCTGCCGCTTGACCTGATCGACGAAGACCCGCACCAGCCGCGCACGGCCGACAACCCCGGCTTCTCGCCGGAGAGCATCGCGGAGATCGGCGAGACGATCAAAGCGCGCGGCGTGAAGTCGCCCATCAGCGTGCGCGAGAACCCGGACGCACCGGGGCGCTACCTCATCAACCACGGCGCGCGGCGCTATCGCGGCTCGAAGTGGGCGCACAAGACCACGATCCCGGCCTTCATCGACAACGACTACAACGAGGCCGACCAGGTTATCGAGAACCTGCAACGCAATGAGCTGACGGCGCGTGAGATCGCCGACTTCATCGGCCGCGAGCTGGCGAAGGGCAAGAAGAAGGGCGAGATCGCCAAGGAGATCGGCAAGTCGCCGGCCTTCGTCACGCAGCACGTCACGCTGCTGGACTTGCCCGAACCCATTGCCGAGGCGTTCAATAGCGGCCGGGGCAAGGACGTGACTGTCATCAACGAGCTGGTGACGGCCTACAAGAAGAACCCCGACGAGGTGGCCGCCTGGCTGGCCGACGACAGCCAGGAGCTGACGCGCGGCTCGGTGAAGCTGCTGCGCGAGTTCCTGGAGGACAAGCGCAGTCACGAGGACGGCGACCGTGATCCCAACACCGTCGATGCGCTGACCGGCAAGACCGACGCCGAGGCCGGCGACGGCGAGCAGGGGCCGCAGGATGATGACGCCAAGGGGAAGAAGGAGCCGAAGGAGGCCGACCCCGACAAGCTCAAGAAGGCCATCATCCAGGTCAAGCACGACGACCGGCCGGCACGGCTGATCCTCAACCGCCGGCCCCCGGCCGAGGGCTGGGCCTGGCTCAAATACGAGGATGACGGCCAGGAGTTCGAGGCCGACCTTGGCACCGTGCAGCTTGTCGCGCTGCTGGAGGGCTGACACGCCCAGCGCCGGGCATCGCCGACCACCGACCCCCACCCATCGCCCCGCCATCGAGCGGGGCTTTTTTTTGCCCGCGTTTTAGCCGCTAAAAAAAGTTCAGCTAAACCGCTTGCGTAGTGTTGTATGTTGTAGTATGCTACACGCTACAACATACAACCGGCCAAAGGAGGCCCGACATGGCGATCTCGAAGGAGCAGATATTTGCGGTGGCCGACGAACTGGACGCGGCCGGCCAGAACCCCACGCTGGCGAACGTGCGCAAGCAGCTCGGCAGCGGCAGCTTCACCACCATCAGCGAGGCGATGAACGAGTGGCGCGCACGCAAGGCCAGCCAGGCCGCCCCGATCCGCGAGCCGGCACCGCAGGCGATCACCGACAAGCTGGCCGAGCTGGGCGGCGACTTGTGGGCCGTGGCGCTGGAAATGGCGAACAACCGCCTGGCCGCCGAGCGCGAGGCGCTGGAGGCCGTGCGCCAGGAGACGGAAGCAGCGCGCCAGGAAGCCGCAGAGCTGGCCGACCAGCTCACCGGCGAGCTGGACGAGGCCAAGGCCCGCGTCGCGGCCCTGGAGGCCGTCGAGGCGGCCGCCAAGGGCGAGGCCGACGAGCTGCGCGGCAAGCTCGCGGCGACCAGCGAGCGCGCGGCCACGGCCGAGGCCAGGGCCGGCGAGCTGCGCACGGAGCTGGATCACGCCCATCAGGAAGCCCGCCAGGCGCGCGCAGAGCGCGACAAGGCCCAGGAGAGGGCCACGGCCAGCGCCGACCAGGTGGAGGCCCTGCGGGCCGACCTCGCGGCCGCGAACAGCCGTACCGCCGAGATCGAGCGCCGCGCCGGCGAGCTGCGTGCCGACCTGGAGCGGGCGAACCAGGCGACCGACCAGGCGCGCGCCGCTCAGGCCGAGCAGCGGAAGGCCACCGAGGCGGCCGCCGCCGAGCGCGACCAGGTGCGCGCGGAGCTGGTGAAGGTGCAGGCCAAGGCCGAGGCGGCCGAGCAGGCCCACCAGGAGCAGCGCAAGGCGATGGCGGCCGAGGCACACCGCCAGGCCGAGCGGCTGACCGCCGCCCAGGGCGAGCGCGACCAGGCGAAGCGCGACGCTGCCCAGGCCCGCGAGGAAGCGGCCGGGCTTCGCGGCCGGCTGGAGGCCCTGGAAACCGTCATGGCGCAAGGCCGGGCGGCCGATCCGACCAGCGGCGGACGCAAAAAGACCTGATAAATCGGTTGGTTTTCCTTAAAATTACCCTGGAACCCTGACAAAACGCACAACCCGGCCGCTGGGAAGAGCCGGCCTCGCTTTGCCGAGGTCGGCTTTTTTGTTGGAGCGCGGCTTGCATGGGGCCACCATCACCCTTTTGAGAACCACGGCAACCATAGGAGTGCCCGATGAAAGAACGCCTCTTGGTCATGAACGGTCAACGCATCGTTCAGGCCGAAAAGGACGGCGCTTGGACGAATCAGAAAGTAGACAAGGCGGGCGCGTTGAAGCCCGGCATCTACAACCTGTACACGGCCCAAGCGGCCGACAAGAAGCAGACCCACGCCGGCGTGATCGTTCATGCCGACGCCACCAACGTGTACCAGCAGATCGGCAAGAACTTTGTCATGCACGCTCGGTCAGATTTCGATAAAGTACCTGAAATTGGGAGCGCAAAGAGCATCAGCTACAACGCCCAGGGCAAGGCGGCAGTCGCCGCAGAGGCCCCGAAACTGACGCGGGGGCGCTCCATGTAGCTTTAGCGGCTAAAAAGGAGGCACGCCCTTGAAACGACTCACCATCCCCGGCAGCGGCACCGAGAGCCGCGCCACCAAGCCGGCCCGCGTCAGCGCGCCGGCCACCCTCGGCGGTGCCGCCTTCGGCGCTTCGCGCGAGGACACCGGAGCCGACTTGCTGGAGGCCGCCCAGGCGGCCGAGATCGAGCAGCAGGCCACCCTAGAGGCGGCCCCGGTCGAGCAGTCCTACCCCGAAACCCTGGCGCTCTACGTGCAGGCCAAGCACGACCAGGTGGAGCACATCGAGGACAGGCTAGAAAACCTGATCGACCGGCAGCAGGCCCGCTTGCAGCAGACCCAGGCGTCCGCGCCTGGCCGGCTTTCCTTGCCCGGCTCTAAGCGAGCCTGGCAGAACCAGCAGGCGCAGCAGCAGGCCCGCTTGCAGACGCTTCACGCGCGCCTGGAGGCCGTCCGCGAGATCAAGGAAGGCATGGGCCTGCACTCGCCGAAGATCGAAGAGCTGGCGACGCGCAAGATGCGCGCCGAGAACCCCGAGCTGGCTTCCGATTGGGATGCCATGCGCGAGGCCGCCCGCCGGCATGAGCTGCTGATGCGCAAGCAGGAGCAGGAGCGCAAGCAATCCCAGGCCCAGGAGCGGCCAGGGAGATCGCAGTCCTTGGGCCTGTCAGCCAGGCCCGCATAAAAACGAAGCCCGGCGGTCGCCGGGCTTTTTTCTCGAGCATCGCCATTTCTGGCGAGGGAGGCCCGCCGAGGGCCTGGCGGAATCATCCTGCAGCATCGTCACAAGCGACGATGCCGGGAGCTGGCCAGCATCGCCGAACCTGGCGATGCCGCCGGCGCGGTCGACCATCGCCAGTTCTGACGATGAGATCCCGCATCGCCATCTACAGCGAGGCCCACAGGGCCAGGCCGGCGGCCACGACCGCCATGCCGGCCGCGACCATGTTCATCATGGCGACGCGCCGCGCCTCGCGGATCGGCGCGACGAGCTGCGCCGTCACCGCCTCAACCTCACGCCGCACGGCCTCGGCGGCCGCCTTCGCGCCCTCCTGCATTCCCCGCGTCATGGCGTCCTTGCTGGCCGCCAACGCCGCGTTGAGCGTCCTTTCCGCCTTTCCCTTGGCGTCATCACCCCATCGGTGGGCGATGGACTCCAGTTCCGACTTGAAGGCGTCCAAGATTTCCTGCTGGGCCGATGCGCTGTCCTGCATCAGCTTCATGTTGATGGTCTGGAGGATCAAGATCGGATCGTCGCGGCCCACGGCGATGCCGTGCTTGGCCGCGATCTCCCGTATCAGCTCCTCGATCTTGTCGTCGGCCGCCATCAGAGCACCGCCGCGTTTTCGAGCTGGGCGAAGAGCTGGGTTTTCACGATCTTGAGCCGCTGCCGCGTCATGATCGTGAGCGCCGAATCGGCCAGGGCCTCATCGAAGGTGCGCCGATCCTGGAGCATTTCGGCGAAGTCGCGGCCGTAGGTTTCCTCTTTCAGCGCCGGAATCTGGATGATGGCGGACACACGGCCCTTGTTGGCCGTGTACGCCTTCAACTGCTCGAACCCCTTGCCCTCGTGCTCGATTGGCCCCCAATACGGGTTCAGCCAGACCACGAACAGGCATTCGGCCGGGAACTGGCTGGCGAGCTGGGCGAAGCCGCTCACCGTGTCCACCAGGGCCTGGCCGCCGGTGACGACCGTATGCACCACGAGTTCGTGGCCCATGTCCTGGAGCAGCGCCGGCACCTGGTTGCTGATGAGGTAGTGCGACAGCGGCACGAACGAGCTGGCCCCGTTGTCGATGATGACGTCGCCCTCGGCCGACGCGATCATCTCGACCAGGGCGTCGAAATTCCGGGTGTTGATCTCGTCGCCGTCCATGATGTTGAGCCGGCGCACGTTGAGGGCTTTGTAGCCCTCGAACGTCGCGTTCACCGGATCGGTGTCGATGCAAAGCGGCTTCTGTCCCTTGCCGGCTTTGTACTGCGCGATGGTGGCCGCGATCATCGACTTGCCGACGCCGCCCTTGCCTTGCAGAACCATGTGAATTTTCGCCATTACAGTAAATCCTCTTTCTTTGGAGTCGCATCAAACGTGAAGCCGCCGATCTTGGGCGGCTCACTCTTGGATTCCGAGGCCGGCGGGGCGGCCTTCGGCTCGGGCTTCGCGCCCTTGGGCTGGCTGTCCGGGGGAGTGGCGGGAGGCGGCGGGGAAGCTACCGGCGCGGCCTTGATGTACCGCTTCACGTGCTGGGTGAAGGTTTCGTACCGACAGCGCAGCCGGCCGGTTTCCTTCATGTGCTCCCAGATCGTTTTCATCGCATAGCCCGCATCGAGCGCCGCTTGAACGTCGCTCTTGACGGCCAGGAACGCGACCACGTGCTTGTCCTGGCGCGGCTTCTTGGCTTCCCGTCCCTTCACCCATTCAGCCAGCTCTTCGGGGTAGGTCTTTGGCATCGTGTTCGTCCATCTAATCCTCTCATCGCAAATGTAACGCTACTAAGCGGCGCTACGGAAACGCAAAAAGTCCGCTATCGGCGTGCATTGGCACGCTTCGATAGCGGCATTATGGGCCATTGTGGCGGGTTTCGCTATATCCGTTGCTGCTTTTGCGGCCTGATAGCGCGATAGTTGCGGATAAATCGTAATGGCTGGTGTAGACTTTCCTTGGTGTTATTAACGCCGTAAGGCGGGCAGGATGTGTGAAGTTAGCTAACCGGCGAGCCGGTTATCTATCTTCACTGTCCCTTATTCGCGCCGGGGGCGCTCAACGGGTCATCCTGCTCTGCGAGGCAGCCGGCTACCGCCGGCATGAGAGACGAGGCGAGGCATGGAGAACGACGAAAAGGAACACGGCCGCCGGCGGCGGCAGCACCTGCGGGTGCCGGTGTTCCCCGAAGAGAAAGACGAGATCGAGGCGAACGCCAAGAGGGCGGGCGTCAGCGTGGCGCGCTATCTGCGCGACGTGGGCCAGGGCTACCAGATCAAGGGCGTCATGGACTACCAGCACGTGCGCGAGCTGGTGCGCGTCAACGGCGACCTTGGCCGCCTTGGCGGCCTGCTCAAGCTCTGGCTGACCGATGACGTGCGAACGCTCCAGTTCGGCGAGGCGACCATCCTGGCCCTGCTGGGCCGGATCGAGGCCACCCAGGACGAAATGAGCCGGATCATGAAGGCCGTGGTTCAGCCGAGGGCCGAGCCTTGACTTCTTTAGCGGCTAAAAAGCCGGAGGGGCGGCCATGATCGCCAAGCACGTGCCGATGCGCTCGCTTGGCAAGAGCGACTTCGCGGGCCTGGCGAACTACATCACCGACGCCCAAAGCAAAGACCACCGGCTGGGCCACGTGCAGGCGACGAACTGCGAAGCCGGTTCCATCCAGGACGCCATCACGGAGGTGCTGGCGACCCAGCACACGAACACCCGCGCGAAGGGCGACAAGACCTACCACCTGATCGTCAGCTTCCGGGCCGGCGAGCAGCCCAGCGCCGACACCTTGCGCGCGATTGAGGAACGCATCTGCGTCGGGCTGGGTTATGGCGAGCATCAGCGAATCAGTGCCGTCCACAACGACACCGACAACCTGCACATCCACATCGCCATCAACAAGATTCACCCGACGCGGCACACGATGCACGAGCCGTACTACCCGCACCGGGCGCTGGCGGAACTCTGCACGGCCCTGGAGCGCGACTACGGCCTGGAGCGCGACAACCACGAGCCGCGCAAGCGCGGCGCGGAGGGCCGGGCCGCCGACATGGAGCGGCATGCCGGCGTTGAAAGCCTGGTCGGCTGGGTCAAGCGCGAGTGCCTGGACGAGATCAAGGGCGCGCAGTCCTGGCAGGAACTGCACCAGGTCATGCGCGACAACGGAATGGAGCTGCGCGTCCGCGCCAATGGCCTCGTGTTCGAGGCCGGCGACGGAACGATGGTGAAGGCGAGCACAGTAGCCCGCGACCTTTCCAAGCCGAGCCTGGAGGCGCGGCTTGGCCCGTTCGAGGCTTCGCCCGAACGGCAGGCGCAAACCACCGCGAAGCGGCAGTACCGCAAAGACCCCATCCGCCTTCGCGTCAACACCGTGGAGCTGTACGCGAAGTACAAGGCCGAGCAGCAGAACTTGACCACGGCGCGCGCCCAGGCCCTGGAGCGCGCCCGGCATCGCAAGGATCGGCTGATCGAGGCGGCCAAGAGGTCGAACCGCCTGCGCCGCGCCACGATTAAGGTGGTCGGCGAGGGCCGCGCGAACAAGAAGCTGCTGTACGCCCAGGCGAGCAAGGCCCTGCGCAGCGAAATCCAGGCGATCAACAAGCAGTTCCAGCAGGAGCGCACGGCCCTCTACGCCGAGCACCGCCGGCGCACGTGGGCCGACTGGCTCAAGAAGGAGGCGCAGCACGGCGGCGCCGACGCCCTGGCCGCCCTGCGCGCCCGCGAGGCGGCCCAGGGCCTCAAGGGCAACACCATCCGGGGCGAGGGCCAGGCGAAGCCCGGCCACGCGCCGGCGGTGGACAACATCACGAAGAAGGGGACGATCATCTTCCGCGCCGGCATGAGCGCCGTGCGCGATGACGGTGACCGCCTGCAAGTCTCCCGCGAGGCCACGCGCGAAGGGCTGCAAGAAGCCCTGCGCCTGGCGATGCAACGCTACGGCAACCGCATCACCGTCAACGGCACGGTGGAGTTCAAGGCGCAGATGATCCGCGCCGCCGTCGATTCCCAGCTACCCATCACCTTCACCGATCCGGCTCTTGAGAGCCGGCGGCAGGCGCTTTTGAACAAGGAGAACACCCATGAGCGAACCGAAAGACCAGAGCATCGAGGACGAACTGGACGCGGCGCTGGCGGCCCTGGACAGCGGCCCGCTGCCGACCAGCACGCTACCGGAGCCGCAGCCGTCGCCCGAGCAGGCGACGGCCGGCCAGCCGCCGGCCGAGGCGACCGCGCCGACGCCGGCCTTCACGCCGCCACCGTCCACCGGAAGCCCGACGTTGGACGCCTTGGAAGAAAACCGCCGCCCCAAAGCCAGCACCGTTTGCGAGCACTGTCCGAACTCGGTGTGGTTCGCATCGCCGGCGGAAGTGAAGTGCTATTGCCGCGTGATGTTCCTCGTCACGTGGAGCAGCAAGGAACCCAACCAGATCACGCACTGCGACGGGGAATTTCTCGGCCAGGAACAGGAGTAGGCCAGACGCCGCCGGGCGTCGCCGCCGCCGACAAGTACATCGCCGAACGCGAGGCAAAGCGCCTAAAAGGTTTCGATATACCGAAGCATTCCCGATATACTGCCGGTGATGGTGCGCTCACGTTCCAGGGCACCAGGACTATCGAGGGCCAGGCGCTGGCCCTCTTGAAACGAGGTGATGAGGTCATGGTTATGCCCATCGACCAGGCCACGGCCCGGCGCTTGACGCGCATCGCGGTCGGCGATGCCGTCTCGATCACCGCGAAAGGCTCCATCAAAACGTCGAAAGGAAGGAGTAGATGAAGATCAAGATGAACAACGCGGTAGGGCCGCAAGTCCGAACCGCCAAACCGAAGCCGAGCAAGCTGCTGCCGGTGCTGGGCGCGGCCTCGATGGTCGGCGGCCTCCAGGCCGCGACGCAGTTCTTCGCCCACACGTTCGCCTATCACGCGACCCTCGGCCCCAACGTGGGCCACGTGTACGCGCCCTGGTCGATCCTGCACTGGACGTACAAGTGGTACAGCCAGTACCCGGACGAGATCATGAAGGCCGGCAGCATGGGGATGCTGGTTTCGACCGTGGGCCTGCTGGGCGTGGCCGTGGCGAAGGTCGTCACGTCCAACAGCTCGAAGGCGAGCGAGTACCTGCACGGCTCGGCCCGCTGGGCCGAGAAGAAGGACATTCAGGCGGCCGGCCTGCTGCCACGCGAGCGCAACGTCCTGGAGATCGTCACCGGCAAGGCCGCACCCACGGCTACCGGCGTGTACGTGGGCGGCTGGCAGGACAAGGACGGCAATTTCTTCTACCTGCGGCACAGCGGCCCCGAGCACGTGCTGACCTACGCGCCCACGCGCTCGGGCAAGGGCGTCGGCCTGGTGGTGCCCACGCTGCTGTCGTGGGGCGCGAGCAGCGTCATCACCGACTTGAAGGGCGAGTTGTGGGCCTTGACCGCCGGCTGGCGGCAGAAGCACGCCAAGAACAAGGTGCTGCGCTTCGAGCCGGCCAGCACCTCGGGCGGCGTCTGCTGGAATCCGCTGGACGAAATCCGCCTCGGCACCGAATACGAGGTGGGTGACGTGCAGAACCTTGCCACGCTGATCGTTGACCCGGACGGCAAGGGCCTGGACTCGCACTGGCAGAAGACCGCCTTCGCGCTCCTGGTCGGCGTGATCCTGCACGCGCTGTACAAGGCCAAGGACGATGGCGGCACCGCCACGCTGCCGTCCGTCGATGCGATGCTGGCCGACCCGAACCGGGACATTGGCGAGCTTTGGATGGAAATGGCGACCTACGGGCACGTAGACGGCCAGAACCATCACGCCATCGGCTCGGCGGCCCGCGACATGATGGATCGGCCCGAGGAAGAAGCCGGATCGGTGCTGTCCACGGCCAAGTCGTACCTGGCCCTGTACCGCGACCCCGTGGTGGCCCGCAACGTCAGCCGGTCGGACTTCCGCATCAAGCAGTTGATGCACGAGGACGACCCGGTAAGCCTCTACATCGTCACCCAGCCCAACGATAAGGCCCGCCTGCGGCCGCTGGTGCGCGTCATGGTGAACATGATCGTGCGCCTGCTGGCCGACAAGATGGACTTCGAGGGCGGCCGGCCGGTGGCGCACTACAAGCACCGGCTCTTGATGATGCTGGACGAGTTCCCGAGCCTCGGGAAGCTGGAGATCATGCAAGAGTCGCTGGCCTTCGTGGCCGGCTACGGCATCAAGTGCTACCTCATCTGCCAGGACATTAACCAGCTCAAGAGCCGCGAGACGGGCTACGGCCACGACGAAAGCATCACGTCGAACTGCCACGTGCAGAACGCCTACCCGCCCAACCGCGTCGAGACGGCCGAACACCTGTCCCGCCTCACCGGGCAGACCACCGTGGTGAAGGAGCAGATCACGACCAGCGGCCGCCGCACGGCGGCGATGCTGGGCCAGGTGTCGCGCACTTACCAGGAAGTGCAGCGGCCCTTGCTGACGCCCGACGAATGCCTGCGCATGCCGGGGCCAAAGAAGAACGCCCAGGGCGAGATCGAAGAAGCCGGCGACATGGTGATCTACGTCGCGGGCTACCCGGCGATCTACGGCAAGCAACCCCTGTACTTCAAAGACCCAGTGTTCTCGGCACGCGCCGCGATCCCTGCGCCCAAGGTCAGCGACCGCCTGCGCGCCGTCGCACAGGCCGAGACGGAAGGGGAGGGCATCACGATATGAGCCGCATCCTGAAACGCATCGCGGCAGGCGTCGTCATCGCGGGCGTGGCCGCCCTGCTGCTGGCCGCCGGCGGCTATGCCGCCGGTGCCCGCGTGAACACCACCAAGAGCATTCCGGTCGGCCTGTACTGGACGAGCAGCGCGCCGGTGGAGAAGGGGGCCTACGTCCTCTTCTGCCCGCCGCAGCTCGGCGTGTTCGATGACGCCAAGGAGAGGGGCTACATCGGGGCCGGCTTCTGCCAGGGCGGCTACGGCTACATGATGAAGCGCGTTTTAGCCGCTAAAGACGATGCCGTCGCCGTCGCCGATGACGGCGTGCGCGTCAACGGCGAGCTGCTGCCCCTCAGCGCGCCGATCAAGGCCGACAAGGCCGGTCGGCCGCTGCCGCGCTATCAGTCCAACAGCTACACGCTCGGCAATTCCGAGGTGCTGCTTATGTCGGACGTGAGCGCCACATCCTTCGACGGCCGCTACTTCGGCCCGATCAATCGTTCGCAAATCAAGACCGTGATCCGTCCGGTCATCACCTGGTAGGGAGACACACCATGCGCCTTTTCATCGCAGAAAAGCCGTCCGTCGCCAAGGCCATCGCCGGCGAGCTGGGCGCGACCGGCAAGGGCGACGGCTTCATCGAGTGCGGCACCGACAAAGTGACCTGGTGCTTCGGGCACATGCTCGAACAGGCCGACCCCGACGAGTACACGCCCGATGACGTGCCGCGCGGCCAGTCCGGCAAGAAGGTCTGGCGCGTCGATGAGCTGCCCATCATCCCCGAGAGCTGGATTCTCAAGCCCAAGGACGACGCGAAGAAGCAGCTCGCCGTGATCGGCAAGCTGCTCAAGGAGGCCAAGGAGATCGTCAACGCCGGCGACCCCGACCGCGAAGGCCAGTTGCTGGTTGACGAAGTGCTGGAGCACTTCCGCAACAGCAAGCCGGTGCGCCGCTTTTGGGTGAGCGCGCAGGACTCCGTTTCCGTCAAGCGCGGCCTGGCCGCGTTGAAGGAGAACACCACCTATGCAGGCTGGGCCGACGCTGCACGCGGGCGGCAGCGCGCCGACTGGCTGATCGGCATGAACCTCAGCCGCGCGTACACGCTGCGCGCGCAGCGCGGCGGCTCGCGCGCCCTGCTGACCGTGGGCCGCGTGCAGACGCCGACGCTGGCCCTCGTGGTCGCCCGCGACCGCGAGATCGAGGCATTCAAGGCCGTGCCGTACCACACCATCCGGGCGGTGGTGCAGCACGCCGGCGGCAGCTTCGCCGCCGCATGGAAGGCGAAGGAGGATCAAGCCGGCCTGGACAGCGAAGGCCGCCTTGTCGATACCGCCGTCGCCGACGCCCTGGTGGCCGCCGTCAAGGGCCAGCCGGGCACCATCGCCGCGTACAAACAGGAGGCCAAGAAGCAGAACCAGCCGCTGGCCTTCGCCCTGTCCGACATTACGGCACTGGCCTCGGCCAAGTTCGGCTACAGCGCCGAGGACGTGCTGAACACCTGCCAGGCGCTCTACGAGACGCACAAGCTGACCTCGTACCCGCGCACCGACTGCGCCTACCTGCCGGAGTCGCAGCACGCCGACGCGCCGCGCGTGCTGGAGGCGATCAAGCACGTCAACCCCGAACTGGCCGGCCTGGTCGATGGTGCCGATCCGCGTATCAAGTCCAAGACGTGGGACGACTCGAAGATCACCGCGCACCACGGCATCGTGCCGACCATGCAGAAGGGCAGCAAGGCCGCCCTCAGCGAGCGCGAGCGCAACATCTACGACCTGATCGTGCGCGCCTACCTGGCGCAGTTCTACCCGCTGCACGAGTACATGCAGACCACCGTGGGCGTCGAGATCGCGGGCGAGAACTTCGCCGCGAGCGGCAAGGTAGTCACGCGCAACGGCTGGCGTGACGTGTACAGCCAGGCCGACGAGGAAGGCGAGAAGGACGAGGACGACGACAGCGGCACGCAGGCCCTGCCGTCGATGGCCCAGGGCGACGCCGTGACCTGCACGGACGCCACCCGCAAGGACGCCAAGACGAAGCCGCCAGCGCGCTTTACCGAGGGCACGCTGATCCGCGCGATGGAGAACATCCACAAGTTCGTCAGCGATGCCGAGCACAAGAAGATGCTGCGCGAGGGCGACGGCATCGGCACGTCGGCCACCCGCGCGTCGATCATTTCCGAGTTGAAGCGGCGCGAGTTCCTGGCCGTCAAAGGCAAGCAGATCATCAGCACGACCCTCGGCCGCAGCGTCATCGACGCGCTGCCCGAGGTTGTGAAAAGCCCGGTGCTGACCGCGCTCTACGAGCGGATGCTGAAAGGCGTCGAGCAGGGCACGGCCGCCCTGGACGCCTTCATCACGAAGCAAGAGACGTTCATCCGCGACCAGGTGGCGAAGGCCAACAGCGGAGCCGTGACCATCGCCGGCGGCAAGGAAGCCGCGCCGGTGTCATCCCTTCACAAGTGCATGGCCTGCGGCAGCGGCTTGTCGCGCCGGCCGAGCAAGAAGAAGGGGCAATTCTGGTGGGGTTGCAGCAACTTCCCCACATGCAAGCAGACCTACCCCGACCTCAAGGGTCGGCCCGACTACAGCAAGGGCCGCAACGGCCCGGCATCCGAATGACCACAGCGAAGGAGATCGACCATGAACGAGCAAACCACCACCAACACCGCCGCCCACGACGAGCCGCTGGCCGTCCTGCCGCCGGTTGACGACGACGCCGCCGGCCGCGAGGCCGTGCGCGAGAAGATGGCCGACGCGCTGACGCCCGGCTTCCAGGTCGAGTTCGACCCCGACGAAGCCGAGCGCGTGGGCGCGTTCGTGGAGGACGCGCTGTCCGAGCAGGACGCCGCCGCGAGCGGCGACGACCTGGTGGAAGTCGATGGCGCGCTGGAGCCGGCATTCCTGGACGACGAAGGCCCGAGCGCCGACATCCCGCCGTTCATCACCACCACGAACGCCCGCGAGCTGTACGACCTGCGGCCCGGCGAGACGGTTGCCCAGGCCGCCGCGCGCAAGGCGTCGGAGGGCTGACCCATGCCGATCACGAAAGCCGAGGCGCAAGGGGTGACGCGGGCTTTCGTCCGCGACTACCCCGGCGCGCTGGAGCTGGCCTACAAGTTCCGCGAGGACGCGGCCGAGCTGTACGGGCCGCGAGCGGCCGAGGTGCCGGCCGACATGAAGGGCGGCTACGTGCCCAAGGAGACGCTGCACGCCGGCCGCGCCTACCGTGGCCGCGTGGACGTGCCCTTGCAGAACGTCGAGAGCGCCAGCGACCTACTGATGACGCTGCGGCACGAGGTGCTAGGCCACTACGGGGCCAACACCTTCGCGCCGGGCGAGAAGCGCGCCTTGCTGGACGGCCTGGCGGCCGCCCGCAACGAACCCACCCTCAAGCCGCTATGGGATGACGTGAACCGGCGCTATGCCGGCCAGTCCCTGGACGTGCGCGCCGAGGAAGTGTTTGCCCTGCACTGCGAGGGCATCGAGCCGAGCCAGCACCAGGTCGCCGACCAGGTGCAGCAGCGCGGCCAACAGTCATTCACGGAAACCTGCATCGCCCGCGTGCGGCCCATGCAGGCCGACGACCTGCACAACATCGTGTGCATGGTCGCCCAGGGCCTGCGCGACCGTTCCCGGACACAGCAGAACTTCCCTCAGTTCAACGAGCTATTCCGAAGGGACGAGAACATGGAGCCGAAGAAGCCGTTTCACGAAGTCGTGGCCGAAAAGCTGATCGAGCAGCTCAAGGCCGGCACCGCACCGTGGCAAAAGCCGTGGGAGCCGGGCGAACCCAACGCCTACCTGCCGATGAACCCGACCACCGGCAAGCGGTACAAAGGGATCAACGCCATCCACCTGATGGCCCAGGGCCGCAGCGATGCGCGCTGGATGACCTACAAGCAGGCCGCCGCCGTGGGCGCGCAGGTTCGCAAGGGCGAGAAAGGCACGCCGGTTCAATACTGGAAGTTCAGCGAAGAGCAAGACAAGCTGGACGACAGCGGCCGGCCCGTCCTCGATGCGAAGGGCCAGCCGGTCAAGGAAACCGTCATGCTGGAGCGGCCGCGCGTGTTCTTTGCGACCGTGTTCAACGGCGAGCAGATCGACGGCCTGCCGCAGCTCCAGCCGAAGAAGGAACAGACTTGGAACGCCGTCGAGCGCGCCGAGCACATCCTGAAAGCCTCGGGCGCGACGATCACCCACGCCGCCGGTGATCGGGCGTTCTACCGCCCTTCGACCGACAGCATCACCCTGCCGGAGCGCGGCCAGTTCCCCAGCTCCGACCGCTACTACGCGACCGCGCTGCACGAGCTGGGCCACTGGACGGGCCACGCTTCGCGCCTTGACCGCGACCTGGCGCACCCGTTCGGGAGCGAGGGGTACGCCAAGGAAGAGCTGCGCGCCGAGATCGCTTCCATGATCGTCGGCGACGAGCTGGGCATCGGCCACGATCCGGGCCAGCACGCCGCCTATGTGGGTTCGTGGATCAAGGCGCTGCAAGACGAGCCGCTGGAGGTGTTCCGCGCGGCCGCCGATGCCGAGAAGATTCACGACTACGTGCTGGCCTTCGAGCAGAAGCAGGTTCAGGAGCAAGACCAGCAGCAGAGCCAGGCCCAGGACGAAGCCGTGGCCCAGGCCCTGGCCGTGGACATTGCCGAAGTCCTGGACAACCCGGACGTGTCTTTCAGCCACTACCAGGCATTCCAGGGCGACACCCTGGAAGACGCCTTGCGCAGCCGTGGCCTCGAAACCGTGGGCAGCATCACCGGCACCGATCCCGAGCAGTTCTACGCGGTCGCGCATGACCGGCTGTCGCCGGTGTTCGGCATCGACCCGAGCCACACCGACACCGACAACGCCTACCTGGAGCGCAAGGGCTTGGCGCAAGAGTTCGCCAACATGGCCGAACAGCTCCACCTCGCGCAGCAGCTCCAGCAGCACGGCGAACAGATCGTGTCGAGCATCGACGCCGAAGCCAGGTGGAGCGACGGCCAGCGCATCTTTGCGTTCCACGACCAGGACGGTGAACCCCACCAGGTTCGCAGCCTGGACGAGCTGAACAACTACGCGCCCGACCAGTTGATGGCCCTGCCGGCGCTGACCCAGCAGCAAGCGGCCGTCGCAGACCAGGAGGCGAACATGACCCCACCGACCAACGACCAGGCGGCCGCCCTGCTGGCCGCCCATCCTGCCGACGCGGTGCAGGGCATCGAGCAGGCCGCCGCCGCGCGCCGGCAGCTCGCCGCCGGCGAGATCGACGGCCAGGCGTTCGCCGACGCGACCCGTCAACACCTTGGCGTTGAGCTGCCGCCCGACTGGAGCGGAGAGCTGCGCATCGTCGGCGTGGCCGAGCAGGACGGCCAGACCGTCGATGCCGCCCAGGCCGGCATCGAGCCGCAGGCGTTCCAGGTCTACGCGCGCAAGGCCGATGCGCAGTTCGGCGAGGACGCCTTTGCCTTCGTCGCCGGCACCCGCACCGAGGGCCAGGCCGAGGCTCTGGCCGAGCGCCTGCACCTGGTCGATGCGCTGGGCACCGACAACCAGCACGAGCGCGCCGCCAAGCTGGCCCGCGTGCAGGAAGAGCGTGTACGGCGCGACCCCAACGCGACCGAAGAGGACATTTCAGCCGCTAAAGAGGCACGCAAGACCGCCGAGGCGTCGGCCATGCTCAACGACAGCGACGCGCAGCGCCGCGCGGCCGAGCTGGAGCGCCAGGAACGCGAGCGGCAGCAGGCGCAGCCGCAGGCCGAGAAGCCCGAACGGCAGTACATCAACGTGCCGTACAAGGAGAAGGACGAGGCCAAGAGCCTCGGGGCGCGTTGGGATCGGCAGCAACAGTCCTGGTACGTGCCGCCGGGCACCGATGCCGCTCCCTTCGCCAAATGGGCGCAGGGAGCCGCTACAGCGGCCGTAGAGCCGCGTTCGGCCCAGCCGGCACCCGAAGCCCAGGGCGAGGCGCAGAAGCCCGCGCAGCAGGCCCAGCAGGCCCGCCAGTACCTGGCCGTGCCCTACGAGCAGCGCAACGCGGCCAAGGCCGCCGGCGCGCTTTGGGACAAGGCCGCGAAGTCCTGGTATGTCGGCCCGCGCGCCGACGCGGCGAAGCTCGAACGCTGGAAGCCCGAGAACGTGCAGGCCCAGCAAGGGCCAGCGATGACGCCAAGGGAAGAGTTCGCCGAGGCCATGCGCAGCGCCGGCCTGTTCACCGGCAGCAACGCCCAGGGCGATCACCCGATCATGGATGGCAAGCGGCACCGCGTGCCGGTCGAGGGCGGCAAGAAGGGCGCGCTCGATGGCTTCTACGTGGGCCACCTGGACGGGCACCCGGCCGGGCGGATCATCAACAACAAGACCGGCACGGACATTACCTGGAAGAGCAAGGGCTACGCCTTGAGCGACCAGGAGAAGGCCAAGCTCCAGGCCGAGGCGGCCGAGAAGCTGGCACAGCGAGCCGTCGAGCAGGACAAGGCCCAGGAGGCCACCGCGCAGCGCGTCGGTCGGCAGATGGCCGACCTCGTGCCCATCGAGCAGCCGACGCCCTACCTGCAAGCCAAAGGCATCCAGGCGCAGGCCGGCGTGATGACCGACCGCGAAGGCCAGAAGACCTACATCCCGGCCTTCGACGCAGAGGGCAAGCAATGGACGATGCAATACATCCAGGAGGACGGCACTAAGCGGTTCGCCAAGGACTCGAAGAAGGAAGGATGCTTCCACCCGGTCGGCGGCATGGACGCCCTGGCGGCCGCGCCGGCGCTGGTGATCTCGGAGGGCTACGCCACGGCGGCCCAGGTGGCCGAGGCCGTGGGCCACGCCACGGTCGCCGCCTTCGACAGCGGCAACCTTGAGGCCGTGGCGAAGGCGCTGCACGCCAAGTTCCCGGACAAGCCGGTCATCATCGCCGGCGACGACGACCGGCACCTGGTCATGACCCACGGCAACAACCCCGGCCGGGAGAAGGCCGAGGCGGCCGCCCAGGCCGTGGGCGGCAAGGCGATCTTCCCGATCTTCGCGCCGGCCGAGAACACCTACCCGCGCGACTTGCCCGCCATCACGCCCGACAGCTTCAAGACCCACCTGCGCGCCGAGCAGCGCCTTGCCGACGCCGCCGCCGGCAAGGTCGAGCTGGCCGGCGACGAGGCGGCCAAGCTCAAGGCGTCGATGTTGAGCGGCGCGCAGATCGCGGCGCTGTCCACGATGAAGCAGCACACCGACTTCAACGACTTGGCGCACAAGAGCGAGCTGGGCATCGAGGGCGTGAAGCGGCAGATCGGCGCGGCCATCAGCCAGGTGCAGCGCGACGAGCAGCAGCACCAGGAGCAGAAGCACGTCGAGAAAAAGCAACAGCAGATCGAGCAGCGCCCACGGCGGGCCGCTCGCATCGGATAAGTCGAAAAATCCGGCTAAAGTGGCCGAGCTGCACATCAGGCCGCGCGGTTTTCCTCCCTGATCGCCGGCGCGGTTTCTTCCTCCCTGAACCGCATGCAGACTTGCCGCCTCGGACACCCCGAGGCGGTTTTTTTTCGCCTCGCTCGGGGTCTCCTCGTTTTCAGTGCAATAAGTGACGGTACGCAAAGCTAGCACTGGCGCGGGGGTGGTCTGGGTAGACCGTTGATTTCATTGACTTTCCTGTTCGCTTTGTAAACGGGTATGGTGGCCTCCCACTTTTGAGGTTCACGATGCAGGGTTGGCACACAACGTTTTTGGGGATGCGTGGGCTCCCCCGCGATATCAGCGACTTCGAGATGAAGGCATTTTTCACCTTCGATGGTGCCGAGCGCGACGCAATCAATGCACGCCGAGGTGATTCCCACAAGCTTGGTCTGGCGCTCCATATTGGTTTCCTGCGCATGAGTGGGCGTTTGCTCGGTGCCTTTCGGGTAATTCCAGTAGCCTTGTGGCGCCACCTTGGCAACGAGCTTGGCATTGCAGCACCAGAAGTCGCCTCGCTGAGAGCCATGTATGAACGCGGGCGCACGCTATTCGATCACCAACAAGTAGCCTGCACGGTCCTTGGATTCCAGTGGATGAGCGAGCACCAGCGCCGCTCACTGGTACGTGAACTGCGCGACGAAGTGGCGCGCTGCGCCGACCGCGATCAGCTACTCGTGCGGGCGCGTCAATGGCTGTACAAGAACAAGCTGGTGATCGTGCACGAGCGGGCAATTCGGACACTGATTGCGGCGGCACTTGCCCAGCTTGAAGTTGAAACAGGCACCGCCATCGCCGCCAGCGTTGATCCAGCAACACTTGATCGCTGGCGAGCCTCAGTTTCAGAGCTGCGCCCAGATGGACAAACCCAGCAGAGTTGGCTATGGGCTGCACCGGCGAAACACTCAACCCGCCAAATCAGCGAGGTACTGGAGCGCATCGACCTGCTTTACACGCTGGACGTTCATAAGCACCTGGCAGACATCCCCGATCTCATCTTGCGCCGCTACGCGCGCCGACTTGTCTCCAGGCCGCCCTCAGCCGGAGCCAAGATCAAAGAGCCAGCGCGCACCGTGGAGGTCGCATGCTTTCTTCGGTATTGCCTGTTCACCACCACAGACCAGTTGATCCTTATGGTGCAGCGCCGGATCGCCGATCTGTGGCGTCAGGCTGCCGCCGATGTCCCCGCTACCGTCAATTGGGCCGCAATGTACAAAACGCTGCTCGGCGAACTTGTTGCCTTGAGCGCGCAAGGTGCGGTGCCAGATGCTGAGTTGCGTGCCCGTCTTGAAGCCTTGATCACCGAAACCCAGAAACGCAAACCACCGAGCAGGGCCTCCCTGGTCCGCGAGGGATTGATTGATGGAATTCGCCCCGTGCGGTCGTTGCTCGTCGCCATTGCAAAGCTGCCCTGGCAGGCCACCGGCGAGCATCCTGCCATCGAGTACCTTGCCAAGCTGCAAGCTTTATATCTCAAAGGATCCAGAAAGCTGCCAGTTGAAGTGGTGGCACCAAGTCTGGGAATGATCTGGCAGGTTTCGATCTCCAGCCCAGACCGGGAACGGGCGTTTCA
This sequence comes from Burkholderia ambifaria AMMD, assembly GCF_000203915.1. Classification (NCBI taxonomy): domain Bacteria; kingdom Pseudomonadati; phylum Pseudomonadota; class Betaproteobacteria; order Burkholderiales; family Burkholderiaceae; genus Burkholderia; species Burkholderia ambifaria. The sequence goes on from NC_008385.1 coordinate 28,400, forward strand.
GGCGTTGGAGGTGGCCACCCTGTTTGCCCTGCGCCGCGCGGTGCGCAATGGCTCGGTCTGGATTGAGCACAGCCTGAGCTTTCGGGGTCGTGCGCGCTTGTTCTTCACGGACGAGCGTTGGCAGGCAGAGTCCAAGAAACACTATGCCCGTCTATCGTTACCCAGCAAGGCTGCCACTTTCTTGAAGCCTTTGCTGGCCAGAGTAACTGCCGGTGTCGATGCGGTGGCCGCTGCAGCCCGCAGTGGCGTACTGCGCGTGGATGATGAACTCCATTTGTCGCCATTGCCCGCAGAGGACGAAGACCCAGAAGTGACCAAGCTGCGCGCGGCTTTGGATCACCGCATCGGTGAGGTTCAATTGCCGGAAGTGATTCTGGCCGTTGACGCCCAGGTGCGCTTTAGCTGGATCATGCTCGGACGTGAGCCGCGCTCTACCGACGAGCTGCTGATGGTCTATGCCGGCATCATGGCCCACGGCACCAGTCTGACTGCGGTCGAATGCGCGCGCATGATTCCGCAGCAGAAGGCGGCGCGGCAGTGCTGCCTCAACTTCGGGTGTCACGTCTGTGCTCCTTGAAGAAGCGGCGCCGTCGGTCTGTGCCGGCGGCGCCGCCTTGAGAGGTCGTCCGGCGCACCCACGATCAGCGGGTGCACCTGCTGCTTAGCGCTGACTTCAGCTCAGTTCGCCGCCGAAGCGCTGCACGCCCTTGCCGGTGGCAAAGTTGTGCAGTCCGAAGCTCGGGAAGGTGCCGCGCAGGCCTTCGAACTTGCCGGTGGAATCGACCACCTTGTGCATGACGGTGAGCGAGACCTCGTCGATGCCCGGCACCTGGATGCCTGTGGCGGTGTCGACCGTCGAGATGCGGCTGCCGTCGCGGCTCATGAATTCATGAACCATCGTGAAGCTCGCGCGGCCGTCGACGAACTTGATTTCACTGGTGGCCTTGGCCCAGATCGGGCCGTCGAAGTCACCGTCGCCGGTGGCCAGGAAGGTTTCGATATGCGGCAGGTATTGCACGGCGGCGAAAGCGCCGATGCTGAGGGGCTTGGACATGATGCACTCCTAGGTTGGTGTTGGCCTGATGAATAGGCCGCGGGGACGGACGCTGCCGACGCTCGTCACGCCGGCAGCACCGGGATCACTTGCTGTTGCTCAGGCGGAAGCTGATCACCTTGGCAGCGTCCGTCTTGGAAGCGTTGACGACCTGCGTGTCGGGTGCGCTCTTGGGCTGATAGAACGTTTGACCCGTCAGATAGACGATCGGCGCTTCACCGCGCACTTTGACGCTGACCGCACCCTTGTCGTCGTATTCGTGGCGGTATAGCTTGCCGCCGCGCCGGCTGTCCATCACGTAGGGCGGATCGGCGTAGACGAACTCGGAGCCGGTGAACTGGTGGGACTCCAGCCAGGCCACGGCGTCGCCGTGGTGCAGCTCCAGGCCGGGCACGTCGAGCTGCTGCCAGACCTCGATCACCTCGGGATCAACGTCGATGCCGACGCTGCGGGCAGCGGGCCGCTTGCGCTCCAGGATGTTGCCGCCGCCCAGGTGCGTTTCGATGTACGTGTCGTGAGGCGGGATGTTGTTGATGATCGTCTGGTAGACGCCGGCACCGCCCTTGCCGCCGGGGTATCTCATGGCCTTCTTCCTGGAGTAAATCGGGACTTGGCCAGCATCGTCAGAAATGGCGATGCTGTCAAGGGAAGCCGGCCGGGCCTGCATCGTCAGAGCCGACGATGCGAAGCTGCTGGAGCGTCCTGCAGCACCGCCAGGAATGGCGATGCCGGATCGCTCAGTAGGTGGGGATGTAGACCACCTCAATGTCCACGCGCTGGTTCTCGCGCCGGCCCTCGGCCGTCGAGTTGTCTGCCACGAAATCGGCGGCCGATGCGAAGTTCACCATGATCTTGAGCGGCGAGACGCCGCGCGCCACCAAGTACGACCTGGCCGAGAGCGCACGGCGTAGTGCAAGGGCCTCATCGGCCGCGCTGGGCCGTAGTGTGCTGGTGCGCCCGCTGATGTAGATGATCGCCGCATTCCTAGCGTCGGCCAGCAGCTCCAGGGCCTCTGGCGTCGGCTGGAATGTCGCGCTGCTGTCGGGGAAGGACACCGATACGCCGGACTTGATCGGCGTGCCGAAGTTGCCGGCGTCGCCGGCGGCCAGTGCGCTTTGCGCGCTGACCAGGAACGCCAGAGAGAGGGCCAGAAGAACGGGTTTTCGCATGGGGCAGGACTCCAATCAGAAGAACAGGTAGCCGGCCTTGCTCATGGGGATGCGGATCAACCAGAGCGAGGCCAGGTGCAGCGGGTAATAGGCGTAGAAGGCCCAGCGCAGGCGCGGCACGCGCACATCCACCCGCGAGGCCAGGAAGAGCACCGGCAGGGCTGCCAAGGCCCACAGGTTGCGATTGACGAACCACAGGGCCGCGCAGGCCAGCACCGCGACCGCCGCGGCGGCCCAGCTCGGCCGGCGCGTGTACGACCACACCGCCAGGCCGAAAGCCACGGCCGGCCACCAATATTCGACCGAGCTGCCGCCGACCAGGAACACCACGCCGGCGGCCGCCAGGTGCAGCTTGCCGCCACGTTCGACCAGGTAAGCCGTGGCCGTGACGACCAGCAGCGTGAACATCACGTTGAGCGGCCACCAACCGGCGTACAGGCCGCCGAGGGCCACGAAGGGCACGGAGGCCAGCGCGCCGAACATCGCCAGGCGCGACATGGTGCGGCCGTACACGCCGCGTTCGAGCGTGCCCGGCCGGGCCAGGTTGTAGGCCAGGACGAACACGAAAAGGGGGAGCGCCACGCGGCCGGCCTCGAACAGCACCGGCAGCGTCGCGTTGAACAGGTACTTGTTGACGTGATCGCCGGTCATGAGAACCAGTGCGAGCCACTTCAACGCTTCGACGGTTCCATCAGGAATCCGCAGGGCCTTCATCAGCGCCGGCCCCCGCGAATCGCGTAGGCGCGCAGCACCAGGAAGATGATGTAGAGCGCTGGCAGTGAGAGCACGAAGGCGATGGGCTTGCCGATCCACGCCGGCAGCGCCCACAGCAGAAGGCCCAAGGCGAAGATCGGGCCGAGGCCCAGCAGAAGCAAATCGAGCTGGTTCTTGGCCTGTCCTTCCGCCCACTTGCAATAGGCTTGAAGCAACCGGCCGACGCCCAGCGTGTACCGCATCATGAAGGCGTGGAATTTGTCCATGTTTAGCCGCTAAATCGGAAGAGCCGGCCTACTCGGCCGACCCCTCGCGTGAAGTGTTGAAAGACACCGTGCGGGGCACGTAGCCGGCCACCGACACGCTGCGAGCTGCTGCGGCCGCTGGGGCGGCCTGCTGGGGTGCTGGTGCCGGCCTGGCCGCCGGCGTCGCCCGCTGGGCCACCGTCGCGGGCTGGCTGGGCGTCGAGGGCGTGGCCCCGGCCTTCGTCACGTCAAGCGTGACGAACCGAGCTTCGAGCCAATCGGCCCACTTCGACGCCTTGCGCATCAAGTCGGCCCGGTACACCGCGTTGTACTGCGGCGTGCGCGAGTGGTAGTTCGCCGCCTTCGTCCAGAGGTCGCCCTTGTCGTTGCGGATGTGCATCCGCAGCCGCCAGGCGGCCAGGTCGAACGAGTAGCAGCCGGCAGCCGCCACATCGTTCGCCGTGATGCCGTATCGGGCCAGGTCGCCCAGGTACGCGGTGTTGAACTGCATCGGGCCAACGTCATGCGTGCCATTCGAGTTGCGCACCCACTGGCCCGGCTTGCCGCCCTCTTTCTCGGCGACGGCCAACACGATGTTGACCGGCACCTCGTACTTGACGGCGGCCGAGATCGAGCAGACGACGCGCTCCTGGAGCTGCGGCGGCAGATCGGCGAAGAACGGCATGCCCTCCCCTCCCTCAGTTCAGCCAGGACTGACGGCGGCGCTCTTCGTCCTCGCGCCGGATGCGTTCGTTGTACTCGGCCAAGGCGCGGTCATAGTCGCGCGCTTCGACCCAATACCCGCCCCGCTCTGGCGTCCCGACATAGCGCGGCAGCGTGCCGCTGCTGGCGAAGTCGGTGTAGGCGTGGCCGGTGTAGGCCCCGCAGTAGTCAGGCAACTGGTTGCTGATGTACGTGCGCCCATCGTCGTAGCCGCCCGTCCACATCACCAACGTCGAGTTCAGCGACTGCGCGTCGCAACGGCCAGCGCCGCGCGAGATCGCCGACACGAGCGACTGCATTTCCGGCGTCTGGCTCGCCACCGGGCAAAGCTGGAGGAAGTTCAGGCGGGCGCGGATCGTGTCCGACAGCTTGCGCTTCGTGATGTTGAAGTACCGCGACAGCGACGGCGTGCATTCGCTCGGGCGCGTGCCCGACGACAGGCACAGGATCGCCTCGCAGGCCAGGCGCGTGTCGCCGGTCAGCACGTCTTGCGCGCTGGCCGTGCCGGCGGTCGATCCGAGGGCTGCCACGAGGGCGGCCAGGGCAAACAGTTTCTTCTTCATGGTTGGACTCTCCTTGGTTACGCAGTTGTGCCGTCGCGGCCTTGCTCGCGGTTGGCGAACGCAGCTACTTCGGACTCGGGATCGGCATCGGCGGGGCCGCCTGCCAGGCTGTTGTCGCCGAAGCTCGGCGCGGGCTGCTGGTCGGGCACGTCGATGTTCTCGGCCGTGCCGCTTCCTTGCGCCTTGATCGCGGCGGCGATCTTTCCGCCAGTGGTGTCGGCGATCCGCTCGGCTGCGGCTTCGCGCAGGCTCGCGGCTTTGGCCTTGGCAACATCGGCGGTTCCCTTCGCCAAGTTCGCGCCGGCGTCGGCGGCGATGCGGCCGGCCGTGCCGAGGGCCGATGCGGCCGATGCGAGCAAGCCGGGGCCGGTGCTGCCCGGTGCGGCCTGCTGCCCTTGCCCTGCCCCGCCGGCGGGCTTGGGTTCGTTCTTGGCGGCCTTGTCGGCACTGCTGCCGGTGCTGGCCGTCGAGCTGCTGCCCTGGCCGCCGGCGTCGGCTTTGCCGCCGCCCTTATCGCCGCCCTTCGAGCTGCCCGAGCTGCTGCCGGTCGAGGGGCTGCCGCCACCCGACGAAGAGCCACCGCCGGAGCTGCCGCTAAAGCCCGCAGCCTGAGCGAAGGGCGTGCTGCCGGTGCCGGCGTCGCCGCCGCCGCCCGCACCGCCGCCCGAGCTGCCGCCGCCCGAGAAGGCCGACATAACGTCCGTGCCTGCCGACACGTTCTCATTGGCCTTCGAGAAGGCGGCCATGACGGCAGAGGCACCACCGGCGGCCGAGGCTGCGCCGGCGGCCAGAGCGGCGCCGCCGGTCGCGGCCGCTGCTGCTGCCATGCCTGCGGCACCCAACGCAGCGCCTGCACCGAACTGGCCGATGCCGGCACCGCCCACGCTCGCGCCGGTGATGATCCCGGCGATGAGCGGCGGAATCTTGTTGACCAACGCCAAGAGGATGATGACGACGATCAGCATCACGCCCATTTCCTTGAGGCTGATGCCGGCGCTCATGCGCGAGTAGTAGTCATCGAGGAAGGTCTTGCCGATGCCCACCAGGAGCACCATTGCGAAGAGCTGCGCGGCCACGCCCAGGACGACCTTGTAGTAGTTGATCGCCATGTCGGAAGTCCAGCGCGAACCACCGAAGCCGAGGAAGAACACGCCGCCGTAGGCGAGCACCCAGCCCGACGCGAGCAGCAGAAGCATATTCACACCGACCAGGGCCAGGATGACCAGGATCGCCACGGCCATGAGGATGCCGGCCATGCTGTCCACCGGCGACCACACCGAGGACTGATCCATCACCTTGTCGAAGATCGCAAAGCCCACGTCCACGATGCCCGAGGGCGACAGAGCATTGCCCAGGCCCGTCGCGTTGCCGGCGAGCTGCCGCAACGACGCATAGATGGACGAGGCGAAGTTAGGGCCGTTGGTCAGCGCCCACCAGAAGAAGCCGGTAAAGATCGTGAAGCGGACGAACTCCGCGAAGAACTCGCCAATGTCGGCCTTGCGCAAGGCCATCATGCCGAACGTCCAGACCATCGAGATCACAACCAGCGTCCAGAAGAGCCAGGTTGCGGCCGTGGTGATGACACCGGCCCAGCCGCTCGCGGCGGCCTGGTAGCGATCCAGCACGCTATCGAACACGCCGGCGTTGTCGATGGCCGCGTGGGCATCGACCGCGAAGAACGCCAGCCAGACGAACAGCGGCAGGGCGAGGGTTTTTAGATTGGCTGGCATTCTCATCGTCAGCACCTCACCATTCGCGTTTCGGGCTGGGCTTGAAATCCCCACCACGACGCAAGCACAGCGACGAAAAAGCCTGCTGGACGCCCTTGTCCTCGATCTTGGCGATGTTCTCGGGCTTGCAGTTCTCGTCGTTCACTTCCGGCATGGGGGCCGTGGCCGGCTTGTTGTCGCAGCCGGCGACCAAGGCCGCCACGAGGGCGGCCGAGGCCAAGGACAGAGCCTTGATTGCTTTCATGAATCCCCCTTACCAGGTGCGCGCCGGGCTGGCCCGGTAGCTGCCCTGGCGCAGTTGTGCGGCCGCTGCCGCCTGCTGGGCTTCCTTGTCGGCGTCGGCCTGCATCTTGGTTGCCATCGCGTTCTGCTGCGCGATCAGCAGGCCACGAATCTGCAAGAGCTGGTTGGCCTGCTGGCTGGCGAGCTGGTTGGCGTAGCCGATGGCCTGCATTTGGCCCTGCGCGCCCTGCGCTGCCGATTGAAGACGCTGCAACGTCGCTGCATCGGCCGTGAGATTCGTTTGCTGCCTATCGAGGCCCTTGAACAAGGCATCGTTGGCCTTCTTCTGCGACTCGCTCGCGAGCTGGGCCACATTCCGAAGTGCTGCGCGTTCCGCGTCGGAGCACCCTGCCGCCGTAAAGCACGGCGAGTTCTTGTAGTAGTTCACGTCCTGGAACTTGCCGATGTAGCTGTCCAGGCTGCCGAGTTGGGTCTTGTAGTAATCCAGCGTGTTGACCGCGTTCATCAACCCGTTGATGGTCGATTGCGCCTGATCCCAGATATACGCGGCCGGGGCCATCGTGTTCTGGAGTTGGTTTTGATACTGCTGGAGCTGGGTGCTGTACTGCTCAATTTGCTTGAGCGTCTGGGCCACCGATTCGATGGCCGTCATGATGTTCTGCGACAGGTTGGTGCCGTCGATGACGGGGATGCCAGCCTGCACAGGTGTGACCGCCAGCGTGCTCGAAACAGCAATGACGAGGGCCAATTTAGCGGCTAAAAACTTCGGCTTCATGGTGCTTTTCTCCTATGGCGTTAGTAATCGAAGGAACGGTACGGCTTGGAAAACGTCATGTCCTTCGTGACCACGACGTTGAAGCGATACCCCGGCCGAATTTCCAGCGTCGGCGAAATGCTCAGGTTCTTGGCGATGAGTTGCGCCGTAACCTGGCCGAGCTGCTGGCCGAGGGCTTCGCTTAGGGCACTGCTGGCGCTCGGTGCGCCATAGGTGTTTGTGGCCTGGTTCTGGCGTTGGCTGTAGGTGATGCCTGCTGTCACGCCGGACATGAGGAAGGCCGAGCCGAACAGGCGCACATAGTGGTTGTTCACCTGGTCGTGGAAGCCCGCGTATCCCGCGCTGTCCGCGCCTGGCATCGCGCCAATGTCCATCGCCTTGCCATCGGGGAACACGATGCGTTGCCACGCAACCAGCACGCGCGCTTGGCCGTAGGCCACGTCGCTCGAATACGAGCCGACGAGGCGCGATCCCTGCGGGATCAACAGGTGCTTGCCGGTCGGTGTGTCGTACACGTCCTGCGCGACCTGGGCCATGATTTGGCCCGGCAGATCGGAGTTGATGCCCGAAATGAGCGTGGCCGGCACGACGAAGCCCGCGCGCAGCTCGAACGGTGTGCGCGGCGCTTCCGGCTGCGAATCCAGCTTCCAGCGGTCGCCCTGCCCACCTTGGCCGAACTGCGCCATGCTGTTGCGCCCGCCGCCGCTGGTCGAGGTTTGCAGGAGCTGCGGCGCACCGCCCGCGCCCATGCCGCCGGCGGCCGGAGCCGCGCCGCCACCACCGACGCCCATGCCGCGAATCTGCGCCAGGCGTGCTTGATAGGCGGCGGTCGGATCGTTGCTGCGCTGCGCGTCGATTTGCTGCTGCACCGCTGCGATGCGGTTCAGCATTTCATCGCGCGTCTGCGGCGTGCCGGTGTAGGTGCTCGGGCCACCCGGCGCGGAGCCGTTGCTACGCGGGGCATCCACGCGCACGGTGGTCTTGGCCTTCACGGCTTCGCCGAACATCTGCATCTTCGCCATGCGGATGCGCTGGGCCTCGTCGTCGTTCACCGGCTGGCCCGGGTTGCCGGGGTTGGCCGGCGGGGCCGGCGGCGCGTCCGGGTTGGACGGCCGCGCGATCTCCAGCGGAGCCGACGCCGGGCCGGTCGGCATGTCGGGCACCTTGAGCGGGCTTGCCGGCTCGATCAAGCCGCCGGTCTTGTCGCCTGCGATCTCCTTGGCGAACATCGACGTGTTGCCGGCCTTCTCCTTGGGGCCGTCCGCCGGCGCGTTCTGCTTGGCCGCGCGATCCGCCGCGACCAGGGCCATGACCAGCACGAACGACAGCAGGACGCCGCCGAGGATGTACATGGGCATGTTGTTGACGCGACGGACGCCCGCCTTCTTGGACACTTCGCCAGGCGAAGCGTCAGGTGCCATCTGATCGGCGTTTTCTGTCATGGCGTCACTCCTTGCGCACCCAGTACCCGGCCGGCGCGAACGTGCCGTTTTGCGCCAGGTAAGGGCGGGTGATGGATTGATTGCCGACCATCAAGGTCAGGCGGTACAGGTTCGAGTCGCCAGCCTGGTCGAGCACGTAGCGCAACGGCAGGCCGCCCGACGCGGCCGTGGTGGCCGGTGCGCTCGCCTGCGATGCCGCCGAGGCCGGGGCCTGCGTGGAAGCGCCGGCCGGGGCGTACTCCAGGAGGGCATAGCCCTTGTCGCGCAGCGACTTGACGAGCGCCTGGCCGAACGGATCGGGCGTCGGCTGTTGCAGCTCCAGGCGCGTGCGCGCCGGCGCGTACAGCGTGGCGAGCTGCTGCACCGCGTCGGTGGCGAGCTTCTGCTGATCGAGCGCGGCCGACTGGACGAAGTTGCCGTACTGGCTGGTGGTTGCGCAGCCGCCGAGGCCCAGGGCGAGGGCGAGCAGCGCGAGAGAGACGATCTTGCGCATGGTCACTTCCTCCGGCTGATGGTCACGCGGTCTTGGCTACTGCCAACACCGGCAATCAGGATCGCGCGGTCAAACACCGTGTCCACGATGTAGCGATTGCCCTGCACGCGGTAATTGACCAGCACCGTTTCGTCGTCGGTGAACAAGCCGCCCTCTTTGCGCACGACCAGGAGCGTCGGCGCTTCGGTCTGCTGCATCGTGCCGGGCATTTCGATGATGGTCTTGCGGCCATCGTTGTAGACGCGCACAGGCTTCCAGCTCGCCGACCCGGACAGCTCATAGTCGAACGAGAGATCGCCCAGGTACTCGCCCGTCGCCGGCAGGGTGTTGTCGGTGCGTTCCTGCTTCTCGCGGCGCTGGATCGCGTCCCACTTGGCTTGCGCTTCCTCGGGGTACGTGAACGAGACTTGCGGCATGTACTCGGTGCGATGCGAGCGCAGGCGGAAGTGGTAGCTGCGGCGGTTCGTGGTCACAACCAGGCTGGTTTCGAGGCCCACGTCCATCGGCTTGATGATGAGGTGCTGAACCTCGGTCGCGCCGCTGCCGGTGATGGCCGGTTCCACCGTCCACCTGGCCGTGTCGCCCAGGTTGATCGAGTTCACTTGTTCGCCGGGCTGCAAGGCCACGTCGCACACCTGGAGCACCGCGCAAACGATGCTCGGCTGCTGCGCGCCGTACACGAACTTGATGGCACCGCCCGAGCCGGCCACCGGCTTGATGCCGGTCGCCGACCCCGCTTCCCACCGTTTGGCGATGGCGAGCGCCGCGCGCTCTTGAGCGGTCAGCGTCGGGTTGGTCTTGTTGAAATACTTGTCGGCAATGTCGTCGCCAGGGGCGGCCAGAGCCAGGGAGGGCACCGCCACAGCAGCGCCCACGATCAAAGCGGAGAGGGTTTTCTTCATGGTGGATGACCTCGAATTCATTGGATGCGGGACCAGGAGTAATCACGCACGTAGATGCTCAACGGGTTGTTCCGCAGTTGCTCATCGGTGGTGTTGGGCGTGACCTCGGCGATGTAGGTAGTCACGAGCGCGCGCCAGGTGACGGGCTGACCTTTCAGCGTGCCTTGGCGGTCGCGCGTGGTTTCCACCCACTCGACTTGCCAGGTGTCGGGCGTTTGCGGGATGACGGTCTTGATCTCGACGCTGACCATTTCCTTCTCGGCGCGCTTGAACGGGCTGGAATCGGGCGTGCCGTTCAACCACTCGTTCATCTTTGGCGTCGCCGGATCGTTGGGGGCGAGCATCGAGTACGCCTTGAACACGCACTTGCGCTGCAAGGCCACGTCAGGCGACACCATGCGCGCGCAGCTCATCCAGTCCGCAACGGCGGCGTGGATGACACGCGGATCGGCCTTCCCTGCGGCCTGCACCGGGCCGGCGGCCACCGTCTGGCCCAGCTTGTCCACCTCGACCACGTAGGGGATGAACTTCGACTGGCTGCCGATGTGGATCACGCCACCCACGCCGGCCAGCGCGATCAACAGCGACAGGATGCCGATCACCTGCCAGGTTTGGCGCTGCGAGACGACGCCGCCCACGTGATCGTTCCAGGTGCGGCGCGCGGCCAGGTAGGGGTTCTCGGCCTCGCCCGCACGGCGGCCGCCGGCGAGCGGTTCCTTCGAGCGGCGCGGATCGCGCGGCTCGGCGGAGTTGGCGGGCTTCTTGAAGATCAAGCCCTTGAGGGTGTCGGCGATGCTCATGCGGCCTCCAGGTAGTCGTTGAGATTCAGCCCACGGCCGGCCAGCCACTCATGCACCCATTCGTGGCCGAACTTGGCTTCGAGGCTCTTGATGGTGGCGACCGATTCCTTGTCGGACGCACCGACGAAGGCCAGGGCCATCGGCCCCAGGGCAAGGTCATAGAGACGGCGGCCGTTCTCCGAGACGTAGTAGTACTGACGCTTCGGAATGGCAGTCGCCAGGATTTCGATCTGACGCGCGTTGAGGCCCATACGGCGATAGAGCGCCGATGTGTCCTCATCCCTGGCGTAGACGTTGGGCAGGAAAATCTTGGTCGCGGTCGATTCCACGATCACGTCCAAGATGCCCGAGTTGGCCGCGTCGGAGAGGCTTTGCGTCGCCATCAGCACAAGGCAGTTGGCCTTGCGCAGCACCTTGAGCCATTCCCTGATCTTGGCGCGGAACGCGGGGTGGCCCAGCATCAACCAGGCTTCGTCCAGGATGATGACGGAGGGCTGGCCTTTCAGTGCGCGCTCGATGCGGCGGAACAGGTAGAGCAGCACCGGCAGCGCGAACTTCTCGCCCAGGTTCATCAGCTCTTCGATCTCGAACACCGTGAAGTCGGACAGCGACAGGCCGTCCTCTTCGGCGTCGAGCAGGTGGCCCATCGAGCCGTCCACCGTGTACTGCTTGATGGCCTCGCGGATCGCCTCGTCCTGAATCGTCACCGAGAACTCGGAGAGCGTGCGCGCGCCGCTGGCGTGCATGCTCATGATCGCGTTGCCGATCTCGTTGCGCTGCGCCGGCGTGGTGTTGACGCCGTTCAACGCCAGGATGGTGTCGATCCACTCCATCGCCCAGGCCCTATCCCCCTTCGTTTCGAGGAACTGGAGCGGGCAGAACGCCAGGCGGTCATCGTCGGCGGCCACCGTGAAATGCAGGCCGCTCTTGCCCTTCGTGGCCGCGCGGATGCCGGCCGCGAGTGGGTACATCGACATGCCCTTGTCGAAGGCGTAGATCGACATGCCGGCGTAGCGACGGAGCTGCGCGGCGATGATGCCCAGGTGCGTCGATTTGCCTGCGCCGGTCGGGCCGAACATGAAGGTGTGGCCCAGGTCGCGCACGTGCAGGTTCAGGCGGAACGGCGTAGCGCCCACCGTCACGCAGTGCATGAGCGCCGGCGACAGCGGCGGGTACATCGGGCACGGAGCCGTGGCGCTGCCCGTCCAGATCGAGCTTGTCGGCAGCAGGTCGGCCAGGTTCATCGTGTTGATGAGCGGCCGGCGCACGTTCTCGACGCCGTGGCCGGGCAAGCTGCCCAGGTACGCATCGAGCGTGTTGATCGTCTCGATACGGGCCGCGAAGGCCAGGCGGTTGACGGCCTTCTCGACCAGGAGCGCGGAGGCCGCCAGGCGCTCCCGATCCTCGTCCATCAGCACGACCACGCTGGTGTAGTAGCCGGCCGCCACCAAGCCGCTGTTGACCTCGGCGATGGCCGCCTCGGCGTCGCCGACCATCGCGGCCGCGTCCTGGTTGATCGAGCCGGTATTCGTGTTGAACACCTGATCGAAGAAGCCGCGAATCTTCTGCTTCCACTTCTTGCGGAACTTGTCCAGGTGCTTCAAGGACTCGTGCTGATCCATGAAGATGAAGCGGCTCGACCAGCGGTATTCGCTGGGCAGCTCGGCCAGGGCCGAGAGCACCCCAGGCGTTGACTCCAAGGGGAAGCCTTCGATGGCGACCACCTGGATGAACTTGCGCCCGATCTTGGGCACGACGCCGCCCCACAGCTCTTGCCCGCCGATTACCGCATCGAGGTACATCGGATTGCTGGGCAGCATGACCGGGTGATGGAGGCCCGTCACGCAGAACTGCAACCAGCTCAGGAAGTCATCGTGCGTGACTTCCCTGCCCTCTTCCGACACGACTTTTTGGCCGCGCAGGCGCGTCATCTTGACCGCCGAGGACAGGCGCGATTCCAGGCTGGTGATCTCGCGCTTGAACTGCGCAATCAGGCCCGTAGTGCGCGCCGTATGGTCGGGAGCCACCGCATCGTCATCGAACATGAGTTCGACAAACTTGCGCTGGGCCAGCACTGGCGGGAACCACGTGACGGTCAGGACAAAGTAGCCCTCGAACATCGCGCCCAGGCCCTCGAACAAGCGCCGGCGTTCCTCGTCAATGGCGAAGGAAACGGAGTCGGGGAACGATGACACGCCCCGCTCCGAGTAGTTCGGCGCAGGCCGACGCACAGCATCGACATGCACCATCCAGCCGTTCCCCAGGCCCGCCAGGGCCTGGTTGATGCGGAACGACACCATTTCCCGCTGTTCCTCGGTGCTGCTGGCGTTGTCATCCCCCTTGTACAGCCAGGCGGCCATAAAGGAGCCGTTCTTGCCCACGATCACGCCGTCATCGACCACGGCGGCGTAATTGAGCAGATCGGCCAGGCCGGCATCCTTGGCGCGATGCTTCTTGAGCTTCAGCTCGGCATCGACAGCCCGGATGCGGGCAAAGAGGATGAGCAACAGAACCGCACCGAGCACAGCAATGGCAATTGCGATTGCTTCGATCATTTGTATTGCTTCCCTTGACTCGGCGTGTTGTCACGGAAGGGCGTGCTGCGAGCCGGGTAGTACGGCTTGTACCGGCGGTGCCGCAGGTACACGTGTCGCAGCTTCGGATCGGCCTTCGCCATGAGGCGCAGCGCGAAGAGCGCGCCGAACCACAAGGCGATGCCGAACACCGTTGCCCTCACTTCTTGGGCGCTGAAAATCAGCGCGCCGGCCAGCAGGCCCGAGAACATCACCAGCTCACGATCCCCGCCCATGAACAGGTTTTCTCGGTTGCCGGCCCTACGGATGGGGATCGCGCGCAGAGCCATGACTTACCCCGCGATGTGGCCGCGCTCGGCCCAGCGCATGACGGCTTCGCCGGGGAAGCCGGCCACGTCCAGCGCGGCGACCTTGACCTGGTGCAGCGCGCCATCGGTCAGGGCGGCGATTTCCGCGCCACGGCCGAAGAACGTGCTCATCATGTTCTGCGCGCCGACCAGCAGGGCCATGACCAGGACGATGAAGATCAACGTGCGGAAGAAGCCGTTGAGTTCGCCGCCGAAGATCAGGATGCCGCCGGCGACCACGATGCCGATGATCGACAGCGCGAAGGCCACCGGGCCGGTGACGGAGTTGCGGAGGTTGGTCAGCCAGCTCTCATACGGCAGAGAGCCGCCGGTGCCCTCGGAGGCGAATGCGTGCTGGGGGGCCAGCAGGAAGAACGCCAGGAGGGCGAAGAGGCCCATGTAGAACAGGGCGTTGCGGTTGAGGCGGAATGCCGGGAAGGTTGCTTGCATTGGTCGTAACTCCTAGTCAGAGGGTTTTGGTGATGTACTGGCCGTTGGCGAACCCGGAAACCTCCAAGATTTCCTGGATGCGCCGCGAGCCTTCGACGCGGGCGATATGAACAACCACGTGAACCGCCTCGCCGATAAGCGGTTCAATGGGTTTCGGGGAATCGGGGTGCATGCTGATGAGCATGGCGAGCCGATCCAATCCAGCTTTGGCGTTGTTTGCGTGCAGGGTTGCAGCACCTCCTTCGTGCCCGGTGTTCCAGGCCATCAACAGATCAAGGGCTTCGGGGCCGCGCACCTCGCCGACCAGGATTCGGTCGGGGCGCATGCGGAGGGTGGTTTTCAGCAGCGCCGTCATGTTCACGTCGATGCTGGTGTGGTACTGGACGTAGTTCTCGGCGGCGCACTGGATTTCGCCGGTGTCCTCGATGATGAAAACCCGCTCGGTCGGGTCTTGAATCACCATCTCGTTGATGATCGCGTTCACCAGCGTGGTCTTGCCCGAGCCGGTGCCGCCGATCACAAGGATGTTCCGGTGCGCGCGCACCGCTGCAATCAATGCCTCGCGCTGCGGCGCGGTCATGATTCCGCGTTCGACGTACTGATCGAGCGTGAAGATGGCGACGGCCTTCTTCCGAATGGCGAAGGTGGGTGCGGGCACAACCGGCGGGAGCTGGCCGGCGAAGCGACTGCCATCAAGGGGCAGCTCGCCTTCCAGGATCGGCTTGGAGCGCGTGACTTCCTTGCCGTGGTAGCCCGCGATGGTTTCGATGATGGCTTGCGCCTGCGCGACGCGCAGCGTGCCGATGCACTTCATCGGCTCGCCCAGGCGTTCGAGCCAGAGCTTGCCGTCCGCGTTGAGCATGATTTCAACGGTCTTGGGATCGTTGAGGGCGGCCAGCAGCTCCGGCCCCATGTCGCGTTCGAGCTTCTTCTTCGCCCGTTCCTTGATGCTGTTGTGTTCTGGTTTCTGGTCGGTCATTCCGTATGCCCTGTATGCC
>NC_008390.1:3300000-3556545 GCF_000203915.1 Burkholderia ambifaria AMMD
CCGCCGTATGCGTCGAGGCGCGCTTCGCGATCGGCGATCAGTTCGGCGAGCGTCTCCGGCGCGGCCTGCGCGGCCACCGTGTGACGCGCGTTCCACAATGCATCGAGGCCCGCCGCGTCGCCGGCCGCCATCCGGCCGATCGAGAACGCGAGCTTGTTCATCGGCACCGCGACGTTGTTCAGTTCGATCGCGCGCATCATCGCGGCGAGCGACACCGGCACGAGGCCGAGCTGCCACGCGTAGCCGAGCATCAGGATGTTCGCGCCGATCGAGTCGCCGAGGAATTTCGCGGCAAGCGCCTGCGCGTCGCAGCTCGACAGGTAGCCGTCGCCGGCCGCGTGATGCATCTTCTCGAGCAGCGCATCCGCGTGCAGGTTTGCGTCGGGATTCTGCACGAACGATGCGTTCGGAATCCGGTGCGTGTTGACGACGATCCGCGAACGCTCGTGGCGCACCGTCTGCAGCGCCTCGGCACTCGCGCCGACGACCATGTCGCACGCGAGCAGCACGTCGGCCTGCTGCGTGTCGATGCGCACCTGGTTCAGCCATTTGTCGCTCGACGCGATCCGCACGAACGACAGCACCGAGCCGCCCTTCTGCGCAAAGCCCATGAAGTCGAGCACCGATGCGCTCTTGCCTTCGAGATGCGCGGCCATGCTGATCAGCGCGCCGACCGTCACGACGCCCGTGCCGCCGACGCCCGTCACGAGCATGTCGAACGGCGCCGCGTCGAGATGCGTCGCGGGCACCGGCAGCGCATCGACGCGCGCGGCGAGCGCCGCCTCGTCGAACGCCGCGCCCGCGGCCTTCTTCAGTGCCGCGCCTTCGACCGTCACGAAGCTCGGGCAGAAGCCGTTCACGCACGAGTAGTCCTTGTTGCACGACGACTGGTCGATGCGACGCTTGCGGCCGAGCGGCGTCTCGAGCGGCTCGACCGACAGGCAGTTCGACTGCACGCCGCAGTCGCCGCAGCCTTCGCACACCGCGTCGTTGATGAACAGGCGCTTGTCCGGGTCGGGGAACTCGCCCTTCTTGCGGCGGCGACGCTTCTCGGCCGCGCAGGTCTGGTCGTAGATCAGCACGGTGACGCCCGGCGTCTCGCGCAGCTCGCGCTGCACGGTGTCGAGCTCGCTGCGGTGATGGAACGTCGTGCCGGCCGGGAACTGCCCGTGATGGCCGTCGTACTTCTCCGGTTCGTCGGACACCACCACGAAGCGCGACACGCCTTCCGCCTCGACCTGCCGCGCGATCTGCGGCACCGAGATGCTGCCGTCGACCGGCTGGCCGCCCGTCATCGCGACCGCGTCGTTGTAGAGGATCTTGTACGTGATGTTCGCCTTCGCGGCGACCGCCTGGCGGATCGCGAGGATGCCAGAGTGGAAGTAGGTGCCGTCGCCGAGGTTCTGGAACACGTGCTTCGTGTTGGTGAACATCGCGTGCGCAGCCCAGTCGACGCCCTCGCCGCCCATCTGGATCAGGCCCGTCGTGTCGCGCTCCATCCACGACGCCATGAAGTGGCAGCCGATGCCGGCCTGCGCGATCGAGCCTTCCGGCACCTTCGTCGACGTGTTGTGCGGGCAGCCCGAGCAGAAGTACGGCGTGCGCTTCACCGCGTCCGCCTCGTTCGACAGGATCCGCGGCGCGACGAGATCGACGACGCGTTCGCGGCGATCGAGCGCCGGCTTGTGGCGCGCGAGCCATTCGGCGAACACCGGCAGGATCCGCGACGGCCGCAGCTCGCCGAGTTCGGACAACAGGCAGGCACCCTGCGCATCGTGCTTGCCGAGCACGCGCGGGCGGGCGCCGTCCGCGCGGTTGTACAGGTAGTCCTTGATCTGCTGCTCGACGACAGGGCCCTTCTCCTCGATCACCAGCACTTCGGCGAGCCCGTCGACGAAGGTCTCGATGCGCGTCATCTCGAGCGGATACGACAGGCCGACCTTGTAGATCCGCACGCCGGCCGCGTCGAGGTCGGCCACCGTCAGGTCGAGACGGCGCAGCGCTTCCATCAGGTCGAGGTGCGCCTTGCCGCAGGTGACGATGCCGACGTTCGCCTGCGCGCTCGGCGCGATCCACTTGTCGATGCTGTTGGTGCGCGCGAAGTGGCGCACCGCGTCGAGCTTCGCGGCGAGGCGCGCCTCGATCGTAAGGCTCGGCAGGTCGGGCCAGCGGTTGTGCAGGCCGCCCGCCGGCGGCGTGAAGCCCGCCGGCGCCGGCCATTGCGTCTGCAGCGCGTCGAGGTCGACGGTCGAGCCGGACTCGACCGTCTCCGAGATCGCCTTGAAGCCGACCCATGCGCCCGAATAGCGCGACAGCGCCCAGCCGTACAGGCCGAACTCGAGCATGTCGGCGATGTTCGACGGGTTCACGACCGGCATGTGCCACGCGATCATCGCGAAGTCGCTCTGGTGCGGCATCGACGACGACACGCAGCCATGGTCGTCGCCCGCCACCACCAGCACGCCGCCGTGCGGCGACGAACCGTATGCGTTGCCGTGCTTCAGCGCGTCGCCGGCGCGATCGACGCCGGGGCCCTTGCCGTACCACATCGCGTACACGCCATCGACGGTGCGCTCCGGGTCAGCCTCGACGCGCTGCGTGCCGAGCACCGCGGTGCCGCCGAGTTCCTCGTTGATCGCGGGCAGGAAGCGCACGCCGCTGCCGTCGAGCAGCTTCTGCGCCTTCCACAGCTGCTGGTCGACCATCCCGAGCGGCGAACCGCGGTAGCCGCTGACGAAGCCGGCCGTGTTGAGTCCCTGCGCGACGTCGGATGCGCGCTGCATCAGCAACAGGCGCACCAGCGCCTGCGTGCCGGTGAGGAAGATCCGGCCGCGCGTGGCGGTCAGGTTGTCGGTCAGACGATAGTCGGATAGAGCGGGCGTACCGTCGACAGGCAGGCGGGCGGTCATGGGGGATGTCTCCTGATTGTGCTGTTCTGGGCCGCGCACCGGGGCGTCGGACGACGCCGGCCGGAGGTGGCTGGATGGCTCTATTTTTTCGCGGGGACGCGAGAAAGTTTTTTCTCATCTTGCTCGGGCGGCGCCGAAGTGAGAAAAACTGCGCAGGTTTCGGGCGGGAATTGAGAGAGTTTTCGCGCGGGATGGTGGGCGGCGGTTGGGGGTCGGTCGGGATGGGGGGGCGCTTGCGTCGAAATGGCTGGAGATGAGCGGGACGCAGCGCGCGGGCGCGACGGCGGGTGCTCGCGGCCCGTGCGACAAGGGTTTGGGCGCGAAACGGCCGCGCGCTCACCGATGGAATGCACAGCGTTCGGATTGGTTGCGGGCTCGGGATGTCCACAATGCCGGGGGTTGCCGGCCGAGTTGGTGATCGCGCTCACCGTTCAATCGCACAGGGTTTCGAGTCGCGCCGGGGGCCGGATGTCCACACCTCGATCGGTCCGCAGCTCAAGCGGATTCCGACGCTCACCGTTGAAATCCACAGCGCGACGATTCGATGCCGGCAGGAGATATCCACACCGCCGCATCCCTCCCTCGCCGCTGGGACGTTCGCTCTCACCTTCCGGATGCACAGGGTCGTGAGTCGATTCGGCTGCAGGATATCCACATGTCCGTCCGGCCTTGGTGCGTGCGGTTGCGCGGTCGAACGGGGCGCCAATCCGGGTGTGGATATCGCCGCCCGCGGACACTCCGAACCCTGTGAATTTCGACGGTGAGTGACGGCACGCGCTCGAATGAGGATGCCGATTCGGGTGTGGACAGCTCGTTCCGCGACGACTCCAAACGCTGTGAATTTCGACGGTGAGTGGCGGCGCGCGCTCGAACAAGGGCGTCCAATTCGGGGGCGAACAGCCCACTCCGCGACGACCCTAAACGCTGTGAATTTCGACGGTGAGGGACAGCAGACAATCAAACGAGCACGCCGATTCGGGTGCGAATCGCTCGATCCGCGACGACACCAAACACTGTGAATTCCATCGGTGAGCGGCGGCGCGACGATCGAATGACGGCGCTGATTCGGATGTGGACAGCCCAACCCGAGAGCAGCCGAGACGTTGTGAAATTCAAGGGTGAGCGTGGGGATCCTGTCGCCCGAGGGCGCCGCTTCAGCGCGAACGCCCGCGCTCCCAAACCGTTCGGCGGCCCATGCATCCGAATTCGCGCAGACGCGGCACAGCCGCCCTCACCGCGGAAATACACAGCACGCCGACTAGCTTCCGCGACCGGCTATCCGCATCGGCTCACGGACTCGAATGGACCGCGCGATCCCGAGTGCGGTTAGAATGCGCGACCCTCGAAACCGTGTCGACGATCGGAAACGGGCACGCGGCTCGATCTGCCGCCGACGCTCACCATCGAAATACACAGCGCTTCGAGTGAATTCGGCTGCGAGATATCCACACCGTGATACGGGTCCGGATCTATCACCAATCCGCGCGTGCCGTTAGAATGCGCGGCGCCCCCGAATCTCGCGCGACACCCACGCGACTCGCGGAGGTCCTCACCGGACAAGCCTCACGCGCAATCGGTCACCGACGCTCACCATTGAAATACACAGCGCTTCGAGTGAATACGGCTGCGAGATATCCACACCGCGATATGCGTCCTGATCTATCACCAATCCGCGCGTGCCGTTAGAATGCGCGGCGCCCCCGAATCTCGCGCGACACCCGCGCGATGCCTCGAAATCCGCACCAGGCAAGCCTCACGCGCATCGGCCGCCGACGCTCACCATTGAAATACACAGCGCTTCGAGTGAATTCGGCTGCGAGATATCCACACCGCGATACGGGTCCGGATCTATCGCCGATCCGCGCGTGCCGTTAGAATGCGCGGCGCCCCGAATTCTCGCGCGACACCCGCGCGATGCCTGGAAGTCCGCACCCGGCAACCCTCACGCGCAATCGGTCACCGACGCTCACCATTGAAATACACAGCGCTTCGAGTGAATTCGGGTGCGAGATATCCACACCGCGATATGCGTCCGGATCTATCGCCGATCCGCGCGTGCCGTTAGAATGCGCGGCGCCCCGAATTCTCGTGCGACATCCGCACGACTCCCGGAAGTCCGCACCAGGCAAGCCTCACGCGCAACCGGCCGCCGACGCTCACCCTTCGAAAGCACAGCATTTTTCGTCGTTCGGGGCCTCGGTTGTCCACACCCTGCGTTGCGCTCACCGATGAAAATCACAGCGCGTCGAGTGATTTGGACGCCTGGATATCCACAGCCGACGCCGCGCAGGAATGTGCGGCCCGCGCATCGGCAATGTCGGCTCATGCACCTGCCCGCAACCGATGTCGAATGCCGCGAAGCCCCGCCGATTCTGCCTCCGGCCACACACTCACCGTTCGCATCCACAGCGTTTTGAGTGCACCGAAAACCCTGTTGTCCACATGCGCACCGCCGCGGGCGCGGCCCGCAGCCCCGGTCACTCGGCAATCGAACGGATGATCCGCGCCGGGTTTCCGCCGACCAGCGTATCCGGCGGAACGTCGCGCGTCACGACGGAACCCGCGCCGATCACCGAGTTCTCGCCGACCGTCACGCCGCCGATGATCGTCGCGCCCGCGCCAATCCACACGTTGTTCCCGATCACGATCGGCCGCGCGACGACGAAGTCGCGCCGGCGGGACGGCTCGACCGGATGGCCCGACGTGATGAGGCTGACGTTCGGCCCGATCATCACGTCGTCGCCGATGTCGAGTCCGCCAAGGTCATAGAAGGTGCAGTTCTGGTTGATGAACACGTTGCGGCCGATTCGTGTGTCGGCACCGCCCGTCGCGTAGAACGGCGGGATCAGCATGAAGCCGTCGTCCATCGGCGTGCCGATCAGTTCTCCGAACAAAGTGCGGACTTCGGGCGCATCGTCGAACGTCAGACGGTTGAGCCGGGCGACGATTACCATCGTTCGCGCAAGCTCGGCCCGCATCGCGGCCGATTCCGGCGTGCGCCGGGGAATGATCGTGGTGCGATCGTCGTTCGCCATTCGTTGCTGTTCTCCATGTGCGATCGAATCGGCATGCAGTGCATGCGATTCCGTGGTCTTGGAATTCGACGATTCGGGCGACCCGCGCCAGATGACCCGGTTTTCCGCGTTTCATTGTCCGTCGACGACCATCGTCCGGGGCTCATGCGCCGGTGCGCAGACACGGCCCAAAGGTCGCCATAACCCTGTAGTCGCGCTCGTTTCAGCCGAGCAATCTTTCATCGATTCATAACTAGTTAATTTATTACTAGTTAAATCATGAACTACCGTCGAACGGGGCTCTGCGGGAAACTCCCCGCCCATTCCTAACCGATCGAACCCGCGCGACGCGCCATCCGCCACCGAGCCACGATCCGCCGCGACGCACCGCCCGCCCCTGTCCGAACCTCTTCCGCTCGGGTACGCTTGAGCATCCCCCGAACCGACACGCACATCCAAAAGCGGAGGCGCGATGAAGCTCTACTACTGGCCCAAAACCCGGGCATTCCGGGCGCTGTGGATGCTGGAGGAAATCGGCGCCGTCTACGAGCTTGTGCCGATCGACCTGCGTTCGCACGAACAGGGGAGCGACGCGTTCGTCCAGGTCAATCCGATGGCCAAGCTGCCCGCGCTCGACGACGGCAGCGAGCCGTTCGCCGAATCGGGCGCGGTGCTGCTCTATCTCGCCGATCGCTGCCCTGGCGCCGGGCTCGGCATCGCGCCGGACGATCCGCTGCGCGGCCGCTTCCTGCAGTGGATGTTCTTCACACCCACCTGCCTCGAACCGGCGATGGCCGAGAAATTCACCGGCGCGTCGGGCAATCCGGTCGCGTTCGGCTGGGGCAACATCACGCGGGTGCAACGTGCGCTCGCGCAAACGCTCGCTCACAGCCGCTGGCTCGTCGGCGACCGCTTCACCGCGGCCGACCTGCTGCTCGCCAGCACGCTGAAGATCGCGTTCGACGCGCACCTGCTGCCGCACGAAGGCGTGCTCGGCGACTACGTCACGCGCGCCGAGGACCGCGACGGCCATCGCCGCGCGATGGCGGTCGAACAGCGGGAAGCGGCGCGTCTGCTGCATCCGTAACGCGCGCGCGGCGCGGCAGTCGGTGGCGGCGGTCGGTGGCGGCGGCCGCATCCGGGCGCCGGCGCCCGTTAGCGCCGGTCGCCAACGTCATGCAGCGGGCCCGGACGCCTGCGCCGCCGGGCCGCTCTCGATCACACCCGGCGAACCGCGTTCGTCACTCTCGGCGTCGACCGGCACGACCTCGTGAAAATGCGTGTAGTCGATATGCGTGATGCCGTCTTCGTCATGCATCAGGTCGACATAGCGGTGACGCCAGCGGATGTCCGCATGCGTCCATGAGTAGCGCGCCTGCATGACCTGCGCGGTCGTCTCGTCCGAGCCCTCGATCGTGATCAGCAGCGTCGCGTCGCGCGCGGCGAGCGATTCGGCCGTCTCGCCGAACAGCGGGCTCGTTTCGTCGATCACGTGCATCAGGTTCCAGCCGAGCAGGAAGATCGGATGCTCGCTGCGCACGAGCGGCAGGTCATGGATCTTGCGCAGCGTGTAACCCTCGTGCGTCCCCTCGACGCGCATCAGCCGCAGCTTGGCCTGCGCTTCGGCGATCACGTTCTGGCGCGCATTCGCGGCACGCACCATCAGCGTCATCCGCCCGTTCAGCGGGCGCACGATCGCCAGCCGCGCGAACAGGATCTTCGCCTGCGGCCGCGAAAACCGCGCGAACACGAGCCCGGTCGCCAGCGCGATGCCCGACATCCCGATGAAGATCTCGAACGTCGAGACCACGTGCGCGTAGACGCTCTGCGGATGCATGTCGCCGTAGCCGACCGTCGCGAGCGTCTCGACGCTGAAGAAGAACGCGCCGACGAAGCCTGCCGGCGACTGGTTCGCGATCGCGTCGTGGCCAAGCAGATAGAGCGCCGCGAAGCCGCCGTTGAGCAGCAGGAACAATATTGCGAGCGACAGGAAGAATACGGGCCAGCTCACCGTCAGCGCACGGTGATAGAGGTCGCGCCAGCCCAGCGGCGGCATCCCGTATGCGACAACGGGGCGGGTGCCCGACCAGAGCTTGCGGCCACGGCCGCGGGAAGCTGGGGAGGACGAATCGACGTTCATCGCGCGAGGCCGGAAGCAAGAAGGCGATGAGCGTAGCACGCGGGGCGGCGGCCGGGAATGCGCAACGATGCGGGGCGGCGTTGCGCGTGCGGCGCGAGCGATGCGCAGTGGCCTTGCGCGCGCCGGCGCGAAAAAAAAGCCGGCCGCATCGGCGGCCGGCTGCGCGGTCATCCTGCCGGCACGCACGCGGCGTGCGGCGTGCCTACTTGCGGTCGACAATCACGCGATCGAACGTGCCGCCGTCGGCGAAGTGGGTTTTCTGCGCGTTCGCCCAGCTGCCGAAAACCTGTTCGACGCTGAACGTCTTCAGCGGCTTGAACTCGGCCGCATGCTTCTTCAGCACGTTCGCGTCGCGCGGGCGCAGATGGTGCTGCGCGATGATCTCCTGCGCCTGCGGCGTGTACAGGTAGTCGAGATACGCCTGCGCGATCTTGCGCGTGCCCTTCTTGTCGGCGACCTTGTCGACGACGGCGACGGGCGGCTCCGCGAGGATGCTCGCCGACGGGTACACGGCGTCGAATTCCGCCCCCGACGCGCCCGTGTCCATCAGCGCGACTTCGTTCTCGAACGTGACGAGCACGTCGCCGATGCCGCGCTGCGTGAAGGTCGTCGTCGCGCCACGGCCGCCCGAGTCGAGCACCGGCACGTTGCGGAAGATCGCCTTCTCGAAGTCGAGCGCCTGCTGGTCGGTCGCGCCCTTCTGCTTCTGGTAGCCCCATGCGGCGAGATACGCGTAGCGGCCGTTGCCGGACGTCTTCGGGTTCGCGATGACCACCTGCACGCCCGGCTTCGCGAGATCGCTCCAGTCCCTGATCGCCTTCGGGTTGCCCTTGCGCACGAGGAACACCATCGTCGTCGAGTACGGCGAGCTGCTGTCGGGGAACCGCGCGCGCCAGTCCTTCGGCAGCAACTGGCCGCGCTCGGCGAGCAGGTCGATGTCGTTCGGCTGGTTCATCGTCACGACATCGGCCTGCAGCCCCTGCAGTACCGACAGCGCCTGCGCGCTCGACGCGCCGTGCGACTGCTTGATCGTCACGGTTTCGCCCGTCTTCTGCTTGTACGCGGCGGCGAAGCCCGAGTTGATGTCCTTGTACAGCTCGCGCGTCACGTCGTACGACACGTTCAGGATCGACGTGTCCGCGTGCGCGGCCGTTGCCGCCACGACCAGCGCCGCCGCGGTGCCCGTGTGCAGCCAGCGACCGATCCCCTTGATGCTTGCCATCGTGATATGCCCCGTTTCCAGTGGTGTTGAAGGTGCGTGACGGCACGCGTGCGCGCTGTCATCGAAACGTAAGCGGGCATTCTAGCGGCCGGGCGCTGCGCGCCTTCCAATCTGTCGTGGAAAGCAAATCTCGAATTCTGCTAACCGGCGCATGCACGCTCGCGTGCGCGCCGGCTCCGATGTTAAGATCGCCGCTCAGCCCTTTTCACGGTTCATCCATGTCCGCTGCCCTGCGCTCGTCGTCGATCCTTGCCGCCATCGCGGCAGGTGCGCGCGCGGCCGGGCTGAAACTGAAAAAACGACTCCTCGACTGACGGGGATGTCGCGTCCCGTCAGGCGAATGCCGGACGGGATGCCCGCAGGTCGTTTCTTTTCCTCGCTCGCACGCCTCGCTCCGGCACATCGCCGGCGGAACGGTTCCTTCCCACTCCGTTTCCACCATGAGGCTTTGCATGCACACACGTTTCGAAGGTATCTGGCTGCCAATCATCACGCCGTTCCATGACGGCGAGGTCGACCACGGCGCGCTCGCGCGACTCGCGCGTCACTATGCGGCGGCGGGTATCGCGGGGTTCGTCGCAGGCGCGACGACCGGTGAAGGCGTGCTGCTCGACGCGCGCGAACAGGACGCCGTGTTCGCGACGTTGCGCGATGCGGTGCCCGGCCTGCCGGTCGTCGTCGGGCTCACCGCGAGCGCGACGCACTTCGCGGCCGCCCGCGCACGCGAGCTCGCCGCGCTGCGGCCCGACGGGCTGCTCGTCACGCCGCCCGTCTACGTTCGGCCGACGCAGGACGGCATCCGCCGCCACGTGGAAGCGATCGTCGACGCGGCCGACCTGCCGGTCCTCGTCTACAACATCCCGTACCGCACCGGCGTGAACGTCGAACTGGAGACGCTGCAGGCGCTCGCGCGCGACCCGCGCGTCGCGGGCATCAAGGAATGCGGCGGCACGCTCGACCGAATGAGCCGGCTCGTGCACGACACCCCGCTCGCGATCCTTTCCGGCGACGACAACCAGAACTTCGCTGCGCTGTGTGCCGGCGCGCATGGCGCAATCGCGAGCAGCGCGCATGTGCTGCCCGAGTGGCACGTGCGCATCCATGCGCTGCTGCGCGACGGCCGGCTCGCCGACGCGCGCGAGCTGTCGGTCGCGCTGCAGCCGCTGGTCGCGGCGCTGTTCGCGGAGCCGAATCCGGCCCCGGTGAAGGCGGTGCTGGCCGCGCAGGGGTGGTGCGAGGACGGGTTGCGGCTGCCGTTCGTGCCGGCGAGCGACGGCTTGCGGGGCAGGCTGGCCGAAATTCTGGCCACGCTCGGAGCAATCGCGCCGGACAGCGCCGCCGCATAGGCCGCGACGCGACGCGCGGCTCGGACAATGGGCGCTGCTGACGAAGCGCTCATCCGCACGCCTGATCGCTCCATTCGGCCGATCGGCAGAGGCGTGCCGACGCATACCGAGCCGCTGCTTCGGAACGTTCCGTTACGCCGCAAGCATCGCCACTTCTGCCTGCGTCGCGTCCCGCACCGCCTGCGTGACGATCCGCGCGAGCCGCTCGACGGTCGGCGTCGCCGACGACGTGCGCCGCAGCAGCATCAGCGGCAGGCTCGGCAGTTCCGGCAGCCCGAACGACGCCGCGTCGAGCACGCGCACCGACGCGGGCAACCCATAATGCGAGCGCACCGTCAGCCCGAGGCCGGCTGACGCCGCGGCCCACAGCCCGGCCAGGCTCGGCGTCGTGAACGCGACGCGCCACGGCACGCCCGCGCGGTCGAGCGCGTCGGTCGCCGCGCCGAAGAACCGGCACGGCCGGTCGAACACGACGAGCGGCAGCGGCTCGGCCGACGCGCGCATCGCACGCAGACTCGCGTCGCCGTCGTCGCCCCCATCCGCCGGGCCGCCACCGTCCGGCATGCCGAAGCCCGCCGCGCCCACCGCCGCGATCCACTGCATCGGCACCTGCGCGATCGCGTCGCTGTCGATGCCCGCGCGCGACACGAGCGTCGCCGACGCCGGATCGCCCCACACCAGCGCGAGATCGAGCTGGTTCGCGTCGAGCCGCTCGAGCAGCTCCGCGTTGCGCGCGACGCGCGCCTCGATCCTCACCTTCGGATGCGCACGCGCGAAACGCCCGAGCACGTCGGGCAGGATCGCCTCGCCGAAATCCTCCTGCAGGCCGACCCGCACCCAGCCGTCGAGATTCACGCCGCGCACGGCCGCGGCCGCTTCGTCGTTCAGTTCGATCATCCGCCGCGCATAGCGCAGCATCGCGTCGCCGGCGTCGGTCAGCGCAAGCCCGCGCCCGGCCTTCACGAACAGCGGCGTGCCGGCCTGCTCCTCGAGCTTGCGGATCTGCGCGCTCACCGCCGACGACGAACGCGCGACGCGATCGGCAGCCTTCGCGAAGCTGCCGAGATCCACGCCCGCCACCAGGCTGCGCAACGCGGCGACGTCGAAGTTCGGTCGGGCCAGCGCGGCGTCGGGTGCCGCGAGTGACGCCGCGCCGTAGGCATTG
The DNA here is from genome assembly GCF_000203915.1 of Burkholderia ambifaria AMMD. Lineage (NCBI taxonomy): Bacteria > Pseudomonadati > Pseudomonadota > Betaproteobacteria > Burkholderiales > Burkholderiaceae > Burkholderia > Burkholderia ambifaria. Next base: position 3,311,797 of record NC_008390.1, read on the forward strand.
TCTTGTCCGGACATCTCAACCATCCCGTTTTATCGAACGATTCATCAAAAACTTTCCGATTTTCAGGATGAATGTAGGTCGCCACACTGGCGATGTCAATTTCCGAACGGGCTCTGTCGCCATGGATACCTCCTGCCTCGCTTCCCCGTCCTCGCCCGCGCACGATGCGCGCGGCCCGGCCCATCGCTGGCGCGTGCTCGCGGCCGGCGTCGCCGCGAACATGAGCTTTTCCGCCGCCGCGGCCGGCATTCCGACCACCGCCGTGTGGATGCGCTCGGCCTACCACCTCGACAACGGCGCGCTCGGCCTCGTGCTCGGCGCGCTCGGCTTCGGCGTCGCGCTGTCGGAGCTGCCGTGGGGGATCGCCGCCGACCGTTTCGGCGACCGCCGCGTGTTGCTCACCGGCCTCGTCGCGACGGCCGCGATGCTGGCGCTGATGGTGATCACGATCGTCCCGAGCGCGCATGCGGTGCCGCCGCTGATGCGCGTCGTCGCGGCGATGTGCTGCGTCGGCCTGCTCGGCGGCAGCGTGAACGGCTCGAGCGGACGCGCGGTGATGCGCTGGTTCGGCGAGCGCGAACGCGGGCTCGCGATGAGCATCCGCCAGACGGCCGTGCCGCTCGGCGGCGGCGTCGGCGCGGCGCTGCTGCCGTCGCTCGCATCGCATGCCGGCTTCGCCGCGGTGTACGGTGCGCTGATGCTGCTGTGTGCCGGATCGGCCGCGCTGACGTGGCGCTGGCTGCACGAACCGCCCGACGCGCCGGCCGCCGCGCACGGCCCCACCGCGCACCGCCCCGCCACGCAGCAACCGCCGGCCGCGGCCGCAGCCGCGCGCAGCCCGCTCGCCAGCGGCCGCGTGTGGCGCATCGTGCTCGGCATCGGCGCGCTATGTGCGCCGCAGTTCGCGGTGCTCACGTTCGCGACCGTGTTCCTGCACGATTTCGGCCGGCTCGGCCTCGCCGGCATCAGCGCGGCGATGGTCGCGCTGCAGGTCGGCGCGATGGTGATGCGCGTCTGGAGCGGTCGTCATACCGACCGCCACGGCAACCGGCGCGCGTATCTGCGCGGGTCGGTGTGCGTGGCGGCTGGATCGTTCGCGCTGCTCGCGGCCGCGACCGCCGGCAGCCCGCACGTGCCGCTCGCCGCGATCGTCGCGATTCTCGTGTTCGCCGGTATTTGCGTGTCGGCATGGCACGGCGTCGCGTACACCGAACTCGCGACGCTCGCGGGCGCGAACCACGCGGGCACCGCGCTCGGGATGGCGAACACGATCGTCTATCTCGGGTTGTTCGCCACGCCGCTCGCGATTCCGCCGCTGCTCGCCGTCAGTTCGTGGAGCGTGGTCTGGCTCGCCGCCGCGCTGATCGCGGGCGCGACGTACCCGCTGTTTGCCCGCTAGCGGGGGCCGGCGCTGCGCCGGCTTGCCGAACCCGCACGGGCCCTCAGAACGTGTACACGGCCGACAGCATCGCCGAGCGGCCGTCGCCGAGCTCGACCGCGGACGATCGCGATTCGCTTCCCGACACCTGCCGCACGCGTTCGACATACGCACGATCGAACAGGTTGTCGACGTTCAGCTGGAAGCGCAGCCGGCGGCTCACCTCGTAGCCGGCCATCAGGCTGTGCACCCAGTACGCGCCAAGCTTGCCGTCGCCTTGCGACGTCACGTTGCGCCGGCCGACGAAGTGCGAACCGTAGCCCATCGTCCAGCCCGCCGGCAATCGATAGGTCGTCCACACGTTGAACGCATGCCGCGGCGTGTTGCCGAGCGCCTGGCCCCCGCGGCGCGGCGTGGCCGGCGAACTGAGCGTGACGCTCGCCAGATACGTGTAGTTCGCGAACAGGTCCCAGCGCGGCGTCACCTTGCCGGCGGCACCGAGTTCGACACCGCGCACGCGCTGCCGGCCCACGAGCGCGTAGCCGCCGTCGGCCATTCGTTCGCGCGCGTTCTTCTTTTCGGTCTGGAACAGCGCGCCGTTCAGCGCGATGCCCGCGAGCCCTTCCCATTTCGCGCCGAGCTCGAAGCTCTCGTTTTTCTCGGGGGCGAGCGCACCGGTCGCCGCGCTCACGCCGGAGCCGGTGGTCACGAGAAATTCGGCAGACGGGTTGAACGATGTGCCATAGGCGAAATACGCGCGGCCGTTGTCGGTCGGCTTGAACACGAGGGCCGCGCGCGTGCTCAGATGACGGTCGCCGCTGTCCGCGCGCTCGGTCGGTTTGCCGGCCGGCGTACTTTCCGCCCAGCCGTCGATCCAGTCGTGCCGCAGCCCGACGTCGACATCCCAATTCCGGCCGAGCGAGATCGTGTCGAACGCGTACAGCGCCTTCACGACGAGCGCCGTGTCGTTGCGCGCGCTGTCCTGGCGCCGCGCGGGCCCTTGCCAGATGCCCGGCGGCGCGGCGAGCGCGAAACCGTCGGCCGGATAGAACCGGTTGAGCCCGTACGAATAGGTCGTGCGGCCGTACGTTTCCCGCGAGATCTCGAAGCCGGTGACGAGCGTGTGCCCGATCCCGAGCGTCGCGAACTCGCTCGTGATGTTCGTCTGGTTCGCCCACATCGCGGTCGACGCATCGCGGCCGTAGCCCTGCGGCCCGGCCGGCTTGTAGCGCCCGGGCGGCAGCCCCTGCAGGTTCACGTGCGACGCGGAAATCACGGTGTCGCGATTCAGGTGCGCATAGCGGCTCAGGTTCTGCACCTTCAGGCTGGACGACACGTCGTGTTCGGCCTTCACGGTGAACGCGTCCGACGTGATGCGTTCGCGATCGAGATTGCGCCAGCCGAAATAGCTGTCGCGCGACACGCCGGCCAGCACCTGGCCGTTGTGCGCCGGCAGCCCGTAGTCGGGCAGGTTGTTGTCGTACTGGTGAAAATAGCCGAGCGTGACGCGCGTCGGCGTGCCGAGACCGAACGCCAGCGACGGCGCGACACCCCAGCGCCGCTTGCGGATGTCGTCGCGGCCCGGCACTTCGTTGACGTGCGCCATCGCGTTCAGGCGGAACGCCGCCCGATCGTCGGTGCCGGGCAGCGGCCGGTTCGCATCGAGCGTCACGCGGCGATAGCCGGACGTGCCGAGCATCGTGCCGGCCTCCGTGGACGCACCGGCCTTCGGCGTCTTGCTGACGAGGTTCACCGAGCCGCCCGTCGTGCCCGCGCCGCCGAATACCGAGTTCGGCCCCTTGATCACTTCGACCGCCTCGATGTTGAACAGGTCGCTGCGATTGTTCTGCGCACTGTCGCGCAGCCCGTCGATCTGCATGTTCGCATTCGCGCTGAAGCCGCGGATATTGAACATGTCGCCCGAACCGCCGCCGCCCTCTCCCGCGTTGAACGTGATGCCCGCGACGTTCGACAGCGCCTCGCGCAGGCTCAGCGCCTGCTGTTCGTCGAGCACCACGCGCGGCACGACGGTGATCGTCTGCGGCACGTCGAGCAGCGGCGTCGCATATTTGGCGGAGCCCGAGCGGTCGACGCGCGAACCCGCGTCGCGCTCGCCGTGAACGAAGATCGGGTTCAGGTGCGGCGCGTGCCGCGGCTCGCCCTCGTCCGCGCAGGCCGGCGCGGCCGCACAGGTCATCATCGCGAATGCGACGGACGCGCTCGCGCGGCGCGGCGGCGTCGCGCGCGACTGAATGCAACGGCTCATGTTCACTCCACTCCAATGTTGAGAATGATTCTCATTACAATGGAATGGGCGCGACACGGCAATTGGACACGTCCGAACTTCGTTATCCGAACGACTCGTCGGACGACTCGTCGGACGACCCGTCGAACGAAGCAGCCATGCCGCCGACCGGCCAGCCGCGGCCGCGTGTCAGACCTGCTCGCGCGCCACCGCGCGCCGAGCGGCCGGCCGCTCGGCCTCGCGCTGCGCATGCGCGGTCCACGCGGGATGCCGCGTCATGTCGAGCCCGATCGCGACGCCCCAGCGATACAGCACCAGCAGGAACGGATCGACGATCGAATGACCGCCCGGCTCGGCCCACGTGCGGCCGTCGGCGAGCGCGGCTTCGATCGATGCGTTCGCGGCGTCGATCAGCCCGCGCCCGTGCGCACTGATCGCACCGTGCAGCGCGGGATCGCCGATGAAGCGCCCCGGCCGCCACAGCGTGCCGTAGCCGACGCCGTGCACCCAGCCGACCAGCCACGCGAGCCATTCGTGGCAGCGCGCCTCGCGCAGCGGATCGTCGAGGGGCAGCAGCTGCGCGTCCGGATGGCGGCGCGCGAGATACGTGAGGATCGCGGGCGTTTCGGTCAGCACGCGCGGCTCGCCCGGAATCGCGAGCACGGGCACGCGCGCCTTCGGGTTGATCGCGAGATAGCGCGCGTCGAGATTCTGCCGCTCGCGCACGGACACGATCTCGACGTCGAACGGCGCGCCGGTTTCCTCGAGCGCGATGTGGGCGGCGAGCGAACACGCGCCCGGCGAAAGATAGAGACGATATGCGTTCATGGATGGCGTTGCCCGGTGGACTCGTTGAAAGACGGAACCGAGTGTAGGAGCGCGCGGCCGGCCGCCACAAACGATGAATTGTCGTGCTCGGGCATTAGTGCTACTAATGCGTGATGCGACGCATCCACCTTCCCCCGCTGCAGACGCTGCGCGCGTTCGAAGCCGCCGTGCGGCTGCAGAGCTTCACGCGCGCGGCCGACGAACTCGCGCTCACGCAGGGCGCGGTCAGCCAGCACATCCGCGCGCTCGAAGCGCAGCTCGGTCATCCGCTGTTCACGCGCGAGCGCAACGGCGCCACGCCGACGCATGCCGCGCACGCGCTCGTGCTGCAGGTGCGCCAGGGCCTGAGCGTGCTCGAACGCGCGTTCGAGCCGGCGCTCGCCGTGCGCGACCGCCCGCGCACCTGCGACGTCACGCTGAACGTGAGCGTGCTGCCGAGCGTCGCCGAGCGCTGGCTCGCGCCGCGCCTGCCGCGCTTCGCGGCCGCGCATCCGCACATCGCGATCGCGCTGCATCCGGACGCGGCGCTCGCGCCGCTGCGCAAGCGCGACCGCATCGACGTCGCGCTGCGCTACGGGCCTGGCACCTGGCCGGGCGTCGTCGCCGAGAAGCTGATGAACGAGACGGTCTTTCCGGTCGCGAGCCCCGCGTACCGCAATCGCGACGGCATCGCGCCGCGCACGCCAGCCGATCTCGTGCGCGCGACCCTGCTGCGCCACCCCGCGCAGCCGTGGGAACCGTGGTTCCAGGCCGCTCGCCTCGACCTCGTCGAATCCGCGCGCGCGCCGCGCTTCACCGATGCGAACGCGCTGATCGACGCGGCGCTGAAAGGACGCGGCGTCGCGCTCGCGCGCCGCTCGCTGATCGAACCCGAACTCGCGGCCGGCACGCTCGTGCGCGTGTCGACGGTGCGCGTGACCGACGTGTATGCGCACTACGTGGTGTGGCGCCCCGGCCATCCGCACGAAGCGGCGATCCGCACGTGGCTCGACTGGCTGCGCAGCGAAGTGCGGCGCAGGACGCCGCGACGCTGACGCGCTCAGGCCCGCGCCGGCATCGCCACCTTGTCGAGCGTGATCGGCAGATCGCGCACGCGCACGCCCGTCGCGTGATAGACGGCGTTGGCAATCGCGGCCGGCACGCCGGTGATCCCGATCTCGCCGATACCGCGGATGCCGAGCGGATTGAAGTGCGTGTCGCTCTCGTCGACGAAGGTCACGTCGAACTCGCCGATATCCGCGTTCACCGGCACGTGATATTCGGCGAGGTTCGCATTCGTGAAGCGGCCGTGCCGCACGTCGAGATGCGAACCTTCCTCGAGCGCCGTGCCGAGCCCCCACACCATCCCGCCGAGCAACTGGCTGCGCGCGGTCTTCGCATTGAGCACGCGGCCGACGCTGTACACGCCGACGATGCGCGGCACGCGGATCGTGCCGAGTTCGGCGTCGACGTGCACTTCCGCGAACACCGCGCCGAACGAGTGGGACGCGTAGCGCGACTTCTCGTCGCCCGGCTTCGTCGTCGCCTGCGCGTCGATCGGATGGCCGCCCGCCCGCGCGATCACTGCGGCGGCCGGATCGCGCCGCGACGGGTCGCCGCGATGCACGAGCCAGCCGTCGTCGACCGTCACGTCGTCGGCCGCGGCGCCGTGCAGCGGCGAGCCCGGATCGGCGATCGCCAGCGCGATCAGCTGCGCGCGCGCCTGCAGGGCGGCCTCGCGCACGGCCGGCGCGACGCTCGCCGCCGATTGCGAGCCGCCCGACACCGGCGCGCGCGGCAGGCTCGAATCGCCGAGCACGAAACGCACGTGTTGCGGCGCGAAGCCGAGCGCATCGGCGGCGACCTGCGTCATCACGGTGTAGGTGCCCGTACCGATGTCCTGCGTGCCCGACGCCACTTCGGCCGTGCCGTCCGGCAGGATGCGCGCACGCGCGGCCGCCTCGCTGCGGTTCGCCGGATACGTGGCGGCCGCCATCCCGAGGCCGATCAGCGTGTCGCCGTCGCGCATCGTGCGCGGCGCGCCGGTGCGGCGCGACCAGCCGAAGCGTTGCGCGCCGACGCGGTAGCACTCGCGCAGCTTGTTGCTCGACCACGGCTTGCCGTCCTGCGGATCGACCTCGGCATAATTCGCGAGCCGCAGCGCGACCGGATCCATCCCGAGCCGCCACGCGAGTTCGTCCATCGCCGATTCGAGCGCGAACGAGCCGGGCGTCTCGCCGGGCGCGCGCATGAACGTCGGCGTGCCGACGTTCAGCGCCACGATCCGGTGCGTGGTCGCCTGGTTCGGCACCGCATACATGATGCGCGACGGCATCCCGCACATCTCCGTCCAGTCCTCGAAGGTCGACGTGGTGACGATCGAGTCGTGGCGCATCGCGGTCAGCGTGCCGTCGTGGCGGGCGGCCAGCACGACGCGCTGTTCGGTGAACGGCCGGCCCCCGACCGGGCCGAACATCTGCGGCCGCGTCAGCGCGAGCCGGACCGGGCGACCGACCTGCTTCGCGGCCATCGCGCACAGCGACACGTGCGACCACGACGATCCCTTGCAGCCGAAGCCGCCGCCGAGGAACGGTGAAATCACGCGGACCTGTTCCGGCGCGATGCCGAAGACCGCGGCCACCGCGGTGCTCGCGCCGGACACGCCCTGCGTCGCATCGTGCAGCGTGAGCGTCGGCCCGTCCCAGTGCGCCATCGTCGCGTGCGGCTCGATCGGGTTGTGATGCTGCATCGGCGTCGTGTAGGTCGCGTCGATGCGCACCGCGCCTTCGCGCAGGCCGGCCTCGACGTCGCCGCGCTGCGTATCCATCGCGCGCCCCTGCTGCTTCGGCGGCACGCGTGCAGCGCCCTTCTCGCGCGCGAAATCGAGCGCGGCATTGCTCGCGCGATAGCGCACGCGCACCGCATTCGCGGCGTCGGTCGCATGCTCGAGCGTGTCGGCGACGACGACCGCGACGGGCTCGTTGCTGTAGCGCACCGCGTCGTCCTGCAGCAGCGTGAGCCGGCGCCCGGCGGGTGGCGACAGCGGCGGACGGCCGCCGTTCGGCAGCCGCATCGCATTCTCGTGCGTCATCACGAGCAGCACGCCCGGCATCGCGCGGGCACGCGCCGTGTCGATCGACTCGATGCGTCCCGATGGAATCGTGCTGGTCACGAGCACCGCATGCGCGAGCCGCGCATCGGCAAACTCGGCCGCATAACGCGCGCCGCCCGTCACCTTGAGTTCGCCGTCGACGCGGTCGAGCGGCTGTCCCGTCAACGTGTTCATGCGGCACCTCCCGTCGCGCCGGCGGCAATGGTCACCGCGCGCACGATCGCGCGCTGCGCGAGCGCGACCTTGAATCCGTTACCGTCGAGCGGCCGCGCATCGCGCAACTCGAGCGCGGCCGCCTCGCGCAGCGCGGCATCGGTCGGCGCGCGCCCCGCGAGGTGCCGTTCCGCGGCCGTCGCGCGCAGCGGCTTGTGCGCGACGCCGCCGAGCGCGATCCGCGCCTCCGCAATGCGCGGGCCGTCCATCCGCAATGCGGCGGCCACGGCCACCAGCGCGAACGCGTAGCTCGCACGGTCGCGCACCTTCAGATAGTGCGCATGGTCGGCGAAGCGCGGCGGCGGCAGGTCGACCGCGGTGATCAGTTCGCCGGGCTCGAGCGTCGTGTCGAGATCGGGCCGATCGCCGGGCAAGCGGTGAAACGACGCGAACGGAATCTGCCGCGCGCCGTGCGGGCCGCTGACCTGCACGACGGCGTCGAGCGCCGCGAGCGCGACGCTCATGTCCGACGGGTTCACCGCCACGCACTGCGGGCTCGCGCCGAGTATCGCGTGCATCCGGTTGTGGCCGCCGATTGCCGCGCAGCCGCTGCCCGGCGCGCGCTTGTTGCATTGCGCGAACGCCGGATCGTAGAAATACGGACAGCGCGTGCGCTGCATCAGGTTGCCGCCCACCGTCGCCATGTTGCGCAATTGCGCGGACGCGCCGGCGAGCAGCGCTTGCGACAGCAGCGGATAGTCGGTGCGAATGCGCGGATGGTCGGCCGCGTCGCTGTTGCGCACGAGCGCACCGATGCGCAGCCCGCCGCCGGGCAGTGCATCGACCGTGTCGAGGCCCGCGATGCGCGTGATGTCGATGAGCGCGACGGGCCGTGCGACGCCGCCCTTCATCAGGTCGAGCAGGTTCGTGCCGCCGCCGATGAACGCCGCGCCCGGCCGCTGCGCCGCGCGCACGGCAGCGGCGACGTCGGTGGCGCGTTCGTAGGAGATCGCTTCCATTGCGGTGCCCTCCGTCGGCTAGCCGCGCGCCGCGTGCGCGGCGCGCACGGCGGCGACGATGTTCTGATACGCACCGCAGCGGCACAGGTTGCCGCTCATGCGTTCGCGAATCTCGTCGTCCGACAGCTGCGCCGGGTGCCGCCGCACATCGTCGGTGACGGCGCTCGCGGCCCCGGACGAGAACTCGTCGAGCAGCGCGGTCGCGGAGCAGAGCTGGCCGGACGTGCAGTAGCCGCACTGGAACGCATCGTGTTCGACAAACGCACGCTGCACGGGGCTCAATACGCCGCCGTGCGCGAGGCCCTCGACGGTCGTGATCCGCTGGCCTTCGTGCATCACCGCGAGCGTCAGGCACGCATTGATGCGCCGTCCTTCGACGAGCACCGTGCAGGCGCCGCACTGCCCGCGGTCGCAGCCCTTCTTCGTGCCCGTGAGGCCCGCATATTCGCGCAGCGCGTCGAGCAGCGTGACACGCGGTTCGAGCTGCAGCGTGTAGGCGCGCCCGTTGATGTCGAGATGCACCGGTTGTGCCGGGACCGGATCGCGGTGCGGGGCACCCGAGCCGGACGCGGCGTGTGCGGGCTGCGGATGAACGTGCGATGCGGCGCTGACCGTCGCGGCCGCGGCCGCGGATTGCAAAAAGCGGCGCCGTGCGGCACTCGACGGCGTATCGTGCGGCAACGGCAGCGCCGCTGAATCGCCGGGCGCGGGTGTCGGCGGGCCGGCATCGCGCGCGGGTTCGGCGGACGGGGAATCGGATCGATCGCTGGACATGACTTCTGCTCGCTCCATGGGGTGAATGGATGCAGATGTGCCGCCCGTGCGCGGAGGGCCGCGCGCGACGGCACGCGCATCGGCGCAGTTAGCAATTCCGGTGCCGCGGGTATGTGCGGGTAGCACCCCAACGCGCGGCGCTGGCATCGACACGCGGCGCGAACGCGCGGCAAACTGGCCGCGCCGCCTTTCTTGACGCATGCATGGCACGACGCTGGCGCGTGGCTGACCGCGCGCTGGCAAAGCGGCAAAAACGCCCGCTTTTCGGCGTGATTCGCGGCGCGTCGACCGCAGATTGCCGATCGCATTCGGGGTGCCGCGCACGCCGCAGGCATTGCAATGAGTCCGTCGTCGCATTGCACGCGCGTGTAAATACGCGCCGCCTCCGCGTCCGCTGGAAAATTCCGCCATGCGAGCATGCGATGCTTCGCGAAAGCATCCGGTCAGCTTCACGAAAGCCTTTCGCGATCACGCCCCGGTTGCAAACGATTCACCGAATCGTCGCATCGCACCGGCATACTGGAAATCGTTTCCCGATCCGCCTGCCAGGAGAGAAGTCATGCGTCGCGTTGCCCTCGTCGTCGTTCTGTGTGCCGCCACCTTCGTCGCCGCCTGCAGCGACGACGCGCCGCACGACGCGCACACGGCCGACGGCTCGCCACCGGCCGGCGCATCGTCCGGCTCCGCGAGCGCATTCAACAGCGGTGCAGGCGCGAGCGCCGCCGCATCCGATGCCGCACCGCTCGCGCCGCCTGTCGTCCACTACCCGCCCGACGATGACGACGACGCCAAGCCCGCGACGAATGCGGGCGCGTCCGGCGTCGCCGCGTCCTCATCGCACTGATCCCGCCGTTCCTGTCCCGTCCCCCGATCGCAGAACCGAGGTGAAACAACATGACGTCATCCAGCCGCCGCCGTTTCCTGCATACCGTCGCACAATCGGCGGGCGCCGCCGTCGCGCTCAACGCGTTCCCTGAATCGATCCGCCGCGCGCTCGCGATTCCGGCCGCGCGCGGCACCGGCACGATCCGCGATGTGCAGCACATCGTCGTGTTCATGCAGGAGAACCGCTCGTTCGACCATTACTTCGGACACCTGCGCGGCGTGCGCGGCTACAACGACCGCTTCCCGATCCCGCTGCCGAACGGCAAGCCGGTGTGGTACCAGCCGTCGAAGGAAGACCCGACGAAACCGGTGCTGCCGTTTCGGCTCGACACGAAGACGACCAGCGCGCAGTGCCTCGGCGCGCTCGACCATTCGTGGGCGAAGACCCACGCGGCGATCGACGGCGGCCGCTACGACCAGTGGCCCGCGAACAAGACCGACATGACGATGGGCTATCACGTGCGCGAGGACATCCCGTTCCACTATGCGCTCGCCGATGCGTTCACCGTGTGCGACCACTACTTCTGCTCGCTGCCGGGGCCGACGCACCCGAACCGCGCGTACCTGATGACGGGCACGGTCGACCCGACCGGCAAGTTCGGCGGCCCGCTGCTCGACAACGCCGACTACGTCGACGGCGACCTGCCGCCCGCGTATCAGCTGCTGTCGTGGACGACCTTCCCCGAACGGCTCGAGGCGCACGGCGTGTCGTGGCAGATCTACCAGCAGGGGCTCACCTGGGCTGACCCGTACAACGGCAACTACGGCACGAACATCCTGCAGAACTTCACGAACTTCATCAACGCGAAGCCGGGTTCGTCGCTGTACCAGCGCGCGCAGACGGTGCGCACGCTCGACAACCTGAAGGACGACGTGATCAACGACCGGCTGCCGCAGGTGTCGTGGCTGCTGCCGCCCGCCGCGTTCTCGGAGCATCCGAAATACACGCCCGCGTACGGCGCGAACTACACGTCGCAGATCCTCGACGCGCTGACGTCGAATCCGGACGTGTGGGCGAAGACCGTGCTGTTCATCATGTACGACGAGAACGACGGCTTCTTCGACCACGTCGTGCCGCCGCAACCGCCCACCTCCGCCGCGCAGGGCGCGTCGACCGTGACGACCGACGGCGAGCTGCATACCGTCGTGAACCCGGGGCGCGGCGGCAGCTACACCGCCGACGGGCTGCCGTACGGCCTCGGGCCGCGCGTGCCGATGACGGTCGTGTCGCCGTGGTCGAAAGGCGGCTTCGTGTGCTCCCAGGTGTTCGACCACACGTCGGTGATCCGCTTCATCGGCGAGCGCTTCGGCATCGACGAGCCGAACATCACGCCGTGGCGCCGCACCGTGTGCGGCGACCTCACCGCCGCGTTCGACTTCCGCTCGTCCGACGCATCGTTTCCGTCGCTGCCCGATACGAGCCAGTACCGCTCGATCGCCGACCAGCAATGCACGTCGCAACCCGCGCCCACCGTGCCCGCGACGCCGTCGCCGATCGTCCCGCAGGAGCCCGGCGTGCGGCCCGCACGCGCGCTGCCTTACGAACTGCATGTGAACGCGAGCATCTACGGCGGCAACACGCTGCGCATCGAGTTCGCGAACCGCGGCAACCAGGGCGCGCACTTCCAGGTGTACGCGACGAACCGCACCGACGGCCCGTGGCGCTACACGGTCGGCGCGCGCCGCGTGCTGCACGCGGACTTCGACCTGACGGAGACGAACGGCGTGTATGCGTTCTCGGTGTACGGGCCGAACGGCTTCGTCCGGATGTTCGCGGGCAACGTGTCGGTCGCGACCGCGCGCCGCCGCAACCACGCGCAGCCGGAGGTGAAGGCCGGCTACGACATCGCGAACGGCAACCTGTACCTGAAGCTGCGCAACCATGGCGCAGGCCACGTCACGCTGACGCTGGCCGACAACGCATACGGCGCGCCCGCGCGCCAGGTGACGCTGCACGGCGGCGACGAACGCGTCGAGCAGTGGGCGCTCGCGTCGAGCCACCACTGGTATGACGTTACGGTGAGCGACGGCGCGAACGGCACGTTCTCGCGCCGCTTCGCGGGTCACGTCGAGAACGGCCGGTCGAGCTACTCGGATCCGGCCGCGGTGGCGCCCGTCTCGGCGTCGTAGCCGCGTCACGCCGCTGCGCAGCGCGTGACGGTGAGTGTCAGATCGCGTGCGCGAGCGCGCGGTCGACAAGCGCGGCGTCGAAGCCGTCGTCCGCATCGCGAAAGCGCAGCGGCGCCGCGCAATGTACCAGCGTGTCGACGAAATATTTCGCGCGCGGCCATGGGCCGAAGCCGGCCGCGGTGTTGATGTGCCCCGCGTCGCCGAGGTTCACGAATGCGCTGCCGAGCCGCTGTGCGAGCGTGCGCGCATCGGCGAGCGGCATCCACGGATCGGTCTCGCTGCCGATCACGATCGACGGCGCCGCGAGCCGGCGCGCGTCGAACGGCCCGGCGAACGTGAACTTCTTAGGACTGGCCGGTGCGACGAGCAGCACGCCCGCGACGTCGGCCGTCTGCGGCCATTGCGCGAGCGCATGCGCGGCCGCGAGGCAGCCGAAGCTGTGCGCGGCGAGCACGAACGGGCCGCGCTCACGTTCGAGCAGCGCGCGCACCGACTGCGCCCAGCGCGCGAGATCGGGGGCGTCCCAGTCGGCCTGTTCGACCCGCAGCGAACGCGGGAACTGCCGCTCCAGCCAGGTCTGCCAGTGGGCGCCTTCGCTGCCGTGCAGGCCCGGAACGGTCACGAGCCGCGGCGGCCACGCCGATTTGCTGCATGCGCGCATGATTGCCCTCGCTTGCTTTGCTTGGAGACGAGGTTCGATTGTGGCGCGCCGCGCGCGGCGGCCGAACCAATATTTTGTGCTTTGCTTCTGCGCGCGACGGGCACCCGGGGGCGGCCACCGGCGACGGGCGCCCGGGGACGGCCGCCAGCGATGGGCACCCGGGGACGGCCTCCGGCGACGGGCACCCGGTGAAGGCCGCCGGCGATAGGCACCCGGCGAAGGCCACCGCGGATGGCCACCGGCGACGGGCACCCAAGGACGGCCGCCGTCGGCCACCCATGCGAGCCGCGCCACGCGCACCGGCGCCCCCCGCGGCGACGCAACCCGCCGCGAAACCGTAGAATGTGGGCTTCCCGCTTGCCATGCATCGGATCGAAACCCGCGCGCCGCCGCGCCGGTGCCGATCGACAGGAGACGCCCGATGTCCGCTACGCCCGCCGGCGCGCTGCGCCCGTTCCATCTCGCCTTTCCCGTATCGAGCCTCGCCGACGCCCGCGCGTTCTACGGCGGCCTGCTCGGCTGCCCCGAGGGCCGCAGCTCGGATCACTGGGTCGACTTCGACTTTTTCGGCCACCAGCTCGTCGCGCATCTCGCGCCGGACGAAACCGGCGCGAGCGCGGTGAATCCGGTCGATGGCGACAACGTGCCCGTGCGCCATTTCGGCGTCGTGCTGTCGATGGACGAATGGCACGCGCTCGCCGACAAACTGAAGGCCGCGCACACGCGCTTCGTGATCGCGCCGCACATCCGTTTCAAGGGCGAGGTCGGCGAGCAAGCGACGATGTTCTTCCTCGATCCGTGCGGCAACGCGCTCGAATTCAAGGCGTTCGCCGACATCGGCCAGCTGTTCGCGAAGTAAGCGCATGAAGATCCTGTTCTACTCGCCGCACCAGGAAGCCGACGCATGGCGCGACGCGATCGCGCAGGCGCTGCCCGACGCCGAGCTGCGCGCATGGCAGCCGGGCGACACGGCCGCCGCCGACTACGCGCTCGTGTGGCGCGCGCCGCGCGAGCTGTTCGCGCCGCGCGACGGCCTGCGCGCGATCTTCAATCTCGGCGCGGGCGTCGACGCGCTGCTCGCACTCGAGCACGCGCATCCCGGCACGCTGCCGCGCGACGTGCCGCTGGTGCGCCTCGAGGATTCGGGCATGGCGCAGCAGATGATCGAATACGTGACGCACGCGGTGCTGCGCTACCTGCGCCGCTTCGACGAATACGAAGCGCTGCAGCGCGAGCGCCGCTGGCAGGTGCTCGAACCGCATCCGCGCGCGCGCTTCACCGTCGCGGTGCTCGGCCTCGGCGTGCTCGGTGCGCAGGTCGCGCAGGCGCTCGCCGCGCTCGGCCTGCCGGTGCGCGGCTACAGCCGCAGCCCGAAGCGGCTCGACGGTATCGACACCTTCGCGGGCGACGACGCATTCGACGCGTGCATCGACGGCGCGAAGGTGCTCGTGAACCTGCTGCCGAGCACACGCGATACCGACGGGATCCTGTCGGCGCGCACCTTCGCCCGGCTCGCGCCGGGTGCGTACCTGGTGAACGTCGCACGCGGCGCGCATCTCGTCGAAGCCGACCTGCTCGACGCCCTCGCAAGTGGCCAGCTCGCCGCGGCGACGCTCGACGTGTTCCAGCACGAGCCGCTACCGGCCGATCATCCGTTCTGGCACGCGCCGCGCATCACGATCACGCCGCACTGTTCGGCCGAGACGCTGCGCGACGAAGCGGTCGAGCAGATCGCGGGCAAGATCCGCGCGCTCGAGCGCGGCGAGCGGGTCGGCGGCATCGTCGACTACGCGCGCGGCTACTGAATTCCGCCCTACACAAACTGGAGACAACCATGACGTTCCCCACCGCCGTCAAGATCGTCGAAGTCGGCCCGCGCGACGGGCTGCAGAATGAAAAGACCTTCGTGCCGACCGACGTGAAGATCGCGCTCGTCGACCGGCTGTCGCGCGCCGGTTTCCGCAACATCGAGGCCGCGTCGTTCGTGTCGCCGAAATGGGTGCCACAGATGGCCGACGGCGCCGACGTGATGGCGGGCATCGAACGTCGCGCGGGCACCGTGTATTCGGTGCTCACGCCGAACCTGAAGGGCTTCGAGAACGCGCTCGCCGCACGCGCGGACGAAGTGGTGATCTTCGGCGCGGCGAGCGAGGCGTTCTCGCAGCGGAACATCAACTGCAGCATCGCGGAAAGCATCGCGCGCTTCGAGCCGGTCGCGAAGGCCGCGAAGGATGCCGGCGTGCGGCTGCGCGGCAGCGTGTCGTGCACGCTCGGCTGTCCGTACCAGGGCGAGGTGCCGGTCGCGTCGGTCGTCGACGTCGTCGAACGCTTCGCCGCGCTCGGCTGCGACGAGATCGACATCGCCGACACGATCGGCGTCGGCACGCCGAAGCGCACGCGCGAAGTACTGTCGGCCGTCACGCGCGTGTTTCCGCGCGAACGGCTGTCGGGCCATTTCCACGACACCTACGGCCAGGCGCTCGCGAACATCTACGCGGCGCTGTTCGAAGGGATCGAGATCTTCCACGCGTCGGTCGCCGGCCTCGGCGGCTGTCCGTACGCGAAGGGCGCGACCGGCAACGTCGCGACCGAGGACGTGCTGTATTTGATGCAGGGCCTCGGCATCGACACCGGCATCGACCTCGCGCAGGTGGTCGCCGCCGGCGACTTCATCTCGAACGCGATCGGCCGCGCGAACGTGTCGCGCGCCGGCCGCGCGCTGCTTGCGAAGGCGCAGAGCGCGACCGACGCGCCGAGCTGCGTCTGACCCCGACACTCACGGATTCTCCATGACGACACCCACTTCATTCGACTCCCTCCCCGATTCCGCGCGACGCGTCGCGTTGCTGCTGCGCGAGCGCGGGCATTCGAAAGGCATCGTGATGCTCGCCGAAACCGGCAAGACCTCCGCCGAGGCCGCGGCCGGGCTCGGCTGCTCGGTCGCGCAGATCGCGAAGTCGATCCTGTTTCGGCGCGAATCGGACGGGCTGCCGGTGCTCGTCGTCGCGAGCGGCGTGAACCGCGTCGACGAGAAGAAGGTCGCCGCCCAGGTCGGCCCGGTCGGCCGTGCCGATGCGAAGTTCGTGCGCGACCACACCGGCTACGCGATCGGCGGCGTCTGCCCGATCGGCCATCTCGTCGAACCGGTCACGCTGATCGACGCCGACCTGCTCGCGCTCGACAGCCTGTGGGCGGCCGCCGGCCATCCGCACGCGGTGTTCAACCTGTCGCCGCAGGAGCTCGTCTCGTTGACCGGCGCACCGGTCGCCGACGTCGCGTTGAGGAACGACGCATGAGCGACGTGCCGGTGGTGGTCGGCACGGTCGCGTCGCCGTGCACCGACGTCTGCAGGATCGACCCGCGCACCGACTGGTGCGCGGGGTGCCTGCGCACGCGCGACGAGATCAAGGGATGGCGCGCGTCGGACGACGACGCGAGACGCGCACTGCTCGCGCGGCTCGACGCGCGGCGGCGCCTGCTCGCCCGGAGCGGCGCATAAAAAAATGCCGTTCGGCCTGTCTGGCGAACGGCATGAGATCGGAATCCGGTGAACGTGATCAACGTCACAGCCGCATCATACGAGCGACGCTGCGGCGTCGCATCGGGTGTTTCCCTACAACTTCCTACAGCCTCGTTCGCGGGCAATCGGTGTTCCCGGACGTGGCGCCAACAAGCGCGGCAGACGGCCCCGTCAGCGAGCCGGAACGGCACGCAGAATTGCCCGCCGAATCGCACGAACGTTTCAGTTGCCGACGCTCGCGCGACGCGCGGGCACGATGCGCCAGCCGAGGTTCACGCCGGCCGCCGCGAGCAGGATCAGCAGCGCGCCGAGCACCTGCGTCCACGCGAGCGTCTGCCCGAACGCGACGCGGTCGGCGATGATCGCGACGACCGGATAGACGAACGACAGCGCGCCCGTCATCGCGACCGGCAGCTTCTGGATCGCGCCGTACAGCAGCACGTACATCACGCCGGTGTTCACGACGCCGAGCACGACGAGATCGAGCCACTGCGCGGGCGTCGCCGGCAACGTGCCGAAGTGGGCGAACGGCGCGAGCAGCACGATGCCGAGGCCGGCCTGCAGCAGCGCGAGCAGATGCGGCGGCGTGCCCTTCAGGTGCTTCGTGACGATCGACGACACCGCGTACAGGAACGCCGCGCCGAGCGACAGCGCGACGCCTTCGAGATATTCGCCGGGTACCGCGAGCACCGCCGGCTCGACCCGCACCACGCACACGAGCCCGACGAAGGCGAGCGCGAGCCACGTGATCGTCGATGCGCTGATCCGTTCGCGGAACACGATCGCGCCGAGCGCGACGAGCATGAACGGCTGTGTGTTGTAGACGGCGGTCGCCATCGAGATCGACGCGCGCGAATACGCGGCGAACAGCAGCAGCCAGTTCGCGACGATCGCGACGCTGCCGAGCGTCGCCAGCGCGAGCATGCGCGGCGAGAACAGCGCGCGGCGCAGGAAGCCGAGCGCCGCGCAGACGATCGCGAGCGTCGCGGCGCCGAACAGGCAGCGGAAGAACACGACGTTGGTGAGCGGTTGCTGCGACGACATCACGAGCCAGCCGATCGTGCCGGACATCATCATCGCGACGACCATCTCGGCGGCGCCGCGGCGGGTTTCGTTCGAGGCCATCAGGGACTCCATTCGACGAGAGAAGATGACTTCGATTCTAGGAACTTGCTTTCCGCGCATCCACGACTAAACTGAAGCGAAACCACCGATTCACCTTCGAAAGCAAAGCGATCATGTCGAAACGCCTTTCCCCGCCCGCCGTCGCGTCACTGGACGCGACCGACCGCGCGATCCTCGCGGCGCTTGCCGAGGATGCGCGCATCGCCACCAGCGAACTGGCGCGGCAAATCGGGCTGTCGGCGCCCGCGACCGCCGACCGCGTGCGGCGGCTCGAAGCGCAGGGCGTGATCGCGGGCTTCACCGTCGAGCTCGACCCGCGCGCGCTCGGCTACACGCTGCAGGCGATCGTCCGCGTGAAGCCGCTGCCGGGGCAGCTGCATCTGGTCGAGGAGGTGTTGCGGCGGATTCCCGAATTCGTCGAATGCGACAAGGTGACCGGCGAGGACTGCTTCATCTGCCGGCTCTACCTGCGCACGATCGGGCACCTCGACGACATCCTGTCGAAGGTGACGGAGCGCGCGGAAACGAGCACGGCGATCGTGAAATCGACGCCCGTGCCGCGCCGCCTGCCGCCGCTCGTCGAAGACGACGCCGCGCGCCGCTGACCGTCGGCGCGACCCGCGGCGGCCGGCGCCGCTCACGCGGCCGCGTCGCGCGCGTCGAAGAACGCGAGCAGCTCGTCGATCAGCGCGATGGGCGCCTCTTCCGGAATGTAGTGCCCGCAATTGAGCGCGCGACCGCTGACGTCGCGCGCGACGCGCCGCCATTCGTCGAGCGGATCGAAGCAGCGGCCGACGATCCCATGCTCGCCCCACAGCACGCGCAGCGGGCACGCGACCTTGTTGCCGCGCTCGAGATCCGCGCGGTCGTGTTCGAGATCGATCGTCGCCGACGCGCGGTAGTCCTCGCACATCGCATGCACGGCGCCCGGCTGCGCGAGCGCGGCGCGATACGCGGCGAGCGCCTCCGGCGCGAACGGCGCGAGCCCGGCGGAACGGTTGCCCATCACGCGCTCGATATACGCATCGGTGCGGCCTTCGATCAGCGTTTCGGGCAGCGGCGCCGGCTGGATCAGGAAGAACCAGTGGAAATACGCGGTCGCGAACGCACGATCCGTTTTCTCGTACATTGCGAGCGTCGGCGCGATGTCGAGCAGCATCATCCGTTCGACGGCCGCCGGATGATCGAGCGCGAGCCGGTGCGCGACGCGCGCGCCGCGATCGTGCGCGCACACGTGGAATTGCTCGAAGCCGAAATGCCGCATCACGGCGACCTGGTCGGCCGCCATCGCGCGTTTCGAATACGGCGCATGCCGGGCGTCGCTCGGCGGCCTGCCCGACGCGCCGTAGCCGCGCAGGTCGGTCGCGATCACCGTGAAGTGATTCGCCAGCGTCGCGGCGACGCGATGCCAGATCATGTGGGTCTGCGGATGGCCGTGCAGCAGCAGAAGCGGCGGCCCCGCGCCTCCTTTGACACCGAAGATGTCGGTGTCCTGCATCGTCACGCGAAACGATGCAAACGCGTCAAACGACATGGTTTGTTTCTCGTCGGTTTGTTATGGCGGGTATTGTAGGAGCGCGCGGCCGCCTGCTGCGCGCGGCAGCGGCCCGAATGCGTAGAAAGAGAACACTCACTCGATTGTCTCCACGCCGCGCCGTTTGCTAAGCTCGCGTAGAATCGCACGACCGTTCGTATTAATATGGGCGCAGCGCTACGCCGCTACACTCGAAGCATCGTTCGACCGCCAAGCATGCATGCCGAAGCCGGCGCGATCGCGCCGGGGCCGGCCGCCCCTCGAGACTGGAGACATCACATGGCATTGCCCGCTGTCCTGCAGAACCTGACGCTGCCCGTCATCGCGTCGCCGATGTTCATCGTCAGCTACCCCGAACTCGTGCTCGCGCAGTGCAAGGCGGGTATCGTCGGATCCTTCCCCGCGCTCAACGCCCGTCCGGCCGAACTGCTCGACGAATGGCTCACGCAGATCCAGTCCGAGCTCGCCGACCACAAGGCGAAGCACCCGGACGCGGTGATCGGCCCGATCGCGGTCAACCAGATCGTCCACCAGTCGAATGTGCGCCTCGAGCATGACGTGCGCGTGTGCGTCGAGCACAAGGTGCCGATCTTCATCACGAGCCTGCGCGCGCCGGCGCGCGAGATCGTCGACGCGGTGCACAGCTACGGCGGCATCGTGCTGCACGACGTGATCAACCTGCGTCACGCGCAGAAGGCGCTCGAAGCCGGCGTCGACGGGCTGATCCTCGTCGCGGCCGGCGCCGGCGGCCACGCGGGCACGACGTCGCCGTTCGCGCTCGTCGGCGAAGTGCGCCGGATGTTCGACGGCCCGATCGTGCTGTCCGGTTCGATCGCGAACGGCGGCTCGATCCTCGCCGCGCAGGCGATGGGCGCCGACTTCGCGTACATGGGCACGCGCTTCATCGCGACGCAGGAAGCGCACGCGGTCGAGGACTACAAGCACGCGATCCTCAACGCAAAATCGTCCGACATCATCTATACGAACCTCTTCACCGGCGTGCACGGCAACTACATCCGCGAGAGCATCGAGAAGGCCGGCCTCGATCCGGACGCGCTGCCGGAATCGGACAAGACGAAGATGAATTTCGGCGGCGACAAGACGAAGGCGTGGAAGGACATCTGGGGTGCCGGCCAGGGCGTCGGCCTGATGGACGACCTGCCGAGCGTCGGCGAGCTCGTCGAGCGGATGAAGCGCGAGTACGACGACGCGAAGGCACGGCTCGGCATCGCACGCTGACGCACGCGGCGGGTTGCTTCACCGCCGCGCATCACGTCGGACCAGAAACGAAAAAGCGCGAACCGCACAACGGCTCGCGCTTTTTTCATGTCCGCTCGCGGGCGGGCAGCGGCGGTCAGCCCGCGCGCTTGATCCGCGTGATCGGCAGCACGCGCAGGTGCGATTCGATCGACGGGCACAGCGACTGCCCTTCGAAACGCGCGGCGAGGAAGTCGACGAACGAGCGCACCTTCGCGGACACGTGCCGGCGGCTCGCATACACCGCATAGATCGGCGCCTCGTGCGGCGGCACCGAGTCGAGCAGCACCGGCACGAGCCGGCCGGATTCGATGTCGTCGCCGACCACCTCGGTGCCGAGCAGCGCGATGCCCGCGCCCGCGAGCACGGCCGCGCGCAGCCCTTCGAGATGGTTCACGATCAGGTTGCCCTTCAGGTTCACGCGCGACGCGGCGGCCGCGTCGATCACCAGCGAATCGAGCATCGTCGAATTCGAATCGCGGCGCAGGTAGTTGTGGTGCGCGAGATCGGCGATCGTCTGCGGCGTGCCGTGCTTCTCGAGATACTCGGGCGACGCGACCAGCAGGATGTGCGCGGTCGCGATCTGCCGCGCGACCAGCGACGAGGATTTCAGTCCGTTCGGCGCCGCGCGCACCGCGACGTCATAGCCTTCCTCGATCAGGTCGACCACACGATCGGACAGCGTCATGTCGACGATCACGTCCGGGAACCGGCCCGCATAATCGGTGACGGCCTGCATCACGTGCCGCAATCCGAACGCGGACAGCGACGTCACGCGCAGGCGGCCCTGCGGCACGACGCTCGCGGCGCCGACCGCCTGTCCGGCTTCGTCGAGTTCCGACAGCGCCTGCACGAGGCGCTCATAGTATTCGCGTCCCGCCTCGGTCGGCGCGACGCGTCGTGTCGTGCGATGCAGCAGCCGCGCGCCGAGCTGCTGCTCGAGATGCATCACGTGCTTGCTCGCCATCGCGGCCGACATCTGCATGCGCTCCGCCGCGCCGACGAAGCTGCCCACTTCGACGACGTAGCGAAACACATTCATGCTGACGAGGGTATCCATCGAACTAGCTCGCAATTCCTGGGAATCATGCAATTACGAGATAGGGTAACAAAGGCAAGGAAACCAAAAGGTCAACAATGGCAAAACGGCGCAACAGTAAGCGGCGCCGTTGCGGGACGGGAAACGGGCGGGCGGCACGCGCGGTGTCGATTCGCGCCCGCCATCGTCTCGTCAGAACTTTGCGCGGATGCCTGCGCCGAACGTGTTGCCGCTCGACAGGCCGCTGATGTGGTCGTTCATGTACGCGGCGTAGACGTCGGTGCGCTTGGACAGCGGATAGTCGTAGCCGACGGCCCAGGTCTGGCGCGTCTGGTCGAGGCCGCCGCCGTCGCGCGAGTACGCATACGACGCCATCGCGTTGCCGACGCCGAGCGGCACCGACACCCCGCCCTGCGCGGTATTCACGTGCCAGCTGCCGGCGACCTGGTCGTTCTTCGTATACATATACTGGCCGAACAGCTTCACGTACTTCAGGTCGTAGGTCGCGCCGACCAGCCCGATCCCCTGGCTCTTCATGCCGGTCACGAGCGAGCTCAGGTCCTGCGGGCCGTTGTTGAAGTTCACGTACTGGTAGACGGCGGTCGCGGCGAACGGGCCGTTCGCGTAGTTGAACTGCGCGCTCCACTTCTTCGAGCGGTTGTCGCCGGCCGTGTTGCCGAGCGCGTACATCGCGCCGAAATTCAGGCCGCCGAACGAAGGCGACGTGTACGACAGCGCATTGTTCCAGCCCGAATCGCCCACCGCGCCCTGGTCGCTCGGATAGGTCGGGAACGTGCCGAGGCCGAGGAACACGTGGTACACCATCGGCGAGAAGGTGTACGAATCGTAGAACGGGTTGAACAGGATCGTCGACAGGAACAGGTGCGTGGTCAGGCGGCCTGCCGTCACCGTGCCGTACGGCGAGCTGACGCCGACGTACGCGTTGCGCGCGAAGAACGTATCGCCCTGGAAGCGCCCGAACTGGCCGTTCTGCGCGCGGAAGAAGCTCTCCAGCGTGAAGATCGCCTTGTAGCCGTTGCCGAGATCCTCCGCACCGTGCAGGCCCCAGTACGAGGTCGACATCCCGCCGCCCGACACGTTCCACGCGCGATCGCCGCCCGGGAACTTGGTTGCGCCGATCCATTCGTCCACCTGACCGTAGAGCGAAACGCTCGACTGCGCGTGGACGGGTGCGGCGGCCGCCACGCAGGTGGCCGCGGCGATCAGCTTGACGGACGTGCGCGACGCACGGCGAGCGAATGCTTTCATGGGATCTCCAGGTTTTGTCGAAGTCGATAAGTGGCGCGAGCGTTGTTTTTTGGAGCCGATTGCTTGCGTCGTATGGGGCGCAGCCATCTTTACGGATCATTTGTCCGGTCAAAATTGCGCGCACTTATTGCGGGTATAGCGGCGGCATTAACTTCGCGGCATCGACACATGGCCGCACGCGTCGCGGCGGGCCTGCGCGGGGCAGGCACGCGACGGGACGGCCGCGGGACGGCGCCCGTGCCGGGCGCGAAAGATAGCGCAATGCGGAGGGAAAATCAGCGGAAATCTGCGCGCGACTGTGGCGGATTCGCATCACAGCCGGCGAGGGACGAGCGCGCGGCGGCGCTCAGCGAACGCGCGGGGCGCTCAGTTTCGGTAGAACGGGGAGAAATACGGCGAGTGGGCGGCAGGTTCTTCCTGCGCGCGCGGGGGCGGCATCGGACGGCCGCCGCGCTCCTCGTTGTAGCGCGCGACGTCGGCGCGGATCGAGCCGGCACGCATCGGCACGTTGCCGCCGCCCGGCGGGCGCGGCATCTGGCGCGAGTCGGCGCTGATCGGGCGATACGGGCTTTGCGCGGCGTAATGGCCGTAAGACGGCGTCGGCCGCAGGCCCCAGCGGGAGCCGTAGCCGCTCACGCCGCCGGCACGCGCGCCGCCCGGCGGCAGCGCACGGCGCCAGACCTGCGCGCTGGCGGCCGACTGGCCGTACGCGTGCATGTCGCCGCCGCCGAAACCGTGGCCGCCGAACGCATGACCACCGTGCGGCGGTTGCGCGAGCGCGAACGGCATCAGCAGCGTGCCGAGCACGCCTGCCACCCATCGTCCGACCTTCAGTTTCACCCGTTCCGTCATCATTCATTGCCTGTTACCGCTCGCCGCCGGTGTTTTTCGGCTGACGCAAGCCTTTCAGCAGTAATTTATGAGCGGCCTGAAACGGTGTCGAGCCAAAAAGTGTTAGGTCGCCGGCATCGGTGTAACACCATGTTACTGCTAGGTTTTTTCACTTCCGCGGCCAATCGTGGAAGAACATTCTTCTGCTCATTCGCGCGCCGTCCGGTGGCCCTGCCGCATTCAATGGATTCATCAATCGATTCTCACAATGAATTTGTCTCTTGAATGAGCAGCCGGGACAATATCGGCTTCGCGCGCGCGATGCGCGCCGCCGTTTCCGAATCGAGCTCCCGATGGCCCGTCCCCGTTTCCTTCCTGACAACTTCACGCTCGCGCTCGTCGGCACCGTCGTGCTCGCGAGCCTGTTGCCGTGCCGCGGCCCGGCCGCCCATGCGTTCAACTGGGCGACCAACATCGCGGTCGGCCTGCTGTTCTTCCTGCATGGCGCGAAGCTGTCGCGCGAAGCCGT
The DNA here is from genome assembly GCF_000203915.1 of Burkholderia ambifaria AMMD. NCBI lineage: Bacteria > Pseudomonadati > Pseudomonadota > Betaproteobacteria > Burkholderiales > Burkholderiaceae > Burkholderia > Burkholderia ambifaria. The sequence goes on from NC_008390.1 coordinate 3,336,065, forward strand.
CGTCGCGGGGGCGACCCACTGGCGGCTGCATGCGGTCGTGCTGCTCAGCACGTTCGCGCTGTTTCCGCTGCTCGGCCTCGCGCTGAAGCCCGTGCTGCAGCCGCTCGTCACGCCGACGCTCTATGCCGGCGTGCTGTTTCTGTGCACGCTGCCGTCGACGGTCCAGTCGTCGATCGCATTCACGTCGATCGCGAAGGGCAACGTGCCGGCCGCCGTGTGCGCGGCGTCCGCGTCGAGCCTGCTCGGCATCTTCGTGACGCCGGCGCTCCTCGGGCTGATGATCACGTCGCAGTCGGCCGCGGCCGCGTCGCCGTGGAGTACGGTCGGCAGCATCGTGATGCAGCTGCTCGTGCCGTTCGTCGCCGGCCAGCTGCTGCGGCCCGTGATCGGCGGCTGGATCGAGCGCAATCGCGGCGTGCTGCGCTTCGTCGACCAGGGCTCGATCCTGCTCGTCGTCTACGTCGCGTTCAGCGAGGCCGTGAACCAGGGGCTGTGGCACCAGATTCCGGCGCGCGCGCTCGGCGGCCTGCTGGTCGTCAACGTCGTGCTGCTCGTGATCGCGCTGGTGCTGACCACGATCGTCAGCAAGCGGCTCGGCTTCAACCGCGCCGACCAGATCACGATCATCTTCTGCGGATCGAAGAAGAGCCTCGCGGCCGGCGTGCCGATGGCGAAGGTGATCTTCTCCGCGCAGGCGGTCGGCGCGATCGTGCTGCCGCTGATGCTGTTCCACCAGATCCAGCTGATGGCGTGCGCGGCGCTCGCGCAGCGCTGGGGCGCGCGCGACCTGAGCGGCGAGCGCGACGGCGAGGATGCCGCGGCCGGCACGGCGCGCACGCAGGGCACGCTGAACGCGGGCAAGCGCTGACGCGGAGGCGGCGTGGCCGGCATCGCTGGCCCAGGATGCTGCGGCCGGCGCGGCGCGCACGCAGGGCACCCTGAAGGCGGGCAAGCGCCGACGCGGCAACGGCGCGCCCGGCATCGCTGGCCGCGCCAGGGTAGGCACTTTTCCGCTCCCGCCTCGGCCCCCGCGTCGTTCCCTTTCAGCCCTCACGTGACGCCCGCACCATCGACGTGCATCGCGTCACGAAATCTTCATTCAATTCTTCGCGCGCGCTGCCGTTAAAGTCGGGCGTCCCGTCGCCTCGGCCGCCCTCCTCCATGCCCGCGCCCCATCCTGACTCGTCCGTTGCTCCCACCACGCGCCTGATCGCGGAGCGCGCGCTCGCCGCCGTGTTCCAGCCGATCGTCGATCTCGGATCGGGCACGGTCGTCGGCTACGAAGGCCTGATCCGCGGCCCGAGCGGCACCGACCTCGAGCCGCCGGCCGCGTTGTTCGCGCAGGCCGCCCGCGACGGCACGACCATCGCACTCGAGCAGGCGGCCGCGCTCGCCTGCCTCGACGCGTTCGCGGCGCTCGGCTGCGACGGCAAGCTGTTCCTCAACTTCAGCGCGGGCACGATCGTGCAACTCGTGCGCGAACGCGAGCGCGTGCGGCAACTGCTCGGCCGGGCCGGCGTCGGCGCCGAGCGCATCGTGATCGAGCTGACCGAGCAGACCGCGATGCCGGACGTCGCGCGCATCGAGCCGGCGGTCGCGTCGCTGCGCGACGCGGGCATCCAGTTCGCGCTCGACGACTACGGCACCGCGAACGCAAGCATGAACCTGTGGTTGCGCCTGCACCCGGATGTCGTGAAGATCGACCGCTTCTTCATCCACGACATCGCGCGCGACCCGCTCAAGTTCGAGGCGGTCAGGGCGATGCAGCACTTCGCGCACGCGAGCGGCGCGCAGCTGATCGCGGAAGGCATCGAGAACGCGAGCGACCTGATCGTCGTGCGCGACATGGGCATCTGCTGCGTGCAGGGCTTCCTGCTCGGCCGGCCGAACGCGCGGCCGTCGCCGGTCGTCGCGCCGGCCGCGCGCGACGCGATCCGCACCCCGCACATCGCGGTGTTCCCCGGCGCGACGCGCACCGCGCGGCCGGCCGGCACGATCGCGGCGAAGATGCTCGTGCCTGCGCCGGCGCTGCCGCGCGATGCAACCAGCAACGACGTGCTCGACCTGTTCAACCGGATGCCCGGCCTGCACGCGGTCGCGCTCGTCGAACGCGGGCGGCCGGTCGCGCTCGTGAACCGGCGCGGCTTCATCGACCGCTTCACGCTGCCGTACCACCGCGAGGTGTTCGGGAAGAAGCCGTGCCTGCAGTTCGCGAACGACGCGCCGCTGATGATCGACAACGCGACGTCGGTCGAGCAGCTCGCGATGCTGCTCGCGAGCCACGACCAGCGCTATCTCGCGGACGGTTTCGTGATCACCGAACACGGCCGCTACCTCGGGCTCGGCACCGGCGAGAGCCTCGTGCGCGCGGTGACCGAGATGCGCATCGAGGCCGCGCGCTACGCGAATCCGCTGACCTTCCTGCCCGGCAACATCCCGATCAGCGCGCACATCGACCGCCTGCTGGAGCGCGACGCCGGCTTCCATGCGTGCTACGTCGACCTGAACCAGTTCAAGCCGTTCAACGATCAGTACGGCTACTGGCAGGGCGACGAAGTGCTGAAGTTCGCGGCGACGGTGCTCGCCGGCGTATGCGATCCGCAGCGGGATTTTCTCGGGCACGTCGGCGGCGACGATTTCCTCGTGCTGTTCCAGCGCGACGACTGGCGCGCGCGGGCGACCGACGCGATCGCGCGCTTCAACGACGGCGCGCAGCGCTTCTACACGCAGGCCGACCGGCTCGCGGGCGGGCTGCGCGGCGAGGACCGCCACGGCAACCCCGCGTTCTTCGGCTTCGTGACGATGGCGATCGGCGCGGTCGGCGTGCCGGCAGGCGCGCACGGCGCGATGCGCTACGGCAGCGACGAGATCGCGTCGGTCGCGGCGCTCGCGAAGCGGCGGGCGAAACAGCAGCCGGGCGGGCTCGCGGTCGTCGACCTCGATGCGGGGCGCGCGGCGCTGCGCGAGCGCGGGGAGCCGCCGCTCGCGGCGGCGGGTTGAATGGGAGGCTCACCTTGCCTTTTCCGCGTTTTGTTTAGTATTTTTAGTAACGGCGTTTTCGCAGATTAGCACGTAAAAACCCGTTATTTCCGGGTATTCCCCGGTTATCCGGCCCGAATTTGGCGCCGAGTTTTACTATACAATCGCCGTCACCCTAAACAAACCGGATCCCGAACGATGGGCACCACCATTCGCGACGTAGCGCGGGCGGCAGAGGTCTCGATCGGCACCGTCTCCCGCGCGCTGAAAAACCAGCCGGGCCTGTCCGAAGCCACGCGCGCGCGCATCGTCGAGATCGCGCAGCGGCTCGGTTACGACCCGGCCCAGTTGCGCCCGCGCATCCGCCGGCTCACCTTCCTGCTGCACCGCCAGCACAACCGCTTTCCCGCCAGTCCGTTCTTCTCGCACGTGCTGCACGGCGTCGAGGACGCATGCCGCGAGCGCGGCATCGTGCCGACGCTGCTCACGGTCGGCCCGAACGACGACGTGCTGCGCCAGATGCGCCCGCACGCGCCGGACGCGATCGCGGTGGCCGGCTTCATCGAGCCCGAGACGATCGAGGCGCTCGCCGCGACCGGCCGCCCGCTCGTGCTGATCGACCTGTGGGCGCCCGGCCTGCGCTCGGTGAACATCGACAACGCGACGGGCGCGGCGCTCGCGATGCGCCACCTGCTCGCCACCGGCCGCTCGCGGATCGCGTTCATCGGCGGCTCCGCCGCGCACTACAGCATCGCGCAGCGCGCGATCGGCTATCGCCGCGCGTTCTTCGAGGCCGGGCGGCTGTTCGATCCCGCATACGAAGTGACGATCGACGCCGGGCTCGACCCCGACACCGGCGCCACGCGCGCGATGCAGCAGCTGCTCGACGCGCCGGGCCCGCGCCCCGACGCCGTGTTCGCGTACAACGACGCCGCCGCGCTGGCCGCGCAGCGCGTGTGCATCGCGCGCGGCGTGCGGATTCCGGAAGACATCGCGATCGTCGGCTTCGACGACATCCCCGCCGCCGCGCACGCGAACCCGCCGCTCACGACGCTCGCCGTCGACAAGGAAGCGCTCGGCCGCCGCGGCGTCGAACTGCTGCTCGCCGAAGCGCCCGAGCGCACCGAGATCTCCCTGCCCGTCGAGCTGATCGTGCGGGCCAGCAGCCAGCCCGCCGGCTCACCGGCACTCGATACCGCCACGGTCACCGAATCATGAACATGCCCCCGGTCCAATCCCGCACGGCCACGCCGGCCAACCACGCGCAAGCGGCGCCGTTCGTCGCGAGCTTCCGCGATCCGTCGTTCCTGCTGTCGCACATCGAGGACACGCTGCGCTTCTACGCGACGAACGCGTTCGACCCGACGGGCGGCTTCTACCACTACTTCCGCGACGACGGCAGCGTCTACAACCGCACGTCGCGGCATCTGGTCAGCAGCTGCCGGTTCGTCTTCAACTACGCGATGGCGTACCGGCATTTCGGCGATCCGCGCCATCTCGAGTACGCGCGCCACGGGCTGCGCTTCCTGCGCGACGCGCACTGGGACGACGACCTGCAGGGCTACGACTGGGAACTCGACTGGCGCGACGGCGCGAAGCGCGAGACGCTCGACGCCACGCGCCACTGCTACGGGCTCGCGTTCGTGCTGCTGGCAGCCGCGCACGCGACGATGGCCGGCATCGACGAAGCGCGCGCGCTGATCGCGTCGACCTTCGAGCTCGCCGAGCACCGCTTCTGGGATGCGGCCGCGGGCCTCTATGCGGACGACGCGACGCCGAACTGGAACGTGTCGACGTACCGCGGCCAGAACGCGAACATGCACATGACGGAGGCGCTGCTCGCGGCCTACGAGGCGACCGGCCACGTCACCTACCTCGACCGCGCGGAGAAGCTCGCGACCCATATCACCCAGCGCCAGGCCGCGCTGTCGGGCGGCCTCGTGTGGGAGCACTACCATGCGGACTGGTCGGTCGACTGGGACTACAACAAGGAAGACAGCTCGAACATCTTCCGTCCGTGGGGCTTCCAGCCCGGCCACCAGACCGAATGGGCGAAGCTGCTGCTGATCCTGGAGCGGCACCGCCCGCTCGACTGGCTCGTGCCGCGCGCGGCCGAGCTGTTCGACGCGGCGCTCACGCACGCGTGGGATGCCGATCACGGCGGCCTCTGCTACGGCTTCGGCCCCGACTTCACGATCTGCGACCACAACAAGTATTTCTGGGTGCAGGCGGAAACCTTCGCGGCGGCCGCGATGCTCGGCGCGCGCACCGGCAGCGAGCGCTTCTGGGACTGGTACGACGAAATCTGGCGCTACAGCTGGGCGCATTTCGTCGATCACCGCTACGGCGCGTGGTACCGGATCCTCACCTGCGACAACCGCAAGTACAGCGACGAGAAGAGCCCGGCCGGCAAGACCGACTATCACACGATGGGCGCGTGCTACGACGTGCTCGCGACCCTTGCGCGCGCGGCGCGCAGCGAGCCGACGCAATGAGCGGCGGCACGTTTCCGGCATTCGTGTCGGCGGGCGACATCCTGACCGACATGGTGCGCGCGGGCGACGCGCAGTGGACCTCGGTGCCGGGCGGCGCCGGCTGGAACGTCGCCCGCGCGGTCGCGCGGCTCGGCGTGCCGAGCGCGCTCGCGGGCGCGATCGGCGAGGACTGCTTCTCCGACGTGCTGTGGCGCACCAGCGACGCGGCCGGGCTCGACCTGCGCTTCCTGCAGCGCGTGCCGCGCGCGCCGCTGCTCGCGATCGTCCACGAGACGCGGCCACCCGCGTACTTCTTCATCGGCGATGCCAGCGCGGACCTCGCGTTCGACCCGGCGCGGCTGCCGGCCGGCTGGACCGAACACGTGCAATGGGCGCACTTCGGCTGCATCAGCCTGGTGCGCGAGCCGCTCGCCAGCACGCTCGTCGCGCTCGCGGCCGACCTGCACGCGCGCGGCGTGAAGATCAGCTTCGATCCGAACTACCGGAACCTGATGACGGCCGCGTACCGGCCGACGCTGGAGAAAATGGCCAGCCTCGCCGACCTGATCAAGGTGTCCGACGAGGACCTGCGCCACCTGTTCGGCGGCGACGGCCCTGACGCGGTCGACGCGGTGCGCGCGCTGAACCCGCGCGCGGCCGTGCTCGTCACGCGCGGCGCGCAGGCGGCGACGCTCTACGCCGGCGGCGACGTGCTCGAGGCCAGCCCGCCGCGCGTCGAGGTGGTCGACACCGTCGGCGCGGGCGACGCGTCGATCGGCGGCCTGCTGTTCAGCCTGATGGCCGCGCCGCAACGCCCATGGCGCGAGCATCTCGCGTTCGCGCTCGCGGCGGGCGCGGCCGCGTGCCGGCATACGGGCGCGCACGCGCCGACGCTCGACGAGGTCGTCGCGCTGCTCGAACGGTGACGGCATGAGGTGGCACGGGGCGGCGCGCTGATCGGTCGCCGATTAGCGGCGCTGTACATGCTGCGCCGCAGTGCTACGATGAAGTGTCCTATTGCGGGAGAGGCACGATGGACACGAACACGTTCACCAAAGGCATCTATACGGCCAAGGCGCATACGCAGCACACCGCCAACGGGCAATACCAGGGCTACGTGATCCTCGCCCGGGACGACGGCGACGAGACGGAGAACATGCGCTACGACGTCCACACGACGAGCCCGAGCGAGGAAGAGGCGTTCGACGAAGCGAAGGCGCTCGCGCACCGGATCCTCGGCGAGATTGAACTGTGATGCGCGAACTGTAATGCGCACGACCATCACGCGCGCGCCGCGGCCGGACCGCGACGCGCCGCCGCATGCGGCGCGGCTCAGAGCAGCCGCGCGACCATCGACACCAGCATCGTCACCACCAGCGTCGACATGAACGGGAACGGGTAGCGCCGCCCGCCGAGCGTCAGCGTGACGTCGCCCGGCATCCGCCCGATGCCGAGCTTGCCGAGCCACGGCCAGCAGCGCGTCAGGATCATCACCGCGAAGAACGACGCCATCAGCCAGCGCAGCATGCTAGGGCCTGTTTCCATATGGAACGCGCATGCGCTGCCAAGAGAACGGCCGCTCGCGAGGCGCGCGACGCCGCGAATACTGGACGTATTCGCAAGGAGCGCAACGCGGCGAGCGGCCGTTCTCGTGGCAACCCCAAATTAAAAAAATCATGTCGCAGGAATGTGCGTTCCATATGGAAACAGGCCCTCGCCCCGTCAGAGCGCGTGCGAGCGGTCGCCGCGCGCGAACGCGTCGAGCGTGCCGTCGATCCCGCGCGAGAAAGCGATCACCTTGAACAGCTCGCCCATCTCGGCTTCCGAGATCAGCTTCTGCACCGCGTTCGCGGCCGGCAGGAACTGGTGGACGTCGGACGGATCGATCGCGGCCAGCGCGTCGGTGATGCCCGCGTTCAACAGGAAGCGCGCCTGCGACGTGTAGCCGAGCAGGTCGGCGCCGGTGCCGACGCCCGCATCGTAGATGCCGGTGAATTCGACGTGCGCGGTGATGTCCTGCAGCCCCGGGTACAGGAACGCGTCGTCGTGCGCGTGGTGGCGGTAGTGGCACATGAGCGTGCCGCGGTCGCGCTGCGGATGGTAGTACTCGTGCGCCGGAAAGCCGTAGTCGACCAGCAGCACCGCGCCGCGCGCGAGCATCGTGCACACGGTGCGCGTGAATGCGAGCGCGGCTTCGTGCGTCTCGGTCACATAGCCGTCGTCGACGTCGAGCGTCGCCAGCACCGCGGGCAGGCCGGCAGCGCCGACGGGCCGGTCGTCGAACACGAACGCGTGCCGCGCGTCCAGCGCGACGCCGCGCTCGAGCCACGCGCCGCCCGACTTCGCGAACAGGCGCACCGGCATCGCATCGAGCACCTCGTTGCCGACCACGACGCCGTCGAAACGCTCGGGCAGCGCGTCGAGCCAGCGCACCTTGCCTGCGAGCGCCGGCACGGCGGTCGCGATCGTGTCGCGTTGCCGTTCGCGCAGCTCGCCCGACAGATCGACGATCAGGTATTCGTCGAGCTCGACGTCGAGCGCATCGAGTGCCGCGAGCAGCCCGGCCGCGAGCTTGCCCGTGCCCGCGCCGAACTCCATCACGCGACGCGTGCCGCTCGCCGCGAGCGCGTCCGCGACGGGATTCGCGAGCGTCTGCGCGAACAGCGGCGACAGCTCGGGGGCCGTCACGAAGTCGCTGCCGTCGTCGGCGCGGCGTCCGAACTTGCGCGCGCCGCCGCTGTAATAGCCGAGACCGGGCGCGTACAGCGCGCGCTCCATGAAGCGATCGAACGGCAGCCAGCCGCCGGCCGCCGCGATCTCGTCGCGCAGTTGCGCGGCGAGCGTTTCGGACTGCGCGAGCGCGTCAGGGCCGGGAGCAGGTAAACTAGCGGATTCGTGAGCTTTCGGGTTCATCCCGGCATTGTAAATGACCGTTTCAGCCGATACGTCGACCCCGCGCATCGCGCTCGTCGCAGGCGCGCTGGACAGCGCGGCCGACGCCGCGTCGCTCGGTCGTGCGCTCGCGACCGCCTTCGCGCAGCGCGGCTGGGACGTCGCGCTGCAACGCAGCGCCGGCGCGCCGCGCGCGGCCGGCGACGCGCTCGTCGCCGAAGTCGCCGCCCGCGGCCGCCGCGCGGCCGTGCTTGACGCCGATCTGGCCCTGGAAGCCGACGCGGGCGCGCTGGTGGCCGCTTGCGGCACGGCGCTCGGCCGGCCCGCCTGTGCGGTGTTCGTGAGCGCGTGCGCCGGCACCGACGACGCGCAGACGGTGGATGGCGCATCGCTCGCCGGCGCGCTTGCCCGCAACGTCACAGCGCCGCTCGCACTGGCCCGCGCGCTCGCCGATGCGACGCCCGACGCCGCGCGCGACGACGAAACACTGCGCGCGTGCGTGATCCACGTGCTGGACCAGGCGCTGTTTCATCCGGCGCCGGCCCGGCTGTCGCACGCGCTGATGCAGGCCGCGCTGAACCGCGCGACCGCCGCGCTGGCGCTGGCCCTCGCGCCGAAGGTGCGTGTCGCGGCGCTCGTGCGCGGCCACGCGCCGCACGCGGACGACATCGCGGCGGCGGCCTGCTATCTCGCGACCGCGCCCGGCGTCACGGGCGCGACGCTGACCGTCGACGGCGGCGAGCACCTGGTGCCGCCCGCCGCCGGCCCGAATGAATGAATTGCGCGGACCGCGGCCTGATCGCCGCCGTCCGCGCCGCTTTGCGTGCGCGCACGCCAATTTGACTGGGACGACCATGTTTTCCGCTCTCCTGCACCCCCGCCTCGCGGACTGCCGCAGGCTCTACCTGCGCGACTACGAGGTGCACATGAAGATCGGGGCCTTCGAACACGAGAAGCGCGGCGAGCAGCGCGTCGTCATCAACATCGACCTGTTCGTGCCGCTCGCGCTGTCCACCCCCGTCGACGACCGGCTGCATGAAGTCGTCGACTACGATCTGATGAAACAGAGCGTCGCGCAGTGTCTCGCGCGCGGCCACATCCACCTGCAGGAAACGCTGTGCGACGCGATCGCCGCGAACCTGCTGGCGCACGACATCGTGCGCGCGGTACGTGTCCGTACCGAGAAACCGGACGCCTATCCGGACTGCGACGCCGTCGGCGTCGAAGTCTTTCGCATCAAGGACGAGGAGCGCGCATGAACGCCCCCCACACGCATGACACGGTGGCCGATGGCGCCGCCATCGAAGCCACCGTCGCCGACATCGCCGACACCGGCCGCCGCGCGCTGACGCGCCGCGAGCAGAAGGAAGCGTACGAGAACAACAAGCTGTTCAAGCGGATCGTGCGCCAGGTCGGCCAGGCGATCGGCGACTACAACATGATCGAGCAGGGCGACAAGGTGATGGTGTGCCTGTCGGGCGGCAAGGACAGCTACGCGATGCTCGACGTGTTGCTGCGCCTGCGCGAGCGCGCGCCGATCGACTTCGACATCGTCGCGGTCAACCTCGACCAGAAGCAGCCGGGTTTCCCCGAGCACGTGCTGCCCGAATACCTGACGCAGATCGGCGTGCCGTTCCACATCGAGAACCAGGACACCTACAGCATCGTCAAGCGGCTCGTGCCCGAGGGCAAGACGACCTGCTCGCTGTGCTCGCGGCTGCGCCGCGGGATCCTGTATCGCGTGGCCGGCGAGCTCGGCGCGACCAAGATCGCGCTCGGCCACCACCGGGACGACATCCTGCAAACCCTGCTGCTCAACATGTTCTACGGCGGCAAGCTGAAGGGGATGCCGCCGAAGCTGCAGTCGGACGACGGCAGGAACGTCGTGATCCGCCCGCTCGCGTACGTGAAGGAGACCGATCTCGAGAAATTCGCCGAGCTGCGCGAATTCCCGATCATCCCGTGCAACCTGTGCGGCAGCCAGCCGAACCTGAAGCGCGCGGAAATGAAGGCACTGATCCGCGACTGGGACAAGCGCTTCCCGGGCCGCGTCGACAACATGTTCAGCGCGCTCGCGAACGTCGTGCCGTCGCACCTGATGGACACGACCCAGTTCCCGTTCGCGTCGCTGCGCGCGACCGGCCAGGCCGACCCGCAGGGCGACATCGCGTTCGACGAGGAACCGTGCGCGTCCGGCGACGACACCGCCACGCGCGACGGCGCCCGACCGATCTCGATCGTCCAGTTCGACGACCTGTAAGCAGGGCCCGAACACCCGCCGGAACCGCGGCCCGCGGCCCTGTTCCGGCGCTGTCGCCCGGCCGCGACAGGCCCGGAACGCCAGGGGCCGCATGCTAAAATGGTCGGCTTCGAACTCCTCTGACAGCTGGCGCCATGAATATCGTGATTTTGGCGGCAGGCACCGGCAAGCGCATGCGTTCCGCGCTGCCGAAAGTGCTTCATCCCCTGGCCGGCAGGCCGCTCCTCTCCCACGTCATCGCCACCGCGCGCACGCTGCAGCCGTCGCGGCTCGTCGTCGTCGTCGGGCATGGCGCCGAGCAGGTCCAGGCCGCCGTCGCCGCGCCCGACGTCCAGTTCGCGGTGCAGGCCGAGCAGCTCGGCACCGGCCATGCGGTGCGCCAGGCGCTGCCGCTGCTCGATCCCGCGCAACCGACGCTGGTGCTGTACGGCGACGTGCCGCTCACTCGCGCGTCGACGCTGCGGCGTCTGGTCGACGCCGCGCGCGACGGCAGCTACGGGATTCTGACCGTCACGCTCGACGATCCCACCGGCTACGGCCGCATCGTGCGCGACGCGGCCGGCTTCGTCACGCGCATCGTCGAGCAGAAGGATGCGTCGCCCGAACAGTTGAAGATCGCCGAGATCAACACCGGCATCATCATCACGCCCACGGGCCAGCTGGCGATGTGGCTCGGCGCGCTGAAGAACGAGAACGCGCAGGGCGAGTACTACCTGACCGACGTCGTCGAACTCGCGATCGAGGCCGGCTTCGACGTCGTCACGTCGCAGCCCGACGACGAATGGGAAACGCTCGGCGTGAACAGCAAGGCGCAGCTCGCGGAGCTCGAGCGCATCCATCAGCGCAACGTCGCCGATGCGCTGCTCGTCGACGGCGTCACGCTCGCCGATCCCGCGCGCGTCGACGTGCGCGGCACGCTGCGCTGCGGCCGCGACGTGTCGATCGACGTGAACTGCGTGTTCGAAGGCAACGTGACGCTCGCCGACAACGTGACGATCGGCCCGAACTGCGTGATCCGCAACGCGTCGGTCGGCACCGGCACGCGCATCGATGCCTTCACGCACATCGACGGCGCCGAGCTCGGCGCGAACACCGTGATCGGCCCGTACGCGCGGCTGCGCCCGGGCGCGCAGCTCGCGGACGAAGCGCACGTCGGCAACTTCGTCGAGGTGAAGAACGCGGTGATCGGCCACGGCTCGAAGGCGAACCACCTGACGTACATCGGCGACGCCGACATCGGCGCCCGCGTGAATATCGGCGCGGGCACGATCACCTGCAACTACGACGGTGCGAACAAGTTCCGCACCGTGATCGAGGACGACGTGTTCGTCGGCTCGGACACGCAGCTCGTCGCGCCGGTGCGCGTCGGCCGCGGCGTGACGATCGCGGCCGGCACGACGATCTGGAAGGACGTCGCCGAGGGCGTCCTCGCATTGAACGAGAAGACGCAGACCGCGAAGAGCGGCTACGTCCGCCCGGTCAAGAAGAAAAGTTGACATCACGCGGGCGCCCCACGGCGCCCGTTTCCACATAGAGGGTAAGTTTCATGTGCGGCATTGTCGGCGCAGTTGCGCAGCGTAATATCGTTCCGGTGCTGATCGAAGGATTGCGGCGCCTCGAATACCGTGGCTACGATTCGTGCGGTGTCGCCGTGCTCGAGCCAGGCGCACCGAAGCGCGCGCGCAGCGTCGCGCGCGTCGCCGATCTCGACGCGCAGGTCCACGAATCGCACCTCGAAGGCACGACCGGCGTCGCGCACACGCGCTGGGCCACGCACGGCGCGCCCGTCACGCACAACGCGCACCCGATCTTCTCGTCGAACGCGCTCGCGCTGGTGCACAACGGCATCATCGAGAACTTCGAGACGCTGCGCGAAACACTGCGTGCGAAGGGCTACGAATTCGTGTCGCAGACCGACACTGAAGTGATCGCGCACCTCGTGCACAGCCTGTATCGCGGCAACCTGTTCGACGCCGTGCGCGAAGCCGTGCAGCAGCTGCACGGCGCGTATGCGATCGCGGTCACCCACAAGGACGAGCCGCACACGGTCGTCGGTGCGCGCCAGGGTTCGCCGCTCGTCGTCGGTCACGGCGACGGCGAGAACTTCCTCGCGTCCGACGCGCTGGCGCTGGCCGGCAGCACCGACCGCTTCACGTTCCTCGAGGAAGGCGACGTGTGCGAACTGTCGCTCGACGGCGTGAAGATCGTCGACCGCCACGGCGCGCTCGCGCAGCGCGAGATCCGCGTCGTCAGCGCATACGGCGGCGCGGTCGAGCTGGGCCCGTATCGCCACTTCATGCAGAAGGAAATCTTCGAGCAGCCGCGCGCGATCGGCGACACGGTGCCGCAAACCGACGCGTTCGACGCGACGCTGTTCGGCGACGCGGCCCCCGCCGCGTTCGCTAACGTTGACAGCCTGCTGATCCTCGCGTGCGGCACGAGCTACTACTCGGGCCTCACCGCGAAGTACTGGCTCGAATCGATCGCGAAGATCCCGACCCAGGTCGAGATCGCGAGCGAATACCGCTACCGCGAATCGGTGCCGAACCCGCGCCAGCTCGTGCTGGTGATCTCGCAATCGGGCGAGACGGCCGACACGCTCGCCGCGCTCAAGCACGCGCAGTCGCTCGGCCACACGCATACGCTCGCGGTGTGCAACGTCGCGACGAGCGCGATGGTGCGCCTCACCGAGATGCAGTTCCTGACGCACGCGGGCACCGAGATCGGCGTCGCGTCGACGAAGGCGTTCACGACCCAGCTCGTCGCGCTGTTCGTGCTGGCCGCGACGCTCGGCAAGCTGCGCGGGCACGTCGATGCCGCGCAGGAAGCGGAATTCCTGAAGCAGCTGCGCCACCTGCCGGCCGCGCTGAACAGCGTGCTCGCGCTCGAGCCGCAGATCATCGCGTGGTCGGAGGAATTCGCACGCAAGGAAAACGCGCTGTTCCTCGGCCGCGGGCTGCACTACCCGATCGCGCTCGAAGGCGCGCTGAAGCTGAAGGAAATCTCGTACATCCACGCGGAGGCCTATCCGGCCGGCGAACTGAAGCACGGGCCGCTCGCGCTCGTCACGGAAGCGATGCCGGTCGTCACGGTCGCGCCGAACGACACGCTGCTCGAGAAGCTGAAGTCGAACATGCAGGAAGTGCGTGCGCGCGGCGGCGAGCTGTACGTGTTCGCGGATGCCGACACGCAGATCGTCAACGACGACGGCCTGCACGTGATCCGGATGCCGGAACACTACGGGCAGCTGTCGCCGATCCTGCATGTGGTGCCGCTGCAGCTGCTCGCGTATCACACCGCGTGCGCGCGCGGCACCGATGTGGACAAGCCGCGCAACCTCGCGAAGTCGGTGACGGTGGAGTAACGCAGGTTCCCCGGACGGGCTGTCGTTGCCCGTCCGGGCCGCATATCGGTAGGAAGCAGCGCACGAAGCAGGCCATTCGGCCAGGTCGAAATATGTACCACGTAGTGGTATATAATCCTGTGCTAACTCGACTGGCTCGACATGTCTGCTTCCGTACGACGCGTGTTCAAGACGAAGTGGTTTCACAAGGCAGCAGGAAAAGCGGGAATCGCCGATCGCGACCTGTGCCGAGCGGTTCGGGAGCTGGCGCGGGGCCAGGGCATCGACCTCGGCGGCAACGTCTGGAAGAAGCGCCTGGACGACAATCGCCAGCGAGGCATCGTGCTGGGCAAGGTCGGGCATACGTGGGTGTTCGTGTTCCTGTTCGCGAAACGTGATCGCGACAACATCGATGCACGCGAGCTGCGCGCCTTCCGGAAGCTCGCCGCGGATGTCGGTCGACACACCGACGTCGACATCGCGACACTGGTCGCACTGAACGAGTGGGTGGAGATTTGCAATGGCTAAGAGTCGATTCAAGAGCGACGCGACGGAGGCGGTCCACAGCGCCGCGTCGGGCCTTTATCGCGCGCAATTGATCGACAAGAAGACGATGCGCGAATACGACGCGCTCTGCATCGAAGCTGCACCGCAGTTCGATCCGGAGGCGATCGCCCGTATCCGCAAGTCGGTCAACGTCAGCCAGAGCGTGTTCGCGCTCTATCTGAACACGACCACATCGACGATCCGCCAGTGGGAACAGGGCGACAAGCGTCCGAGCGGCATCGCCGCGCGTATGCTGCAGATCGTCGAGAAGCACGGGCTCGAGGTGTTCTCCTGAACCGCCTTCCCCGAATGCTCACGGGCGGCCGATCCCGCACCGGATACCGCGACGCGAGCCGCAAGCAAGATGACGGAGAGACCATGGTAAGACTGTTTGGATGCGGATTGCTGGCGCTGACTTTCGCGTCGACGGGCTGGGCGGCCGAGCACTACGTCGAAGTCTGGAACCCGCCCGAGGCGCGGCATCCGGCAGCACGCACACCGGATGCCCGCATGCCGGATGCCCGTACGCCGACCGCGCACGCCGGCGGCAAGGCCGTCGAAAAACATGCGAGCGTGCAGCCGAAGGCCGCGATCAAGCCGCACAATCGCCGCGTCGCGCAAGCCGTGAAGGCCGCCCCGCATCGTCCGCCCGCCGCGACGGTCGAAGCGCCGGTCGCACCGCGCCCGGTCGCGCAGCCCGCGCCCGGCCGGCTCACGGTGATGCAGCCGGCGGCGCCCGACACGCCGCACGCGCTCAATTTCTCCCACATCCCGCGGCAATACACGCCGGACGGCAACGTGCTGCGCGTCGGCACGAACGCCCGTTCCGCGAAGGTGACGCGATAATGGAAGCGCAGAGCTATCACGGCTACCAGATCTGGGGCCACGCCATCCTGCAGCAGGACGAGATCCTGCAGCCCGAACGCTTCGCGGCGAGCGGCACGATCACGCAGAACAATCGGCTCGTCGAAGCGTCGGGCGTGCTCGGCGTGTTCGATACCGAGGATGAAGCGCGCGAAGCGGGGCTCGAATGGGCCCGCGCGTGGATCGACGGGCATCGCTGAACGGGCCACGCGCGAACTGCGCGCGAACCGTCAACGCAAAGAACAAGGGGCGTCAACGACGCCCCTTGTTGCATTCAGACCTGCCGGCCGGCTCAGGCGACCGGACGCGGCGGCCTCATGGCCGTGCGCGGGCGGCCGACGAGCCGCGTGAGCACGACGATCGCGACCAGCGTGACGACGTACGCGACGATCTGGATCCCCGCCGGACGCGCGGTATAACCGACCAGCGTGTGCAGCGCCTTGCCGACGATGCTCGATTCCTTGAGCAGCCACGACGTGTCCCACACCGTATCGCCCCACGACGGCACGAGGCCCGCCGCGAGCAGGAAGCCGGCGCACTGGCTCGCCATCCCGGCCGCGAGCAGCACGATCAGCGCGTTGGTGACGGAGAACAGGCGCTTCAGCGGAATCTGCAGCAGCCCCGCGTACATCGCGTAGCCGAGCCCGGCTCCGCCGAGCACGCCGAGCAGCCCGCCGACGATCATCTGCGGCGTCTGTCCCGGATCGCCCGCCGCGATGCCGTACAGGAACAGCACGGCCTCGGAGCCTTCGCGCAACACCGCGACGCCGACCACGATCGCCAGCCCCGTCAGCGGCCGGCTGCCGGCCGCGACGGCCCGCCCGACTTCGCCCATGTGCAGCGCCATCTCGCGGCCGTGGCTGCTCATCCAGATGCAGTGCCACGCCAGCATCAGCGTCGCGACGAACATCACGCCCGCGTTGAAGACTTCCTGCCCCATGCCGGACGCCCATTGCGAGATCACGTCGGCAAACGCGGCGATCAGGGCCGCGCCGATCACACCGCCGACGAGCCCGCCGCCGACCCACCAGCCGCGCGGCGGCACGCCCTTCGTGGCGGCCATCACGATCGAGACCACCAGCGCGGCCTCGAGCACTTCACGAAAGACGATCAGGGCGGTCGACAGCATGGTGATATCCGTTACTTGACGGTCAGGTGCGTCTTCGACTGCGCTTCGTGATACTCGTCGTGGAACTCGTAGGTGCCGGCCTTCAGCGGTCCGACGAGGATCTCGACCGACTTGCCGGCCGGCACGACCTTCTCCGCCTTGAAATCGTCGCTTTCGAATTCCGCGGGCGTCGCGTCGAGGTTCTTGACGACGAACTTCACCTTCTTGCCGGCCGGGATCGTCACGCCGTCGGGCGAGAACTTGTGGTCCTTGAGCGTCAGGTTGACGACATCGTCGGCTGCGAAGGCGGACGTTGCCGATGCGCCCAACAGGGCCAGTGCGAAGCCGATGGCGAAACGAGTCATGGTGGTAATGAAAAGAAATATCGAGGGGAATCGATACTAAGATCGATTCGCATTTTCAACTCGGAGTACCCTTACTCGGATCATGGAGATCGTGCGGCGTCGATTCCGCATGGGCCTTGCCGCGCAAGGCTTCGCCAGATTTCGCCAACAATGCGCAGTCGTCAATCGGGAGAAGTTCGGGATGACGCGGGCAGCCAAGCCGCCCATTCGTCAGACTTCATGTTTACAAATAGCTTTTGCGTGACCGCACGTCATGAACGCGCTTGACCTTCCCACCATGGCAAGCTTCATGCTGGGCGTATTCGTCAATCGTCAACTCAGGAGAACACGATGGAATTCGAAGTCCAGGACATGACCTGCGGCGGCTGCGCCAATGCGATCACGCGCGCCGTGACGGCGGCGGACCCGGCCGCGAAGCTCGACATCGACGTGGCCGCGAAGCTCGTGAAGGTCGAATCGGCGCAAGGCGCCGAGCGTGTGCAGTCGATCATCGAGGCGGCGGGCTTCCACCCGGCACTGCGCTCGGCCTGACGCGGGTGCATCACACGCGGGCGCAGTGCCGCTCGGCATCGCGCCCGCATACCGGCCGCGTCAGCGCAGCCGGATCAGCGTCGACTTCAGTTCGGTGTACTTCTCGAGCGCGTGCAGCGACTTGTCGCGGCCATTGCCCGACTGCTTGTAGCCGCCGAACGGGAAGTTCATGTCGCCGCCTTCGTCGTAGCAGTTCACCCACACCGTGCCCGCACGCAACCGGCGCGACACGTCGTGCGCGGTCGTCAGGTCCGACGTCCACACGGCCGCCGCGAGCCCGTACTCGGTATCATTCGCAATCCTCACCGCCTCGTCGATGTCGTCGAACACGATCACCGACAGCACGGGACCGAAGATCTCCTCTCGCGCGATCCTCGCATCGGGCTTCACCTCGAACACCGTCGGCTCCACGTAGAAGCCGCCCGATGCCTCGTTCACGCGTGCGCCGCCCGTGACGAGCGTGCCTTCCTTGCGCCCCGCGTCGATGTAGCCGAGCACGCGCTCGAGCTGGACGCCGTCGACGATCGCGCCCATCGATACCGACGGATCGAGCGGGTTGCCCGGCACATACGCACGCGCGGCCGCGACCAGCTTCTCGATGAACGCCTCCTTGATGTCGCGATGCACGAGCAGGCGTGAGCCGGCCGTGCACATCTCGCCCATGTTGTAGAAGATCGCGCCGGCCGCGGCCTGTGCGGCACGATCGAGATCCGGACAATCGGGCAGCACGATGTTCGGCGACTTGCCGCCGAGTTCGAGCCACGCACGCTTGAGGTTCGACTGCGCGGCGTACTGCATGATCAGCTTGCCGACCGCGGTGGAGCCGGTGAACGCGATGCAGTCGACGTCGCGATGCAGCGCGAGCAGCTTGCCCGGTTCGCCCGCGCCCGGCACGACGTTGAACACGCCGGCCGGGATACCGGCCTCGAACGCGAGCTGCGCGACGCGGATCGCGGTGAGCGGCGACTTCTCCGACGGTTTCAGCACGACGCTGTTGCCGGCCGCGAGCGCCGGGCCGAACTTCCATGCGGCCATCAGGATCGGGAAGTTCCACGGCACGACGGCGGCCACCACGCCGACCGGCTCGCGCGTGACGAGACCGACGAGATGATGATCGGCCGGCGCGACTTCGCCGCCGACCTTGTCGATCGCTTCGGCGAACCACTCGACGCAATACGCGGCGCCCGGCACGTCGACCGTCGTCGTATCGCCGATCGGCTTGCCCGCGTCGAGCGTCTCGAGCAGCGACAGTTCGTCGAGATGCTCGCGCATCAGCGCGGCCCAGCGCAAAAGCACGGCCTTGCGTGCGCGCGGGTTCAGTCCGGCCCACACGCCGGCGTCGAACGCGCGGCGCGCGGCCGCCACCGCGGCGTTCACATCGGCTTCGCCGCAATCGGCCACCTTCGCGAGCACGCGGCCGTCGATCGGGCTCACGCAGTCGAACGTCTTGCCGCCATGCGCGTCGCGCGACGCGCCGTCGATGAATGCGCGCCCTTCGATCTCGAGCGACGCTGCTTTGTCCTGCCAGTCAGCCAAAGTCAACTTGTTCATCAGGATGCCTCAATTGTCGTGGCATTCGCGCAGCAGCGCGCCGCGCAATGGCAACACTGCCGGCGGCGAATGCGGTGATGCGCGGTCAGAAGGTGGCCGGCGAATTGGCCGACACGACCTCGCAGAGCTGTTCCGCGCTGGGATTGCGAAAACGGTGCGGCAAACGGCTTTCGAAGTAGTAGCCGTCCCCGGGATCGAGCAGCCAGGTCGCGCTGTCGACGGTGAGCTCGAGCCGGCCCGACACGACCACGCCGCCCTCGTGCCCCGCGTGCACGAGCATCTCGGGCCCCGTATCGGCAAGCGGCTGGTAGATCTCGCGCATGATGCACATGTTGCGATCCTTCACGCCCGCGCCGACGAGGTGGAACGCGAGTGTGTCGTTACCGAGGTTCGGCATCTCGTCACGGCGCGACACGACCGAGCGCGACTCGACCAGCTCGAACGTGAAGAACTCCGCGAGACTCATCGGGATGCATTCGAGGAGCTTCTTCAGCGAGCCGACCGACGGGCTCACGCGGCCCTGTTCGATCAGCGAGATCGTGCCGTTGGTCACGCCGGCCCGCTTCGCGAGTTCGCGCTGCGACAGGCCATGCTTGTTGCGCACGAAACGCAGGCGCTCGGCGACTTCGGTAGACATCGATTCGGTTTCGGACACGATAGTAGTGCGGTGAAAAAGTGAAACGACGCGTGGGGCAGCCGTTGAATATTCTAATCACTTTATGCCGCGCATCAGCGGGGAAAACCCTGAAAGGCGTTCGAAATAATGAACACCCGACACCGCATTCCATTTACGAATATTTTGTTCGGAGTGCCTCGGGAAAGCCCTGACACGGGACCGTCAAAAAACATTTGACGCCGTTTTTGACTCGTATATGCTGGCTCTCAGGTCAGCGTCATTGACCATTCATCGGCACCGAAACACGTTATCGCAACGTAAAAAACGATGCCGACCGATGCAAATGACGCAGGCCCGACACCTCGATTATTTTAAACGCCCCGCGCGCCGAAACGATCAGGTGTTCAATACTTTCAACAAACCAGTCGAGTGTAATCGTGAGAGTCCGTGGCCCTCTGGTGAGGTGGGATCGAGGCGATGTGCGAAGTTTGCGCAGCGCTGCTCCCGCTTCCGATGGCAGTTGCGGCTGGCATAGTCCTCGCCTGCTGCACCTGTCGATCTACACCATCCTGTCCCGTCGTTCCGTTCGGCGTCACAACGCCGTATCCGCACGTGCATTCGTGGCCGTCGATACCGACGAAGTCGCGTCGCTGCTGCCATAGCGCCTCTCCCCCTTTTCTCGTCGTTCGTTTCAGCTGCCTGTTTGTCTGCCGCCTCTTTCGCGCGGTGACGGAACGCGTGCGCGCATCGATTGCCGCGTCGCGCATCGCAACGAAACGAACGACGGCCTGACCGTCGCGCACAGCGCGGGCCGCCACGCGACCCCGTCGTGCCCATTCATCAGCGGCCTTCGCGCTCTGCGCCAGGCTGCGGGGCTTTGTCGCGCCCGCGTTTTGCCATCTTCGGCGCAACGCACGTGCAAGCCTTATGGACAACTGATTGACGTCATGGAAAGGAAACCCCTCGTCGGCATCACCGCCGACTTCACGCAGCTCGGCGCACACGCATCGCACACGGTCGGCGACAAATATGTTGCGGCGATCGTCGACGGCGCGCATGCGTTCGCGATGGTGCTGCCCGCGCTCGGCGATCGCCAGTCGATCGACGACGTGCTCGACACGGTCGCCGGCCTGCTGTTTACCGGCAGCTATTCGAACGTCGAGCCGCACCGGTACGGCGGCGAGCCGAGCACCCCGGGCACGAAGCACGACCCTGCACGCGATGCGACGACGCTGCCGCTGCTGCGCGCGGCGATCACGGCGGGCGTGCCGGTGCTCGCCGTATGCCGCGGCTTCCAGGAGCTGAACGTCGTCTGCGGCGGCACGCTGCATCAGCACGTGCACGACGTGCCGGGCTTCGCGGATCACCGCGAGGACGACGCCGCACCGATGGAATCGCAATACGGCCCCGCGCACGTCGTGCACCTGACGCCCGGCGGCAAGCTGCATGCGCTCGCCGGCGGACGCGACGAAGTGCACGTGAACTCGCTGCACAAGCAGGGCATCGCGCAGCTCGGCTCCGGCCTCGCCGTCGAAGCCGTCGCACCGGACGGCCTGATCGAGGCCGTGAGCGTCGTCGACGCACCGGCTTTCGCACTCGCCGTGCAATGGCATCCGGAATGGCGGCATGCGCAGGATCCGCTGTCGAGCGCGATCTTTCGCGCGTTCGGCGACGCCTGCCGCGCCCGCCGCGCCGCCCGCACGCACACCACGGCCGCCGCCGCGCTCGCCTGAGCGCGCCGACCCACACAACGAGAACGGACATGCAAGACATGGAAGACTTTCTGAGACAGCACCGGATCACCGAAGTCGAGGCGATCATCCCCGACATGGCCGGCATCGCACGCGGCAAGATCACGCCGCGCAACAAGTTCACGTCCGGCGAATCGATGCGCCTGCCGCAGGCCGTGATGGTGCAGACCGTCACCGGCGAATATCCGGAAGACGGCTCGCTGACCGGCGTGACCGATCCCGACATGGTGTGCGTGCCCGACGCGTCGACGATCCGCCTGATCCCGTGGGCCAGCGACCCGACCGCGCAGGTGATCCACGACTGCGTGCACTTCGACGGCTCGCCGGTCGAGATCTCGCCGCGCTACGTGCTGCGCCGCGTGCTCGACCTGTACAAGGCGAAGGGCTGGAAGCCGGTGGTCGCGCCGGAGCTCGAGTTCTACCTGGTCGACATGAACAAGGATCCCGACCTGCCGCTGCGTCCGCCGGTCGGCCGCACGGGCCGCCCCGAAACGGGCCGCCAGTCGTATTCGATCGAGGCCGTCAACGAGTTCGATCCGCTGTTCGAGGACATCTACGAGTACTGCGAAACACAGGGTCTCGACATCGACACGCTGATCCACGAAGTCGGCGCCGCGCAGATGGAGATCAACTTCATGCACGGCGACGCGCTGTCGCTGGCCGACCAGGTGTTCCTGTTCAAGCGCACGGTGCGCGAGGCGGCGCTGCGCCACAACATGTACG
Organism: Burkholderia ambifaria AMMD; assembly: GCF_000203915.1. NCBI lineage: Bacteria > Pseudomonadati > Pseudomonadota > Betaproteobacteria > Burkholderiales > Burkholderiaceae > Burkholderia > Burkholderia ambifaria. Next base: position 3,358,068 of record NC_008390.1, read on the forward strand.
CGACGTTCATGGCCAAGCCGATGGAAGGCGAGCCGGGCTCCGCGATGCACGTGCACCAGAGCATCGTCGACGAGGAAACGGGCCGCAACCTGTTCACGTCGCCCGAGACGGGCGGTGCGACCTCGCTGTTCTACAACTACCTCGCCGGGCTGCAGAAGTACACGCCGGCGCTGATGCCGATCTTCGCGCCGTACATCAACTCGTATCGCCGCCTGTCGCGCTTCATGGCCGCGCCGATCAACGTGCAGTGGGGCTACGACAACCGCACGGTCGGCTTCCGCATCCCGCACTCGGGCCCGGCCGCACGCCGCATCGAGAACCGGATCCCGGGCGTCGACTGCAACCCGTACCTCGCGCTCGCGGCGACGCTCGCGGCCGGCTATCTCGGCATGACGCAGCGCCTCGAGCCGACCGAGCCGCTCGTCAGCGATGGCTACGACCTGCCGTACCAGCTGCCGCGCAACCTCGAGGAAGGACTCACGCTGATGGCCGCGTGCGAGCCGCTCGGCGAGATTCTCGGCCACAAGTTCCTGAAAGCGTATTTCGCGCTGAAGGAAACCGAATACGAAGCGTTCTTCCGCGTGATCAGCTCGTGGGAACGCCGTCATCTGCTGCTGCACGTGTAAGCGCGCGCACGAACGTACCAACGAATACGGAGGAAACATGACGTACCGCAACGAATCAGCGTGGATCCAGCCGGCCGCACCGGCCGTCGCACCGCGCACGACGCAGGCCCGCTCGACCGCCGAATACCGCGCGCTCGACGCCGCACACCACATTCACCCGTTCTCGGACATGGGCGCGCTCAATCGCGCGGGCAGCCGCGTGATCGTGAAGGCCGACGGCGTCTACCTGTGGGACTCCGACGGCAACAAGGTGATCGACGGGATGGCCGGCCTCTGGTGCGTGAACGTCGGCTACGGCCGCAAGGAACTCGCCGACGCCGCGTATCGCCAGCTGCAGGAACTGCCGTTCTACAACACGTTCTTCAAGACCACGCACCCGCCGATCATCGAACTGTCGGCGCTGCTCGCCGAAGTCACGCCCGCAGGCTTCAATCACTTCTTCTATTGCAACAGCGGCTCGGAAGGCAACGACACCGTGCTGCGCGTCGTGCACCAGTACTGGCGCGTGCAGGGCCAGCCGCAGAAGAAATACGTGATCTCGCGCAAGAACGGTTACCACGGCTCGACGATCGCGGGCGGCACGCTCGGCGGGATGGGCTACATGCACGAGCAGATGCCGTCGAAGGTCGAGCACATCGTGCACATCGACCAGCCGTATTTCTTCGGCGAAGCGCAAGCCGGCGAGACGCCCGAAGCGTTCGGCCTCGCCCGTGCGCAGCAGCTCGAGGCGAAGATCCTCGAACTCGGCGCGGAGAACGTCGCGGCGTTCATCGGCGAGCCGTTCCAGGGCGCCGGCGGCGTGATCTTCCCGCCGTCGACGTACTGGCCGGAAATCCAGCGGATCTGCCGCAAGTACGACATCCTGCTCGTCGCCGACGAAGTGATCGGCGGCTTCGGCCGCACCGGCGAATGGTTCGCGCACCAGCACTTCGGCTTCGAGCCGGACCTGATCACGATGGCCAAGGGCCTGACGTCGGGTTACGTGCCGATGGGTGCGGTCGGGATTCACGAGCGCGTCGCGCGGCCGATCATCGACAACGGCGAATTCAATCACGGCCTGACCTACTCGGGGCATCCGGTGGCGGCAGCCGTCGCGGTTGCGAACCTGAAGCTGCTGCGCGACGAAGGAATCGTCGAGCGCGTGAAGAACGACACGGGCCCGTACTTCCAGGCGCTGATGCGCGAGACCTTCGCGCGTCACCCGATCGTCGGCGAGGTGCACGGCCACGGCCTCGTCGCGAGCCTGCAGCTCGCCGAAGCGCCGGCCGAGCGTCGGCGCTTCGCGAACGGCGGCGACGTCGGCACGATCTGCCGCGACTTCTGCTTCAACGGCAACCTGATCATGCGCGCGACCGGCGACCGGATGCTGCTGTCGCCGCCGCTCGTGATCTCGCGTCAGGAAATCGATGAACTCGTATCGAAGGCGAAGAAGGCCGTCGATGCGACCGCCCAGCAACTGGGCCTTTCGTAACGACCTTGCCTCCGGGCGTGCGGCGGGCGCCGCACGCCACCATCATCCAGGGGAATTCCACCATGCGTTCCAGCTTTCTTCGCCAAGCCTGTTCCGTTGCCGCCCTTGCCGCCGCGGCCGCGTTCACGTCGGTCGCCAGCCCGTCGGCGCACGCCGACGAGCTGAACATCTACAACTGGTCCGACTACATCGCCCCCGACACGGTCCCGAACTTCCAGAAACAGACGGGCATCCACGTCAAGTACGACAACTACGACAGCGACGACACGCTGCAGGCGAAGCTGCTGGCGGGCAGCTCCGGCTACGACATCGTCGTGCCGACGTCGAACTACATGGCCAAGCAAATTCAGGCCGGCGTGTACCAGAAGCTCGACAAGTCGAAGCTGCCGAACCTCGCGAACCTCGACCCGCTGCTGATGAAGATGATCGCCGATGCCGATCCGGGCAACCAGTACGGCGTGCCCTGGGCCTACGGCACGGACGGCATCGGCTACAACGCGCAGGCTGTGAAGAAGGCGCTCGGCGACAAGGCGCCGGTCGACAGCTGGGCACTGGTGTTCGATCCGGCCAACATGGAGAAGCTGAAGAGTTGCGGCGTGTCGTTCCTCGACCAGGCCGTCGACGTGTTCGCGGCCACGCTGCAATACATGGGCAAGAATCCGAACAGCACCAACCCCGGCGACTACCAGGCAGCCTTCGAAGTCCTGAAGAAAGTCCGCCCGTACATCACCCAGTTCAACTCGTCCGGCTACATCAACGACCTCGCGAACAACGACGTGTGCGTCGCGCTCGGCTGGTCGGGCGACATCGGCATCGCGCACCGCCGCTCGGCGGAGGCGAAGCGCGCGTACGACATCAAATTCGCGAACCCGAAGGAAGGCGGCCTGCTGTGGTTCGACGTGATGGTGATCCCGAAGGATGCACCGCACCCCGAGGCCGCGATGAAGTGGATCAACTACGTGTCCGACCCGAAGGTCAACGCGGCGATCACCAACACGGTGTTCTACCCGACCGCGAACAAGGCCGCGCACCAGTTCGTCACGCCGGCCGTCGCGCAGGACCCGACCGTCTATCCGCCGGAAGACGTGCTCAGGAAGATGGTGCTGATGAAGCCGATGCCGTCCGACATCCTGCGCCTCGAGAACCGTCTCTGGGCGCAGCTGAAGACGGGCCACTGACCGCGCCCCGTCACGGCGGCGCAGGCAGCGGCTGAACGCCTGCCCGCCCGGGATCCGCGAACGCTCCGTCTGCCCGCGCGCACCGCGCGCCCTGTTCCATCCGGCATGAGCCGTTGTCCGCGAGTCGCGTTGCGCGCCTCGCGCGGGGACGCTCGCGCCAGCAATCCGTGAAGAACGAATGGTGACTCCCATGCAATCGATACCCTCTTCCGCTGCCGTACGCCAGACCCAACCCGCCGCCGCGGCCCGTTCGAAGAACGATGCGTTCGTGCGCATCGAAAACGTCGTGAAGAAGTTCGGCGACAGCACCGCCGTCGACAACGTGAACCTGACGATCGCGAAGAACGAGCTGTTCGCGCTGCTCGGCAGCTCGGGCTGCGGCAAGTCGACGCTGTTGCGCATGCTCGCCGGGCTGGAGACGGCCACCTCCGGCAAGATCCTCGTCGACGGTGAAGACCTCGCGTCGCTGCCGCCGTACCGCCGCCCGGTGAACATGATGTTCCAGTCGTACGCGCTGTTCCCGCACATGTCGGTCGAGTCGAACGTCGCGTTCGGGCTGAAGCAGGAAGGCACGCCGAAGAACGAGATCAAGGAACGCGTGGCCGACGCGCTCGCGCTCGTGCAGATGAGCAAGTACGCGAAGCGCAAGCCGCACCAGCTGTCCGGCGGCCAGCAGCAACGCGTCGCGCTGGCCCGCTCGCTCGTCAAGCGCCCGAAGCTGCTGCTGCTCGATGAGCCGATGTCCGCGCTCGACAAGAAGATCCGCCAGAAGACCCAGCTCGAACTCGTGAACATCATCGAGAAGGTCGACGTGACCTGCGTGATGGTCACGCACGACCAGGAAGAGGCGATGACGATGGCGAGCCGCCTCGCGGTGATGAGCGAAGGCAAGATCGTGCAGATCGGCACGCCCGGCGAAGTGTACGAATACCCGAACAGCCGCTTCTCCGCCGAATTCATCGGCTCGACGAACCTGTTCGAAGGGCGCGTGGTCGAGGACGAGCCCGATCACATCTTCGTCGAGAGCGACGACCTCGAGGCGCGCATGTACGTGAGCCACGGCGTGACCGGCCCGCTGGGGATGCCCGTCGGCATCTCGGTGCGGCCCGAGCGCGTGCATGTGTCGCGCGACAAGCCCGGCTCGCATCACAACTGGGCGCGCGGCGTCGTAACCGACATCGCGTACATGGGCAGCTACTCGCTGTATCACGTGCGGCTGCCGAGCGGCAAGACGGTCGTATCGAACCTGTCGAGCTCGCACCTGCTGCACGACGGTGCGCCGTCGTGGAACGACGACGTGTTCGTGTCGTGGTCGCCGGCCAGCGGCGTCGTGCTGACGCAGTGAGGACGACATGATCAGAACTTCCGCTTCCACTCCGTCCGCGCCGGTGTCGACCGGTGCAGTAAGCAGCAGCCCCGGCGCCGGCCGCGCGCGCCGCAGCCGCTTCGCCGCGCTGTCGCGCTTCCTGCCGTCGGGCCGCAACGTCGCGATCGGCGTGCCGTTCCTGTGGCTCACGATCTTCTTCGCACTGCCGTTCGTGCTGGTGTTCAAGATCAGCTTCGCCGACCAGGTGATGGGGATCCCGCCGTACACGTCGCTCGTCCAATTCAAGGACGGCGTCGTGCACTTCGCGCTGCAGCTGTCGCACTACGCGTTCCTGCTGCAGGACGACCTGTACATCGCGACCTACCTCAGCTCGCTGAAGATGGCCACCGTGTCGACGGTGCTGTGCCTGCTGATCGGTTACCCGATGGCGTACTACATCGCCCGTGCCGAACCGAGCCGGCGCAACGTGCTGATGATGGCCGTGATGCTGCCGTTCTGGACGTCGTTCCTGATCCGCGTGTACGCATGGATCGGCATCCTGAAGGACGACGGCCTGCTGAATCACACGCTGATCGCGCTGGGCATCATCCACACGCCGCTGCGCCTTTATCACAGCGACGCGGGCGTCTACATCGGGATGGTCTATTCGTACCTGCCGTTCATGATCATGCCGCTCTATGCGCACCTCGTGAAGATGGATCTCACGCTGCTCGAGGCCGCGTACGACCTCGGGGCGAAGCCGTGGGTCGCGTTCACGCGCATCACGCTGCCGCTGTCGAAGAACGGGATCATCGCCGGCAGCCTGCTGGTGTTCATTCCGGCCGTCGGCGAATACGTGATCCCGGAACTGCTCGGCGGTGCCGACACGCTGATGATCGGCCGCGTGATGTGGGATGAGTTCTTCAACAACATGGACTGGCCGATGGCGTCCGCGGTGACGGTCGCGATGGTGCTGCTGTTGCTGGTGCCGATGGCGCTGTTCCAGTACTACCAGGTCAAGGAACTGGAGGGAGCGAAATGATCAAGCCGAACAAACCGCTGTCGACGGGCGTTCTCGCCTTCGGCTTCCTGTTTCTGTACATCCCGATCATCAGCCTGGTCGTGTACTCGTTCAACGAGTCGAAGCTGGTGACGGTGTGGTCGGGCTTCTCGCTGAAGTGGTACGCGGCGCTTCTGGAAGACGACGAGCTGCTCACCGCCGCGTGGCTGTCGCTGAAGATCGGCCTGCTGACGGCCACCGCGTCGGTCGTGATCGGCACGTGGGCGGGCTTCGTGCTCGCGCGCTTCGGCCGTTTCAAGGGCTTCACGCTGTACACGGGGATGATCAACGCGCCGCTGGTGATTCCGGAGGTGATCCAGGGGATCTCGCTGCTGTTGCTGTTCGTTGCGCTGGAGCAGATGTTCGGCTGGCCGAAGGGGCGCGGGATGGTGACGATCTGGATCGGTCACGTGATGCTGTGCGTGTCGTACGTGGCGATCATCGTGCAGTCGCGCGTGAAGGAGATGAACAAGTCGCTCGAAGAAGCGGCGCTGGATCTGGGCGCGACGCCGCTGAAGGTGTTCTTCGTGGTGACGCTGCCGCTGATCTCGCAGGCGCTGCTGTCGGGCTGGCTGCTGTCGTTCACGCTGTCGATCGACGATCTGGTGCTGTCGGCGTTCCTGTCGGGGCCGGGCTCGACGACGCTGCCGCTGGTGGTGTTCTCGCGCGTGCGGCTCGGCCTGAATCCCGAGATGAACGCGCTGGCGACGCTGTTCATCACCGCGGTGACGATCGGCGTGATCGTCGTGAACCAGATGATGATCGCGCGCGAACGGCGTCGGGTGGGCGACCTGAAGGCGGCGTTCGCGGCGGCCTGACGCCCCTCCTCCCCATCCATCGATAACAAGACCTGCGCGCCGCGCGTTTGCGGCGCGCACCGAAACGCAGATTGACAGGCACACGACAAGGAGAATCCGCAATGAAGAAGAAACTGATCTGCCTGCTGGTGGCCGGCGCGTTGCCGGGCATCGCGCTGGCCGACTCGACCTCCGCCGAAATCAAGGCATTGCAGGCGCAGGTGGCCGCGTTGCAGAAGCAGATGAAGGCCATGCAGGCGCAGCTCGCCGGGAAGCCGGGCGGCGCACCCGTCGCGCAGGCCGGCGCGACGGCCGCGGCGAGGCCGGTGATCGTGGCCGCCGATCCGGCCTCGCCGGACTATGGCCGTGCCCAGGCCGCGCTGACCAACGACGAAGTCAGCGAAATGAAGCAGCAGATCGCCAACCAGCAGCTGAAGGTCGACTCGCTGACGGACGCGGCCAGCACCGGGCCGCTCGCGGGGCTGTCGGTGACGGGCTACATCGACCCGACCTACATCTACAACCGCGCGGCCGGCACGTCGTCGTTCCTGTTCGCGAACCACGAGAACGCGTACAACTACTTCAACAGCACGTTCGGCGACCTGTACCTCGACATCAAGAAGACCTTCGGCGTCGGCCCGATGGCGCCGTCGGCCGAGATCACGCTGATGCCGAACCGCGGCAACGGCATCACGCTGCTGCAGAACTCGCGCGGCTCGATCACCGACAACCTGCTGAACACCGCGGTCATCAACGTGCCGATCACCGCGTCGACCACGCTCGTCGCCGGCCTGATCCCGAGCTTCGGCGGCTATGAGGTGCAGCAGTCGAACCAGATGCTCACGCTCACGCACAACCTGCTGTACGACTTCTCCGATCCGGGCAGCTACGTCGGTGCGGGCGCGAACTACACGAAGGGCAACTGGGCGTGGAAGTTCTTCGTCGGCAACGAGCAGTACCGCACGTACGGCTCGGTCACGCAGACGGGCACCAATGCGCTCGGCGACCCGATCACGACCAGCAACAAGGTGCCGACCTTCACCGCGCGCGCCGACTACACGTGGTCGAGCGCACTCGACATCGGCGGGTCGATCAACATCGGCCGGCAGACGCTGGCGAGCGCGATCGATCCGGACGGCAACGTCCACTACGGCCCGGGCGGCGCCGCGCCGAGCGCGTACGGCACGTTCTTCTTCGGCGAAGTCGACGCGACCTACACGCTGGCCGACATCCAGTACAACGCCGAGCTCGACTACGGCCAGCAGCAGCACGCGGCGTACAACGGCGGGCTCGCGCAGTGGTACGGCCTGTCGCTGCTCGCGCACCGCAAGTTCAACGCACCGGTGGTCGGCCGCATGGGCGTGACGCTGCGCTACGATGCGCTCGTGAACCGCAAGAACGGCGGCGGCGGCGGCGGCATCGCGCTGAACGGCAACGGGATGGATCCGTCCAACGGCTTCGGTGTCGATGCGGACTGCCTCGCGACGTCGAAGGCGAACGGCGGCCTGGGCTTCGACTGCAAGGGCGCAATCCGCCAGGACGTCGCGCTCGACCTGCTGTTCTATCCGACCCAGCAGATCACCGTGAAGGTCGAATACCGGCACGACTGGGCGAACAACAAGGTGTTCCTGCGCAACGACGGGTCGTACGGCAAGTCCAACGACCTGCTCGCGACGCAGTTCATCTATTCGTTCTGACGCTGGCCGCGCAGGGCGCCGTGCCGCACGTATGGCGTCCCGCGCCGTTTCACCCGGCCGGACCGCGGTGCGTCGCGCACCGGCGCCGGCCGTCTTCGAGGGAGTCGGTTTGATGACGCAGTCTTTCACCCGCCGCGCCGATGCGCTCGCGCGCGACTCGTACTACGAAGCAACCGTCACGCGGCCGGTGGTCGACGACCCGGCGGCCGGCGCTCCGGTTCTGGAGGATGCGATCGACGTCGACGTGTGCGTGATCGGCGCGGGCTTCGCGGGCCTGTCGACGGCGCTCGATTGCCGCGCGCGCGGGCTGTCGGTCGCCGTGCTCGACGCGCACCAGCCCGGCTGGGGCGCGTCGGGTCGCAACGGCGGCCAGGCGATCACGGGGTTCGCGAAAGACGAGGTGATCGAGCGGCAGCTCGGCGCCGCCGGCGCACGCGCCGCATGGTCGCTGTCGCTCGACGGCGTCGCGCTGATCGCCGAGCGAATCGCACGCTATGGGATCGACTGCGGCTTCACGCGCGGCTACCTGACGGTCGCGACGAAGCCGCGTCGCATCGACGACCTGCGTGCATGGATGGACGCCGCGACCTCGCGCTGGGGCCATCCGTCGCTGTCGTGGCTCGACACCGGCGAGATCCGCGCGCGCATCGCGTCGTCCCGCTATCTGGCCGGCGTCTACGATCCGCTGTCGGGTCATCTGCATCCGCTCAAGTATTGCCTCGGCCTCGCCGATGCCGCACGCCGCGAAGGCGTCGCGCTCCATGCGCATACCCCCGCGCTCGAGGTCGTGCGCGGCGCGCGGCCGGTCGTGCGCACGCCGTCGGGCGAGGTGCGCTGCCGCTTCGTCGTGTCGTGCTGCAACGCGGGCCCCGGCGGCATCCTGCCGGCCGCGACCGCCGCACGCATCGCGCCGATCGCGTCTTACATCATCGCGACCGAACCGCTCGGCCGCGCGCGCGCCGACGCGCTGATCGCGCAGCGCGAAGCCGTGTGCGACAACAATTTCTTCCTCGACTACTTCCGGCTGTCGGCCGACCACCGGATGCTGTTCGGCGGCCGCGCGAACTCCGCGGGCGCATCGCCCGACACGCTCGCCGAAACGATCCGGCGGCGCATGGTCGGCGTGTTTCCGCAGCTCGCCGACGTGCGCGTCGACCACGCGTGGGGCGGCTTCGTCGACGTCACGCGCAATCGCGCGCCGGATTTCGGCGCGCTCGATCCGAACTTCTTCTACGTGCAGGGCTTCAGCGGACACGGCGTCGCGCTGACCGGCATCACCGGGCGCGCGATCGCCGGCGCGATCGCGGGCGACACGCGCGCGTTCGACCTGTTCGCCCAGTTGCGCCACCGGCGCTTTCCCGGCGGCGACGCGTGGCGGCAGCCCGCGCTCGAACTCGGGATGCTGTACCACCGCGTGCGCGAGCTGTTCTGAGCCCTCTTTCTCTGTTCTCCTGACCATGCAGACATTCGCCAACCAGCCGCACGTCGCGTCGTACTACGCGGCGAGCGCCAACGATATGACCCGCCACGCGCCGCTCGCCGGCGCGACCGACGTCGACGTGTGCGTGATCGGCGCGGGCCTCACTGGTTTGTCCGCCGCGCTCAACCTCGCCGAGCGCGGCCATTCGGTGACCGTGCTCGAGGCGTCGCGGGTCGGATGGGCGGCGAGCGGACGCAACGGCGGCCAGCTGATCGGCGGCTTCGCGTGCGACATCGACACCTTCGCCAACTTCATGCCGGAAAGCGACGTGAAGCGGATCTGGGACATGGGGCTCGAAACGCTGTCGCTCGTGAAGTCGCGCATCGCGCAACACGACATCGACTGCGCGCTCATGTCCGGTTACTTGACCGCCGCGAACACCGAGCGCGACGCCGATGCGCTGAAGCGCTGGCGCGACGAGGCCGCGAAGCGCTTCGGCTACGACCGCTTCCATTTCGTCGAAGCGGACGAACTCGGCGATTACGTACAGTCGGCGCGCTATCGCGGCGGCCTGTACGACCCCGACAGCGGCCACCTGCATCCGCTGAACTACACGCTCGGGCTCGCGCGCGCGGCGACCGACGCCGGCGTGCGGATCCACGAGGACAGCTGCGTGACGCGCATGCGCGACGTCGCGGGCGGTCATGTCGTCGAAACGGACCACGGGCACGTGCGTGCGCGCTTCGTCGTGCTCGCCTGCAACACCTACGTCGGCACGCTCGCGCCCGCGCTGTCGAGAAAGATCATGCCGGTCGGCACCTACGTGATCGCGACCGAGCCGCTCGGCGAAGCGCGCGCCGCCGCGCTGATGCCCGCGCGCGCGGCGATCTGCGACAGCCGCTTCGTGCTCGACTATTTCCGGCCGGCGCCCGACACACGGCTCGTGTGGGGCGGCAAGGTCAGCTATTCGACGCGGCCGCCGCGCAATCTCGCCGCCGCGATGCGCGCGGACATGCTGAAGACGTTCCCGCAGCTCGCGGACGTGAAGGTCGACTACGCATGGGGCGGCTTCGTCGACATCACGATGAACCGCGCGCCGCACTTCGGGCGTATCGCGCCGACGATGTATTTCGCGCAGGGTTTCTCGGGACACGGCGTGAACACGACCGCGCTCGCGGGCAAGCTGATCGCGGAGGCGATCGACGGCCAGGCGAGCCGCTTCGACCTGTTCGGCAGGATCCGGCATCGCGACTTCCCCGGCGGCGCGACGCTGCGCACGCCGGCGCTGGTGCTCGCGATGAGCTGGTACCGGCTGCTCGATGCGCTCGGCGTGCATTGAGCATCGTGCCGCGGGGATGCGGTGCAAGCGGTGAACGCCGCCGCACGCCGAGGCAAAACGAAAACGGCCGCGCAACGAGCGCGGCCGTTCGATCGAATCGCATCACGTCGGCATGACGGCGGCGCGACGGGCGAATACGGTGCCCGTGCGCTGCGCGCCGACTTGCGCTCAGTCCGTCCCGTACTTCGGTGAATGCGGACCGTACGGCACCGCGTGATACGCGACGCGCACTCGAAGCCGGCACCGACAACACATGCCGGTTACCGTTAGTCCGCCACCTTCTGCCGCAGCGTCACGAACTCCTCGGCCGCGGTCGGGTGAATGCCGATCGTGTCGTCGAACTGCGCCTTCGTCGCGCCCGCGCGAATCGCGATCGCGATGCCCTGGATGATCTCGCCCGCGTCGCGGCCGACCATGTGCGCGCCGACCACGCGCTGGCTGTCGCGCGCGACCACGAGCTTCATCAGCGTGCGTTCGTCGCGACCCGACAGCGTGTGGCGCAGCGCCTTGAACGACGTGCGGTAGATGTCGAGCTCGCCGTACACGGCGCGCGCATGCGCCTCGGTCAGGCCAACCGTCGCGACCTCGGGCTGGCTGAACACCGCGGACGGCACCCATTCGTGATCGGTCGCGGCGCGGCGCCCGCCAAACAGCGTCGCCGCGAGCAGCGCGCCGTCGCGCGTCGCGACCGGCGTGAGCTGCGGCCGCGACGTCACGTCGCCGATCGCATGGATCGATGCGACCGACGTCGCCGAATACGCATCGACCGCGATCGCGCCGCGCGCGTCGAGCAGCACGCCCGCGCGCTCCAGCCCGAGCCCCTCGACGTTCGGCACGCGGCCGGTCGCATAGAGCACCGCGTCGTACGGCCCGTGCTGCGCCTCACCGACCCCCACGAAGAGCGTACCGTCGTCCGCGCGCACGATCGATTCGACCACCGCGCGCGCGTGGATCGCGACGCCCTGCTTGGTCATCTCGTCGGTCAGGAAGTGACGCACGTCGTCGTCGAAGCCGCGCAGGATCTTCTCGCCGCGATAGAACAGGTCGACATGGCTGCCGAAGCCGTTGAAGATGCCCGCGAACTCGACGGCGATGTAACCGCCGCCGACCACCGCGATGCGCTCGGGCAGCTTCGCGAGCGACAGCGCCTCGCGCGACGTGATCGCATGCTCGATGCCGGGCCGCGGCGGCAGCGACGGGCGCGAGCCGGTCGCGATTGCGATGTGGCGCGCGCGGATCGTGCGATCGCCTATCGCGACGGTATGCGCGTCGACGAGCGTCGCGCGCCCCGCGTGCATCTCGACGCCGGACTGTCGCAGCAGGTTGATGTAGATGTCGCTGAGCCGGTTGATCTCGCGATCCTTCGCGGCGATCAGCGCGGGCCAGTCGAGCGTGCCGGCGCCGAAGGTCCAGCCGAAGCCCTTCGCGTCCTCGAGCTCGTGCGGATAATGCGATGCGTAGACGAGCAGCTTCTTCGGAATGCAGCCACGCAGCACGCAGGTGCCGCCGATCTGCTCCTCTTCCGCTATCCCGACGCGCGCGCCGTATGACGCCGACATCCGGGCGAGCCTCACGCCACCGGAGCCGGCCCCGATGACGAACAGGTCGTAGTCGAATTCCATCGCAAGCCCTCATCGTTGTTCAGCAGTTCGGATGACGGCACGATAGCAAGATTCCGGCATTCGTGCGGGACGGGGCGCCGTGGCGCGCGCGCCCCATAAAAAACGGCGAGAGACGTCGCCTCTCGCCGGTCAAACCAGCTGCCGGGTGTGCCATGCGTCACCGATCGACCACATGCCCGACCTGCCGGCCGCGCGGCGCCGGTCCGCCCGGGCGCGCGAACGGCGCACCCGCGGCGGCCCCGCCGCCATGCTCAGGCCTGCGACGTGTCGCTGCCGTCCGTCGCCTGCGTATCGTCTGCCTGCTGGGGCTGCTCTTCCTTCTTCTCGAGCATGCCTTCGATCGCCTCGGCGCCCTTGAAGCCGGCGATGGCCGCTGCCGCCTTGGTCAGCAGGCCCGCATCCGGGTCGAGCTTCTCGACTGCCTCGACGGCCGCCACGGCGCCGGCGATTTCACCGACGGTGTTCAGGATACCCATCGTCATCCCCTTTCAAGAAAAAGCGTGAGCGCATCGTCCCACGAAAAAAACCGGCAGACCGTGTTTGTCATCGCCGGATACACAAGTTACGCACAGGTCGGCCGCACGCGAAAACGCGCGGCAGAACGACGCCCGCGCGCGCATCGCGGCGCACGGCCGACCCTGCACGCAGCGTAGCGGAAACGCTTCGCGCGCACTGTCAAAGTATGTTCCGGATTCCCGACGGAACCCTTACGGACGAGTCGTTTCCGATGGAGCGATCGCTGAATGATCGTGCGCGCGCGGCAAGTTCGTGTGACGAAGAAAAAGAGGCTCCCGCGGGGAGCCTCTTCGATGCGCGCCGAGCCGAGGCCCGCGCGTGTGTTTTCCGACTTTCGTCAGAAGATATTGCGCAGGCCGATCGCGATGCCGGTCTGGTTGCTGCGACCCGGCAGCTCGACGTTCGCCGCGCCGTTCGTCTTGTTGAAGTCGACGGTGCCGTAGACTTCCGTGCGCTTGCTCAGCGCATATTCGGCGATGCCGACGATCGCGTAGCGGTTGCCGCTCGCGAGCGTGCCGTTCGTGGTCATCGCGTTGCGCATGTGGTCGTAGTAGAACGCACCCGTCAGCGTCAGCGGCGTGCTGACCTGCCAGCTCACGCCCGCGAACGGACCATCGTCGATCCGGCCCGTGCCCTTCGCGACCGGGATCGACTGCTGCGCGAGCAGGCTGTCGACGAAACCGGTGTCGTCCTTCGAGCGCAGGTAGCCCGCATAGATCTTCGCCTTGCTGAACGCGTACACGACGTTCGCGTGGTAGATCGTCTGCTTGCGCGCGGAGTTGTCGCTGTTCTGCTGCGCGCCGGCCGCGATGCTCAGCGGCCCCGCCACGTACGACAGCGACACGCCCCATGCATTGCCCTTGCCGAGCGAGCCCGGGATCTGGCCCGAGAAGCCGCCGGCGCCGGTCGATTCGTAGTTCGTGCCCGTCGAGTACATCGCCTTCGCGGTCAGGCCCGCGAACTTGCCCGTGTACTTGATCTGGTTGTCCGCATACAGGCCGCCACCCAGCGCGACCGGCAGCCACGCGTTTTCGAGGTAGTTGCCGACCGTCAGCGGATCGTAGGTGTCCGCGAGCAGGTCGAACAGCGGGGTCTTCTGGCGGCCGAGGGTCACCGTGCCGTACGGGCTCTGCAGGCCGACGTACGCTGCGCGGTTGAACAGACGGCCGCTGTCGGCGAATCCGCCATTCTGCAGGTTGACGCCGCTTTCGAGGTTGAACACGGCCTTCAGGCCGCCGCCGAGGTCTTCCGTGCCATAGATGCCGAAGCGGCTGTTCGTGATCGCGCCGTTGGCCATCGACAGCAGGCCGTCGTTCTTCGCGTTTGCGTTGGTCAGGTAACGGATGCTGGCGTCGGCGACGCCCCACAGCGTGACCGAGCTTTGTGCTGCTGCGTACTGGCTGGCGAAGGCCAGCGCCGCGCCCCCTGCGATAGCTGCGAGTCGGGTGGTCTGCTTCATGAGCTTGCCCTTTTTGTAGGTGTCTCCATTCATGGCCGGCCGCGTGCGCGGCCGGGTGGCGATCGCGGAACGCTCATGGCGTGCGCGATGTGGGCTGAATCATAAGACGAGTGCGCGCGCTGAAAGAAATTGAAAAACGTGGCAGCGCGCGATTTTGTCGCCCGGGCGCAACGTTTAACGCGCGGGGTTTGCGTCGCGTGGCGTGCGGTCGTGGGGATTGCTGCTGGTGCTGCTGGTGCTGACGTTGCTGGCGGTGCTGGCGGTGCTGGCGGTGCTGGCGGTGCTGACGTTGCTGGCGTTGCCGCCAACGCGACCATCGCCGTTGCTGCCAGCGCCAGCATCACCCTCACCGCCCGCGCGCCGCCGCGCCCGCCGTACGATCTCCGCGAACGCACCGACGAGCAGCAGCACCGCGCCCCACAACGCGACGTCCGGCACGAGCCGCGTCACGAAGCCGCCGATCACCGCGCCGGCCAGGAAACAGAAGCTGATCGTCGCGAGCAGCGCCGAGTCGTGCAGCGCGAGCACGTCGTAGCGCGGAATCAGCCCGACGAACAGCTTCTGCGCGGCGCGCCGCAGGTTGCCGGTCGTCATCACCGACGTGTACGACAGTTCCTCGAGATGGGTGAACGACAGCGTCTGCAGCGTCGCGACGAACGAGATGCCGGGAATCAGCCACGCGCTCGACGCGCCGACGAGCCCGCTCGCGGCGAGGCCGAGAAACGCGATCTCGACGATCAGGCTCACGAACGCGGTGTGACGCATCCAGCCGCGCTGCGCGGCAAGGCCGAACAGGTGCGCGACGAATACCGCGACCACGAAGCCGCCGAGCGGCGGCACGTGATGCAGCGCCTCCGCCCATTCGCCGGCCGAGACGTTGATGCCTAGCAGCGCGACGTTGCCGGTCATCGTGTTCGCGAACACGTGGCCGTGACCGACGTACGTGTATGCGTCGAGGTAGCCGCCGGACAGCGTGAGCAGCGCGGCGACGGTGAGGTTGCGGCTGGCGCCGTCGAGATCCATCGATCCTCCCGTGGGGCGCGCCGTCCGGCCGCACGAGGCGAGGCGGGCGGCGCCTGATTCATCAGTTCCGGCGGGTGCCGGACTTCGCGGCTTGCGCGCGGCCGCGCCAATATAATGGTCGGCGTCGGGCGCGCGCAGGCTGCGCATGCCGCCATCGCGGATGTCGGTACCGGAAAACCGGCCGAGTATACCGGCCGCGTTCGCCGGCTACCTTGCCGCCTCCCGCGCGCCGCTTCCCCCCCGCCCCGCTGCCCTCTCGACACGCCACCGCACGCCATGACACCCGCGAAGTTCTTCCTGCGCTACACCGTGATCCCGTTCTTCGCGATCGTGCTGGTGGCCGTCTGGGCGTTCAACCGCGAATCGGGCGAAGTCGATGCGCGCCAGTATGCGGCGCTGGTGGCGGCCTATCCGTCGTTCACGCCGAAGTTGAAGCGCGAGGTGGCCGATGCGATGCGCGGCAGCGGCAGGCTCGGCAAGGCCGACTACGACGCGATCATGCGCGACGCGCTCGACGCCGGTTACGTGATGGACTGGCCGGCCGCGACGGAGGACGTCGGCGGCGAGCGCGGCCGGCTGCTCGGCCTCGTGAACAGCGACCGGCCGGCGTCGCCGTAGCGTTCGGTCACGCCCGGCATCGGTCGGCCGCCGCCGATCGGCTTCCGCTCACTGACCGATGCCGGTGAGCCCGATCAGCGCGCCGGCCGCGAGCAGCCACAACGGATGAATGCGCGTGCGCCACGCGAGCACCGCGCATGCGGCGGTGATGCCCCACTGGATCGCGGTGCGATTCGACGCTTCCGAGATCAGCACCGCGCTGGCCGCGACGAGCCCGGCCGTGACCGGCATCAGCCCCTGCTGCACGTAGCGGCGCCACGGGCGGTCGCGAAAGCGCTCCCATGCATGCAGCGCGAGCACCGTGACGATCGAGGACGGCCCGAACTTCGCGATCGACGCGACCAGCAGCCCGGCCCAGCCGGCTACATGCCAGCCGACCAGCGACACGATCATCATGTTCGGCCCGGGAGCGGCCTGTGCGAGCGCGAACAGCGCGGTGAACTCGTGCGCGCTCATCCAGTGATGGACGTCGACCACCTGCCGCTGCATTTCCGGCAGGATGGTGTTGCCGCCGCCGAACGCCAGGAGCGACAGTTGGCTGAAGATCGTCGCGATCGCGATCAGCGTGTCGTTCATGAGCGGCCTCCGTCGCGGGCGGCGCTGCGTTGCGATGCCGGTGTATCGCGGCGCCGCGACGCGAGCCAGATGCTGACGGGCGTCAGCACCAGCATCGTGGTCAGCAGCGGAACGCGCAGCACCGCGATCGCGACGAATGCGAGCGCCGCGATGCCTGCCGCCGTGCGCGGCGCGCGCAGCAACGGCTTCGCGACCTTCACGGCCATCGCGACGAGCAGGCCCGCTGCCGCGGCGGCGAGCCCGCCGAACAGGTGCTGCACGCGCGGATCGCCCTGCGTCTTCGCATACAGCACGCCGAGCGCGACGACGACGAGCGTCGGGCCCGCGATCAGCCCGAGAATGCCGGCGAACGCGCCCGCGACGCCGCGAAAGCGCATGCCGACGGCAACCGACAGGTTGATCACGTTGCCGCCCGGCAGGAACTGGCAGAGGCCGAGCAGATCGGTGAATTCGTCGGCGGACAGCCATTTGCGCTCGTCGACGATCGTGCGCCGCGCGAACGGCAACGCGCCGCCGAACGACATCAGGCCGAGCGAGAGGAAGCCGGTGAACAGCTCGGCGAGGCCGATGCGGCGCGAGGGCGCGGCGGGCGGCGGGGAAACGGATTGCATGGGGCTCCTCATCAAACGTGCCCCGAGATTACCGCCGTTCGGAATGCCGGCAAAACGATTTTATCGACGGGGCCTTGTGATCTAGAATCACAAGCATGGCACGCGATCTCCCGCCCTTTTCCGCGCTTCGGGCCTTTGAAGCAGCGGCCCGACACGAAAGCTTCAGCGCCGCCGGCGACGAGCTGCATGTGACTCACGGTGCCATCAGCCGGCAGATCGCCGGCTTCGAGGCGTGGCTCGGCAAGCCGGTGTTCCATCGCTACGGCAAGCGCGTGAGGCTCACCGACGAAGGCCGCCGTTATCTGGACACCGTGCGCGCCGCGTTCGACAGCATCGCGCTCGCCACCGAGCAGTTGCGCAACACGGGTGCCGCGCGCGTGCTGCGCATCAATGCGCTGCCCACCTTCGCGATGAAATGGCTGCTGCCGCGCCTGTCGCGGTTCCAGCGCGACGTGCCGAACGTCGAACTGAAGCTGTCCACGTCGAACGCGCCGCTCGACGCGCTCGACGGCTTCGACGTCGCAATCCGCCGCGGCCCCGGCCACTGGCCGAACTGCACGAGCGGCCACTTCCTCGACGAAAGCGTGATTCCGGTCTGCAGCCCCGCGCTGCTCAAGCGCGCGCCGATCACCCGCGCGGACGATCTCGCCCGGCACGTGCTGCTGCATTCGGATACGCGGCCGGAAGGCTGGCGCGACTGGTTCGCGGCGGCCGGCGTGACGCCGAAGGGGCGCAAGCGGCAGTCGTTCGACCACTTCTACCTGGCGCTGCAGGCGGCCGTCGACGGGCTGGGTGTCGCGCTCGGGCCGCTGCCGCTGATCGACGACGAACTCGCGAGCGGGCGCCTGGTGATGCCGCTCGACGGGCCGCGCATCGCGACGCGCAGCTATTGGTGGATCGCGCCGCGCGCGCCGGCGGACGATCCGCTCGTCGCGCAGTTCTGTGCGTGGCTGCAGGCGCAGTCGAACACCGGCGCGTAAGGACGCACCGGCGGGCGGCATTGCACCGCCCGCCCCCCAATCAAACCACCGGCCCCGGTTCCTTTTCCTTGCGCAGGATCGCGTACAGGATGATCGCGCCGAACGTCGCGGTGCCGATCCCGCCGAGCCCGAAGCCGCCGAACTTCAGCGAGAAGTCGCCGGCGCCGAGCACCAGCGTGACGGCCGCGACGATCAGGTTGCGGTTGTCGGAGAAGTCGACCTTGTTGACGACCCAGATCCGCGCGCCCGTCACCGCGATCAGCCCGAACACGACGATCGACACGCCGCCGAGCACCGGGCCCGGAATCGTCTGGATCACCGCGCCGAACTTCGGCGAGAAGCCCAGCCCGATCGCGATCAGCGCGGCGACCGCGAACACCAGCGTCGAATAGATCCGCGTGACGGCCATCACGCCGATGTTCTCCGCGTAGGTGGTCACGCCCGTGCCGCCGACGCTGCCCGACACGATCGTCGCGAGCCCGTCGCCGATGAACGCGCGGCCGACGTAGCGGTCGAGGTTGTGGCCCGTCATCGCGCTGACGGCCTTGATGTGGCCGAGGTTCTCGGCGACGAGGATCACCGCGATCGGCGCGAGCATCAGCATCGCGTGCGGATCGAACACGGGCGCCCGGAAAGCCGGCACGCCGAACCACGCGGCATGCGCGACGATCGAGAAATCGATCGGCTTGCCGAGGCCCATCGCGTTGGTCGCGATCGCGTAGAGCGCGTACGCGATCATGAGCCCGACGAGGATCAGCAGGCGCTGCATCATCCCGCGCGCGAACACCGCGACGCCGCCCACGCACAGCACCGTGACGAGCGCCATCACCGAGTCGAACGTCGAAGCCGACACGCCCTTGACCGCGATCGGCGCGAGGTTCAGCCCGATCACCGCGACCACCGCGCCGGTGACGACGGGCGGCATCAGCGTCTCGATCCAGCGCGTGCCGATCGCCTGCACCAGCGCGCCGAGCGCGACGTACACGACGCCGCACGCGACGATCCCGCCGAGCGCGACCGCGATGTTCGGGTTCGGGCCGCTGCCGCCGTACCCCGTCACCGCGATCACGAGGCCGATGAACGCGAAGCTCGAGCCGAGGTAGCTCGGCACGCGGCCGCCGACCAGCACGAAGAACAGCAGCGTGCCGATGCCCGACATGAAGATACACAGGTTCGGGTCGAAGCCCATCAGCAGCGGCGCGAGCACGGTCGAGCCGAACATCGCGACGACGTGCTGCACGCCCATCGCGACCATCTGCGGCCACGCGAGGCGTTCGTCGGGGCCGACCACGCGCGACGCGCCGGTCGATTGCACCCGCCAGCGCGGGAAGTAGGAATCGGACATGGGGAAAAAGGGCTCCTGTCGAACGCCGGCTGCGGACGGTGCGCCGGTCTGGAAATCTGGCGCGAGTTTACGGAGCGGAAATGGGGCTGGCAAGCGCGAACCGCCGGTGCGACGGCCGCGCCGGGAGGAGCGGCGAACGGGCCCCGCGCGATCGCACGCGCCGGCCGGCCGCAGCCGCAGCCGCAGCCGTAAGCCGTAAGCCGTAAGCCGTAAGCCGTAAGCCGTAAGCCGTAAGCCGTGAGCCGTGAGCCGTAAGCCGTAAGCCGTGAGCCGTGGCCCGCTGCGACGTAAGCGTGCGCTCACATCGCAGCGGGCGCCGTGGACATCACGGATTGATGTACTGGAACAGCGACAGGTTCTGCAGCTGCACGTAGGCCTTCTGCGCACCGGTCAGCGCGTTCTGCACCTGCAGATACTGGCTGATCGTCGTCGTCATGTTGGTGCTGGTCAGGTCGGTCAGGTTGCTGGTCGTCTGCAGCGACGCGGTCTGGTTGACCGCCTGCATCGCCTTGACCTCCTGCTCGCGGCCGCCGACCGACGCCTGGATCGTCGTCACGTTGCGCATCGTGTTGCCGACCTTGATCGAGCCCGTCATCAGCGCGTTCGACAGCGCCGCGGCGGCAACGGGGTTGCCGGTCACGGGCGTCTTCAGCGCCGAGATCATCGAGTCGAGCGTCGAGAATATGTCCGCGCCGCCGCTCGCCTGCGGGCCGGGCGTCACGGCGAACGTGTCGCCGGCAGCCGGCGTGCCCGACACCGCCACCGTCATCCCGCCGCCGAGCGCGATCGACGCGCCCGCCGTGTACGCCTGCGCGGGCGTGGTGGTCGGCGGCTTGGCCGAGTTGTCGGTCACCGTGTAGGTCGGCGCGGCGGGCGTGCCGCCGAACGCGATCGAGAACTGATGGCCGTTGGTCGCGGCCGACGGGGTCGTGACGGTCACCGCGGTGATCGTGCCGGTGCCCGTGTTGGCGGCGCCGGCCGACGGCACCGGGGCGCTGCCGAGCGACGGCACCGACATGAACACCGCCGAACCGGTGTCGCCCTGCGCCACGCTGCTCGAATCGCCGATCTGCACCTGGCGCGTGCCCGAGTCGCCGACGTAGCTGACGCTGCCGTTCGGGCTGCTGGTAAACGGCGCCGACGAATTGTTCAGGCCGGCGAACAGGTAGTTGCCGGCCCCGTCGTTCGAGTTCGCGAGCGTCATCAGCTGGTCGCGATAGCCTTGCAGCTGCGTCGCGAGCGCCGAGCGGTCGCTGTCGGCGAGCGAGCCGTCGCCGGCGCGCACGACGAGCGTCTGCACGCCGGTCAGCACGCCGCTCACGCTTTGCAGCGCTTGATCCTCGGCCTGCAGCGACGCGAGCGCCGCGGTCTGGTTGGTCGCGTACTGCGACAGCGTCGCCGACGTCATCGACAGCTGCACGGCCTGCGCCGCGCCGACCGGGTTGTCGGCCGGCGTCTGCAGGCTCACGCCGCTCGCGATCTGCTGGTACAGCTGCGCGAGCTGCGCCTGCTGATCGTTCATCTGGGAAACGTTCAGCTGAAAGAACTGGGCGCTGGAAATTCGCATCGCTTCTATTCCTCGAATCCGGTCAGTTGAACAGGCCGAGCACGGTCTGGAACAGCGTCGCCGCCGTCTGGATCACCTTCGCGTTCGCCTGGTAAAGCTGCTGGTACTGCATCAGGTTCGCCGCTTCCTCGTTCTGGTTCACGCCCGACACCGACTGCTGCGCGGTCGTGATCTGGCCGACCAGCGAGGTCTGCGCGGCGCTCGACGACTTCAGCTGGCTCGCCGTGTTGCCGATCGCGTTCACGTACTTCGCATATGCGCCGGTCAGCGTCGTCGTGCCGCCGCCGAGCGACTTCGCGGTGACGAGCTGCGACAGCGCGAGCGCGTTGGAGCCGTCGCTCGTGCCGCCCGCGTACGGTCCGATCGTGAAGGAGTCGCCGTCGGACGGCGCGCCGGACAGCGTGACGGTCACGCCGTTCATCACGCCCGCCGGCGCCGGCTGTGTGGTGCTCGTGATCGTCAGCTTCGCGCCGGCCGTCGCGTCGTACGGCACGCTGTCGGTCGGGCTCGTGATCGTCACCGAGGTGGGCGGCGTGCCCGCGATCGTCACCGTGGTGCCGGCCTGGAAGCCCGACAGCGACTTCGACGCCGCGTCGTAGGTGAGCTTGGTCGGCGTGGTCGGGACCTGGTAGCCGGCGCTCACCGCGCCCTGCGCGATCTTGCCCGTGCCGAGGTTGGTGCTCGACGCCGCCGCGACCACCGGCGACGCGGCCGCGATCGCCGAACCGCTCGTCGTCGCGAGGCCGAAGCCGTTCAGCGCGCCGCGCGTCGGCAGCACGGTGAACTGGTCGCCGGCATTCATCGAGCCCGACGCGAACGAGAAGGCCAGCCCGCCGATCGACGCCGGCATCGACGTCGACTGGCCGACCACCGACCCGCTCGCGCGGTCGGTCAGCGTGTAGTTGGTGCCGTCGTACGACAGCGTGTAATCGCTCGTGGTCGGCTGCGCGGCGTTGGCGAACGAGACGGAAAGCGACGCGGTGCCGGTATTGCCCTGGTTCGAATAGACGGCCGGGTTCGCCACCGCGAACAGGTTGCCGCCCGGCTTGCCCGACAGGTCGATGCCGAGCGCGTTCTGCCCGTTGACCTGCGCGGCGAAGCTGGTGGCGAGCGCGCCGAGCTGCGCCTGCGCGGGGTCGAGCGTCTGGCTGCGGAACGCGAGCAGGCCGCCGAGCGTGCCGCCCGACAGCGACGTGTCCGGCAGCGCCTGGTTCGGGCCCGGCGGGTTCGCGCCGGCGATGCCTTGCGACACGACGGTCAGCTCGCTCGGATCGGACGGCGACGTGACCGTCGCGAGCTGGTAGCTCTTGTCGGCGACGACGAGCGGCTGGCCGCCCGCGAGGAACACGCTGTAGCCGCTGTCGTTGCGCACGACCTGCACGCCGGCGAGGCTCGACAGGTTCGACACCGCGAGGTCGCGCTGGTCCATCAGCTGGTTGGGCGGCTGCCCCTGGCTGCTCGCCGCCGCGATCTGCTGGTTCAGTTGCGCGATCTGCGACGTGTACGTGTTGATCTGCGACACGGTGCTGGTGAGCTGCGTGTTCACGCTCTGGCGCAGCGCGTCGTACTGCTGGCCGGCCGCCTTGAGTTGATCGGCGAGCACCTGCGCGTTGCTGATCGCGGTCTGCCGCACCGACGGATCGGACGCATTGTTCGCGACGTTCTGCAGCCCGGTGAAATAGCCGGTGATCGCGGTCGAGATGCCGGCCGTCGGGCTGCCGACGTAGTTGTTCAGCTGCGCGACGAGCGAATACCACGTCGACAGCGCGCCGCCCTGCGACTGCGCGCTGTTCAACTGGTCGCTCAGGTACTGGCTGTACTGCCGCTGCACGGTGACGGTGTTCACGCCCTGCGGCATGTAGCCGCTCGACGTGTACTGGCCGCTTGCCTCGGCATAGACGGGGCGCTCGACCGAATAGCCGGGCGTCGCGGCATTGCTGATGTTCTGACCGGTCGTCGTGAGGCCCCAGAGCGCGGCATTGAGGCCGCTGACGCCGAGGTTCATGAGTGTGTTGGACATGCGCGATCCTGATGAGCCGGCCGCGCTGCGGCCGCCGGGTTGCGTGACTCCCGGTATAACGGCCGCGGATCGGAAAAATTGAGGAAAAAATGCACGCGCGGCGCGCGCTCGCGCGTCGCCGGTTGAGGGCCGCGGCGGACGCTGCCGGCGCCGCTGCGAAGGCGGCCCCGAGCGGGGCCGCGAGGGGGTACGTCAGGCCCGCGCGAGCGAGCGGCGCTTCATCTCGAGCTGCGTGATCAGGCGCTGCAGCGTATTCTCCGCGCTGCCCGGCAGCGACATGAAGCGAAAGCCGAGCTGGTAGCGCCGCGAACCGTTCGGCATCTGCGTCGAACGCTGCGACACGAGGCGCAGCTCGAGCGACAGCTTGCCGTGGCCGGTCAGCTCGAGCTCGACGTCCGGCAGCAGCGTGCCGACCTCGAGCGCCTCGACGCGCTCGTCGGCCGTGCGCAAGCCGACGCCGCCGAGCGACAGGTTATGCACCTCGAACACGAAGCTCTCGCCGTCCGGCAGCGTGCCGCGGCAGAGGAACGGATCGACGATCGGCGCATCGACGCGGAAGTACTCGCGGCGCTGGATGCACATCAGCACGTCGGGGAAATCGGCGACGAACGCGGGCAGCCCCTCGTAGCGCGTCTCGCGCGGCGTGCTCGTGGTGAATTCGACGCGCACGCCCTCCGGCGCGGCCGAGAACGTGCAGTGCGACGCGGCGAGGATGCTGGCGTTCTGCTCGGACAGCGCGCCCCAGTCGAACGTGAACGTGCGCGCGCCGACGTCGACCTCGAGCAGGCGCGTGACGAGCTGGCCGCCCGGGTACTGGACGGTCAGGAAGTCGCCGCGATTCACGAGATTGCGCAGCTGCACGCCGATCTCCAGCGGATTGCGGCGGGCGTAGTCAGGCCCGGAATGGCCCGCATCCAGGCTCGGATCGGTCGACGTTTCGATATTCATGGCTAGCCGGTTTTCTTGTCAGGGCGCCCGGACGAACGGTGCGCAGTAAAACCGGGCCAGAACAGGGCCCGGTAGCAGGTCTCACACACTTAGCGGCAGTGCTCCCCGAAAGTTTAGATCGAATTGCCGATATTTTTCGCGCAAACGTTGAAAACCGCGCGCGGCGGGGTGCCGGGCGCGGTCCGAGAGGCGGCGGAACGGGGGCTGCCCGTCAGCCGATCTGCTGCATGATCGAGATCAGCTTCTTCGCGTAATTCGGGTCGGTCGCGTAGCCGGCCTTCTGCATCCCGTGCGCGAAACCCTCGACGCTGCGGCTCGCGCTCAGCACGCCCGCGTAGCGCGGGTTGTTCTTCAGCAGGTTCGCGTAGTCGGTCATCGCATGCTCGTACGAATCGTACGCGCGGAACTTCGCGACGACGCGCCGCGGCGTGCCGTTCACGTACTCGGTCGTCAGCGCCGACACCGTGCGGCCCGTCCAGCCCTTGTTCGCCTTGATGCCGAATACGTTGTAGCTCGTCGAGCCGTCGCTCGCGCGGATCTCGCGCTTGCCCCAGCCCGATTCGAGCGCGGCCTGCCCGACGATGAAGCGCGCCGGAATGCCGGTGCTCGCGCTCGCCGCCTGCGCCGGCGCGGCGAGCCGGTCGACGAACGCGTCGGCGTCCTGCACGCCGCTCGCGCCCTTCAACGGCGGCGTGAGCGCGCTGCCGGCCGAGTAGCCGCGCGCGCCGGCCAGGCCGCCGTTGTTCGCCGCGTTCGCATACGCCCGCGCCATCGCATTCATCGCGGCGAGGCTGCCTTCGTTGCCCGACGTGCCGGCGCCGGCCGCGCCCAGGCCCGCCGCACCCAGCCCGGCCGCGCCGACGTCGGCCGCCGTGCCGCCGCCCTGCCCCGCGTTGCGCATCAGCTGCTTCATCAGCGCGTCGGCGACGCCGATCCCGCGCTTTGACATCTGCTGCGCGAGCTGCTGGTCGAGCATCGACGTGTACATCTTCGACGTGTGCGAATCGAGCAGCCCGCCGTCGGGCGTCGCGTCGCGCATGCTCTTGAGCATCATCTGCGTGAACATCGCGTCGAACTGGCCGGCGACCGCCTTCGCGCCGGCCTGCGGCGACTGCCGCGCCTGCGCGCGCAGCGCATCGAAGCCCTGCACGTCGAGCGCGAAGCGCTGGGTGAGATCGTTCGCGTCCGGAAGGTTCGCTGCCATTTAGATCACCTCAAGATCGGCGCGCAGTGCGCCGGCCGCCTTCATCGCCTGCAGGATCGACATCAGGTCCGCCGGCGTCGCGCCTAGCGAGTTCAGTGCCTTCACGACGTCGGCGAGGTTCGCGCCGGCCGTCACCATCTTGAGCGCCCCGTTGTCCTGCTTCAACTGGATCTGCGACTGCTGCGCGACCACCGTCTGCCCGTTCGAGAACGGCCCGGGCTGCGACACCACCGGCTGCGTGTTGACGACCACCGACAGGTTGCCGTGCGCGACCGCGCAGCTTTGCAGCGTCACCATCTGGTTCATCACGATCGAGCCGGTACGCGCGTTCAGGATGACCTTCGCGGCGGCCTTGTCCGGACTCACGTCGAGGTTCTGCAGGCGCGCCATGAACGCGACCTGCTGCGCGGAATCCGCCGGCGCGGCGAGCTGGATCGTGCGGCCGTCGAGCGCCGTCGCGGTGCCCGGGCCGAAGCTCGAATTGACCGCGGACACGATCCGCTGCGCGGTGCCGTAGTCCATGTCGTTCAGCTGCAGCTGCAGCACGCCGTTCATCTGCGCGATCGCGTTCGGCACCGCGCGCTCGACGATCGCACCGCCGACGATCCGGCCGGCCGCGAGCTGGTTCACCTGGACGCGGCTGCCGTTCGCACTCGCGCCCGCGCCGCCGACCGCCATGTTGCCCTGCGCGAGCGCATACACCTGCCCGTCCGCGCCCTTGAGCGGCGTGAGCAGCAGCGTGCCGCCGCGCAGGCTCTTCGCGTTGCCGAGCGACGACACGGTCACGTCGAGCGCCTCGCCCGGCCGCGCGAACGGCGGCAGCGTGGCGGTCACCATCACGGCCGCGACGTTCTTCAGCTGCATGTTGCTCAACGACGACGGGCCGCCGTTGGCCGACCCATTGTTGATCGAGATGCCGAGGTTCGCGAGCATGTTCGCGAGCGTCTGCGTCGTGAACGGCGTCTGCATCGTCTGGTCGCCCGTGCCGTCGAGGCCGACGACGAGGCCATAGCCGATCAGCGGGTTGTCGCGCACGCCCTGGATCTGCGCGAGATCCTTCAGGCGTTCCGCATGCGCGCCCGGCGCGCCGAACGCGCAGGCTGCCAGCACGAGCGCGGCGGCGATCCGCGCGACGGCCTGCGCGCGGGATGACAGTCGATGGAAAAGAGGCTGCGGCATCGTCATCACCACGGTGCGATGTTGAGGAAGAAGCGCTGCAGCCAGCCCATCGTCTCGGCTTCGTTGATATAGCCCTTCGACGAGTATTCGATCTTCGCGTCGGCGACCTGCGTCGAGTAGACCGAGTTCGCGCCCGAGATCGTGTTCGGGTTGACGACCCCCGAGAAGCGCACGAACTCGTTGCCCTGGTTGATCAGCATCTGCTTCTCGCCGCTGACGACGAGGTTGCCGTTCGGCAGCACGTTGGTGACGGTCACGGTGATCGTGCCGTTGAACGTGTTCGCGGCACTCGCGCCGCCCGTCGCCGCGAACTTGTTGGCGCCGGCCGCCGACATGTTCGCCTTCGCGAACAGCCCGCCGAGGAAGCCGGCCGTCGGCACGCTGAAGTCGGTGTTGCCCTGCCGGTTGGTGTTCGCCCCCGACGACTTGGTCGCGTTGATGTTCTCCGCGATCATGATCGTCAGGATGTCGCCGATGTTGCGCGGCCGCTGGTCTTCGAACAGCGGCCGGCCCGCGTAGCCCGGGTTGTAGATCGAGCCGGGCGCCTGCATCGACATGGGCATCGGCGGCTGCGCCGTCATCGGCTGCTGGATGATCGGATCGCGCGGAATCTGCGCGCAGCCGGCGAGCGCGGCCACCGCGAGCGCGCACACGGCGCGCACGGGGGCTGGCGGGAGGAGGCGAACCTGCTTCATGGCGACGACTGGACTTTCCGGTTAGCTCTTCATCTGCGTGACGGTCTGCAGCATCTGGTCGGACGTCGTCACGGCCTTGCTGTTGATCTCGTACGCACGCTGCGTCTGAATCATGTTGACGAGCTCCTGCACGACGTTCACGTTCGACGCCTCGACATAGCCCTGATTGAGCACGCCCGCGCCGTTCAGGCCCGGTTGCGCCACGTTCGGCGCGCCCGACGACGTGGTTTCGGCGAACAGGTTCTCGCCCTTCGCCTCGAGGCCGGCCGGGTTGATGAAGGTCGCGATCTGCAGCGAGCCAATCTGCACCGCGTTGCTCGAGCCCGGCTGCGTGACCGACACGACGCCGTCCTTGCCGATCGTCAGCGACTGCGCGTTCTGCGGCACGGTGATCGCCGGCAGGATCTGGTAGCCGCTCGACGTGACGAGCTGGCCTTGCGCGTTGGTCTGGAACGAGCCGTCGCGCGTGTACGCGTTCGTGCCGTCCGGCATCAGCACCTGGAAGAAGCCCGCGCCGTTGATCGCGACGTCCTTCGAGTTGCCGGTCTGCGTGAGGCCGCCCTGCGTGTACAGGCGCTCGGTCGCGACCTGCTGCACGCCGGTGCCGAGCTGCAGGCCCGACGGCAGTTCGGTCTGCTGCGTCGAGTTCGCGCCCGGCTGGCGGATGGTCTGGTACAGCAGATCCTCGAACACCGCGCGCGACGCCTTGAAGCCGTTCGTGCTGGTGTTCGCGAGGTTGTTCGAGATCACGTCCATCTGCGCCTGCTGCGCATTCATGCCGGTGGCGGCAATGTAGAGCGAACGGTTCATGTTGAATCTTCTCCTGGTAGCGAGGGCCGTGCCGCTCAGCTGAAGTTGAGCAGCTGGTTCGCCGACTGCTCGTTCTGGTCGGCCGTCTGGATCAGCTTCGACTGCAGCTGGAACGCCCGTGCGTTGTCGATCATCGCGACCATCGCGGTCACCGGATTCACGTTGCTGCCTTCGAGCGAATTCGGCGTGACGACCACGCTCGGGTCGCTGTCGGCCGGATTGCCGTCGGCGGTGCGGAACAGCCCGTCGTTGCCGCGCGCGAGCGTGGCCGGATCGGGGTTCACGAGCTTCATCTGGTCGACGATCGCGACCGCCGTCGGCGGGTCGCCCGGCATCAGCGCGGACACCGTACCGTCCTTGCCGATCGTCACTTCCGCGTTCGGCGGCACCGAGATCGGGCCGCCGTTGCCGATCACCGGCAGGTTGCTCGCGTTGACGAGCTGGCCGTTTTCATCGACGTGCAGGTTGCCGGCGCGCGTGTACGCCTCGCTGCCGTCGGCCGTCTGCACCGCCAGCCAGCCGGCGCCCTGCACGGCGACGTCGAGCGGGTTGCCGGTGCGCGTGATCGGACCCGGCGCGTAGTCCGCGCCGGGCGTCGACGCGAGCACGTAGGTGCGCGTCGTCGTCGGATCGCTCGTGCTGCCGTCGCCGAAATTCATCGGCACCGCACGGTAGGTCGCGAGCTGCGCGCGAAAACCCGTCGTCGACGCGTTCGCGAGGTTGTTCGCGACGATCGCCTGCTGGTCGAGCGACTGCGACGCGCCCGTCATCGCCGTGTAGATCAGTCGGTCCATGGCTGCCGGTTATCCGCGCGTTACAGGTTGATGAGCGTCTGGTCGACGGTCTGCTGCGTCTTGATCGTCTGCGCGTTCGCCTGGTAGTTGCGCTGCGCGGTGATCAGGTTGACGAGCTGCGACGTCAGGTCGACGTTCGAGTTCTCGAGCGCGCTGCCCTGCAGCGTGCCGTGGTTGGTGCTGCCCGGCGCCGAGATCTGCGGCACGCCCGATGCGGCCGTTTCCGCGTACTGGTTGCCGCCGAGGTTCACGAGGCCGTTCGGGTTGTTGAAGTTCGCGATCGCGATCTGCCCGAGCACCGCCGTCTGGCCGTTCGAGTAGTTGCCGGTCAGCTTGCCGTCCGCGCCGATCGAGAAGGTCGTCAGCGTGCCGCTCGCGTAGCCGTCCTGCGCGAGGTTGTTCACGCCGTCCTTGCCGCCGAATTGCGTGGTGCCGGTCAGGTCGAGCGTGAGCGGCTGCGGCGTGGTCGAGCCGTCGGTGGTCGGCACCGTGAACTGGAACTGGCCGACCGACGTGGTCGGCACGGCCGGCGTGCCCGTCGTCGTGCTCTTGATCGCGCCCGACGAATCGAACGTGACGGTGCCGAGGTCGGTCGTGGCGCCGCCCTGCACGCCCGCATACGCTTCCCAGGTGCCCGCCGCCGACTTCACGAAGTACATGTTGACCGCCTGCGAGCCGCCGAGCGAGTCGTACACCTGCACCGACGTCGAATAGTTGTACGTCGAGGTGTCGGTCGCGTCGAACGGCGTCTTGGTCGGGACCTTGTCCTGCGAGTTCAGGTTGAACTGGCCGGTGATCTTGGTCGTGGCGGTCGGCGAGATGTTGGTCGTCGGCGCCTGCAGCGGCACGGTCTGCGCGGTGTTCACCACGCCGTTCTTGTCGGCCAGGTAGCCCATCAGGTTCAGGCCCTGCGCGTTGACGATGTAGCCGTTCTTGTCGCGCTGGAACGTGCCGTCGCGCGAGTACGTCGTCACGCCGTTGTTCGACATCTGGAAGAAGCCGTTGCCGTTGATCGCGACGTCGAGCGACGAGTTCGTCGTGTTGATCGTGCCCTGGCCGAACTGCTGCTGCACCGACGAGAGCGCCGTGCCGATGCCGATCTGCGTGTTGACCGACGTCGCGATCGAGTTCGCGTACATGTCGGAGAACTGCGCGGTGCTCGACTTGAAGCCGACCGTGTTCGCGTTGGCGATGTTGTTGCCGATCACGTCGAGCGCGTTCGATGCGCCGGCGAGGCCGCTCAGACCCTGTTGATAACCCATTTCGGTCTCCGTTTTCGAGAAAGCTGGATCAGTTGGTGGTGGTGGCGTCGGAGGTCGACGACGATGCGGTGTTCGGGAAGATCGACGCGACCTGGGTGAGCCCCACGGTCGTGCCGTTCGACAGCACGAGCCCCGCCGTGCCGTCCGCCTGCTTGATCACGCTCTGTACCTGCGCGGCCGCGAGCACGGTCGGCGCATACGTCTTGCCGTCGCTGCCCGTGTACTGCGCGCTCACGGTGTACTTGCCGTCCGGCAGCGCGTTGCCCGCTGCGTCGGTCGGCGTCCAGTTGAACGGCACCGTGCCGGCCGACTGCTTGCCCGCGTTGATCGTGTTGACGACGGCGCCCGAGCTGTTCTTCACGGTGATCGTCAGGTTCGACACGTCGTTCGCGAGCGACACGCCGAACGGCGACGCCGCGCCGCCCTTCACCGCGACGCCGTTGCCCGGCGCGAGCACGTTCGTGCCGATCAGGAGCGCGGCCTGCGTCTGCTGGCCGGCCGCGAGCTGGCTCGACAGCGACGTGAGCGACGTGTTCAGCTGCGCGATGCCGCTCACCGTGTTGATCTGCGCGAGCTGCGACGTCATCTGCGAACTGTCGACGGGGCTCGTCGGATCCTGGTTCTGCAACTGCGTGACGAGCAGCTTCAGGAACGTCGCCTGCAGGTCGCTCGCCGACGTGCCGGTCGTCGACACGTTGCTGGTGTTCATCGTGTCGGTCGGCAGGTTCGACACGTTGGTGCCGTTGCCGCCGATCGTCGTGCTGGTGGATGTCATCCTGAATGGCCTTGTGTCGGAACTGTCGGGTCTGGGGTCTCGATGTTTCGCTTTCTCGATGTCTCGATGTCGAAGCTCGCCCGGCGCGGCTTACGAGCCGATCGTCAGCGTCTTGAGCATCAGCGTCTTCGCGGTATTCAGCGTCTCGACGTTGGCCTGGTACGAGCGCGACGCCGAGATCATGTTCACCATCTCCTGCACCGGATCGACGTTCGGCATCTGCACGTAGCCGTTCGCGTCGGCCGACGGGTTCGCCGGGTCGTAGGTCGACTTCATCGGCGACGGATCGTCCATCACCTTCGTCACGCGCACGCCGCCCACGCCCTGGCCGGACGCGGTGCGCGCGCCGCCCATCGGGTCGGTCGCGAACACGACCTGCTTGGCCTTGTACGGCTTGCCGTCGGGGCCGGTCGCGCTGTCGGCGTTCGCGAGGTTCGACGCGGTGACGTTCAGGCGCTGCGATTGCGCGGACAGCGCCGAACCGGCGACGCCGAAGATGTTCATCAACGAGGGCATGAGGGCTCCTTGTTCGGGTACGGAAGCGGCGCGCGCTTACGAGTTCGTCGAGATCGCGGCGATCATCGCCTTGATCTGCTGGGTCATCACGGTCATCCCGGTTTCGTAGTGCAGCGCGTTGTTCGCGAACTGCACGCGCTCGACGTCGAGATCGACCGTGTTGCCGTCGAGCGACGGCTGCAGCGGCATCCGGTACTGCGAACGACCGTAGTCGTCGGCCGGGCCGCCCGTCGGAATCAGCTTCGCGGTGCCGGCCATGTGGCCCGGCGCCGTCGACACCATCGTCATCCCGCTCGCCACGCCGGCCGGCTGCGCCATCGGCAGCTGCGCGGCATTGCTCGGCGCGAGGCCGCCGTGGGCCTGCTTCAGCGAGCGCGCGAGGGTCGACGCGAAATCGACGTCGCGGGCCTGATAGCCCGGCGTGTCGGCGTTCGCGATGTTCGACGACAGCAGTTCCTGCCGATAGGCGCGCACGTCGAGCGCCTGGCGGCCGAACGCGAATTCGGCATCGAGTTTGTCCAGCATGTGTGCGTCTCTCCGTATGAAGCGCTGCACGCCCGTTGCGCCGGATGGCGACCCAAGGGGCTTTTTTCCATGACAGCGATGGTAGGCGTCGTGCGCAACCGGCAATCGGGCGAATAACGCGGCAAAGGCCCCCTCTATTCATCGTTTGCGCGACGGCCCCGCTGCCTAGAATGCGAATCGGATCAACGGTTTCGAGGACACGGCGATGACAGGCAGCGCACTTCGCGGAAACGACGGACGCCGGACGCGCGTGCCGCGTGCGTTCGCGCTCGCCGCGGCGCTGTGGCTCGCGGTGCCGGCGGCACACGCGGACGACGGGATGATCGTGATCCCCGGACGCGGCGAGACGGCCGAGACGGCGCTCGCGCATGCGAATGCGGCGAGCGGCGGGCAGTTTGGGGGGAATGCGGGGATGGCGGTGGGTGCGGCGTCGGGCGCGGCGTCGGGAACGGTGCCGGGAGCGGGAACGGCGTCTGGCGTGGGCATAGCGCCGGGAGCGGGCATGGCGATGGCGACCGGTGCGGGCGGCACTGCCGCGGCTGCCTACGCGGCGCAGCCGGCCGGCTCGATGGTCGTGACGAGCGTTCCTCCGCCGGCTGCCGTGCCGGCGCCCGCACCGCGGCCCGTCTACGCGGCCGCACGCATGAACACCGCCGCACGCATGAACACCGGTTACGGCGCGCCGCGCGCCGCCGATCCGGGCGCCGTCGCGACCGTCGTCGCCGGTACGGCCGAATCCGCGTCGAATCCCGCATCGAATCCGGCGCGAGCGGCGATTGCCCCGCGCGTCGCGGCAGCGCGCCCCCTCCCGGCCGCACCGGCCCCGCGCGCGCCGACGGCTGCCACCACCGCGGCCCAGGCTTCCGCCGCGCCCCAGCCGGCGACGCCGCCCGGCCAGCAGGACCCCGACGCGATCCGGCGCACGGCCCTCGCGTTCCTCCAGCAACAGATCGCCGGCCTGCCGGGCAAGACCACCGCGACCGTCGCGACCGCGTTTCCGCGCGGGCTCGCCGCGTGCACGACGCTCGAGCCGTTCCTGCCGACCGGCGCGCGCCTGTGGGGCCGCACGACGGTCGGCGTGCGCTGCGCGGGCGAACGGCCGTGGACCGTCTACCTGCAGGCGAAGGTTGCCGTGCAAGCCACCTATTACGTCGCCGCGCGGCAGATCGCGCCCGGCGAGCCGCTCACCGTGGCCGACCTCGTCGCGCGCGACGGCGACCTGACGGTGCTGCCGCTCGCGGTGATCACCGATCCCGCTCAGGCGGTCGGCGCGACCGCGCTGGCCCGGATCTCGGCCGGGCTGCCGCTGCGCCAGGACATGCTGAAGAGCGCCGCGTCGGTGTCGGCCGGCCAGACGGTGCGGGTCGTCGCGGCCGGGCCCGGCTTCACGATCTCGGCCGAGGGCAGCGCGCTCGCGAACGCGGCGCCGGGCCAGTCGATACGGGTCAGGATGGCCGCGGGGCAAATCGTCACGGCGATCGTCAAGGACGCCGGGACCGTGGAAATTCCGCTGTAGGGGCGGATCCCGCCGCAAGATTGCAAAGAATTGTTTATTCGGAGCCTGTCGGGCTCACGATGCTAAAGTTCGGGCCGACCCGGCCGTTATCTGGGTCATACCGTACAGGAAACCCATCGTGAAGATCGATTCCACTCCGAAACCGAGCCCCCTCGCGTCGACCGGCAACGGCGCGACCCGCGCGCAATCCGGCGCGGCTTCGTCGTCGCCCGCGCAGGCGGCCGACGCTGGATCGACCGGCGGCGACACGACCGTGAACCTGTCGGGTCTGTCGGGCCAGCTGCGTTCGCAGTCGGCCTCGGGCAGCGCCGACATCGACACGGCCCTCGTCCAGTCGATCAAGGACGCGCTGAACGACGGCACGCTGACGATCGACGTGAACAAGATCGCCGACGGCGTATTGAATACCGCCCGCGACCTGCTGCAACAGCAGCGCTCGCAGGGCAACTGAGCCGGCCAGGGGCCCGTCACGCCCTGACCGGTCCCCTGGTTTGCCGGCATGCGCCACCGCGTGCCGGCGCGACGAGCATGACGCGATGAGAGAAGAGCTGCTGGCCACGGTCAACGACGAACACGCGACGGTCGAAGCGTTCGCGTCCCTGCTCGCCTACGAGGAAAAGGCGCTCACGACACCGGAGCCGCTCGACATGCTGCCCGGCATCGTCGAGAAGAAGAGCGTGCTGATCGATCGGCTCGCGCAGCTCGAGCGCACGCGCGACACGCAGCTGTCCGCGCTCGGCTTTCCGGCCGGCAAGAAAGGCATGGACCAGGCCGCCGAGCGCGATGCTCGCCTCGCCGGCCGCTGGCAGTTGCTGCTGCAGGCCGCCGAACGCGCGCGCCAGGCCAATGCGACCAACGGGATGCTGATCCGGATCCGGATGGACTACAACGAGCGCGCGCTCGCGGTGCTGCGCTCGGCCCCCGCGCCAGCCGGCGTCTACGGGCCCGACGGGCGCGTGTCGGCGCTGATGCGCTGAAGCACCGGCGTACCGGTCACGCCGGCGCTCCGACGCGCCGATCACGCCAACGCTCCGACGTACCGATCACGCCGACGCTCTGACGTACCGATCACGCCAACGCTCCGACGCGCCGCCCGCACACCGCGCGGCAGCGCGCCCCCTCCCCGCCTTACAGCAACGGACACGCAGTGACCTGCGTGCCGCGTTCCACGCAAACCCGTTCGTAGTCGCGCAGGTACGCGCGCTCGCCGTCGTCCAGCAGCTCGACGTCGATCAGGTCCCAGTCGTAGCCGACGGTGACGATGTTCTCGAACGAGACGGTGTCCGATGCGTCGTCGTCCGCGCGCACGATCACGATGTTCTCGATCCGCACGCCGCCCTTGCCCGGCACGTAGATGCCCGGCTCGACCGAAATCACCGCATTCGGCACCAGCCCGTACTTCGCGCCCGGCGCGAACCGCACGCCGCCCTCGTGGACGTGGATCCCGACGCCATGCCCGGTGCCGTGGCCGAAATCGTAGCCGTGGTCGCGGCACACCTGCCGTACCGCCGCATCGACGTCGCCGCCCGTGGCCGTCTTCGGAAAGCGTGTGACGAGCCCCTTGATGCAGGCCTTCAGCGCGACCGTATAGATCTCGCGCTGCCACGGCTGCGCGACCGTTTCCGGCCGCGTGCGACGCAGCACGACCCGCGTGCAGTCCGTCGCGAAGCCGGCGTCGTAATACGCGCCGCTGTCGAGCAGCACGAGTTCGCCTTCCGTCAGCTCGACCTCGGCGCTCGCCGTCGTGTAGTGCGCGAACGCGCTGTTCGCGCCGTTCGCCGCGATCGACGGGAACGTCAGCGCGACCGCCGAACGCGCGCCGTACGCGTCGTTGATCGTGCGGGCCAGGTCGTATTCGGTATGGCGCCGCCCCGGCTCGCCGGTCTTCGCCCAGCGCATCGTTTCGGCGATCGCCGCCGAACTGCGCGCGAACGCGTCGCGGAAGCGGTCGAGCACCGCCGGCGTCTTGCTCGCCCGCATCGCCTCGACCGGGTTGAAATCGGCGTGGCGCGCATGCGGCCACACGCGGCGCACCGACTCGACCAGCGCGCAGTTGACCGATTCGAAGCCGTAGCACACGTGGTCGACCGCGCATGACGCGAGGAAGCGCTCGAGTTCGGCGAAGTCGCGCCGGATCACCTGCAGCGCCGGATACGACGTCAGCTCGACCGGGCACCGGTCGCAGCCTTCCGGCAGGAACAGCACGACCTGCGCGCCGACCGCGAACAGGAAGCCCAGATGCGACGACACGTTCGGGATGTGATAGCCGCGGCTGTTCAGCAGATACGCGAGATCGTCCGACGCGCACGTGAAGAACGCCGTCTTGCCGGGCGCCGCGCCGGTGTGCGCGGCGAGCCGGCGGTTCAGCGCGTCGAGGTTCTGCGCGACGCTCGCGCCGGTCATCGTGTCCGGCAGCTCGAAGATCGGCCGCTCGACCACCCAGCCCGGCAGCGCGATCGCGCGGTCGATCTCGCGCTCGACGAGACTCGTCCAGTCGAGCGACGCGGGCTGCGTCTGCTCGAGGAGCCGGTCGCGCTGCGCGACACTGATCCGCAGCGCGTCGTAGCCGACCCGCGCAAGCCGGCTCGCGTGCGCGACGAGCCAGTCGCCCAGCGCCTGCCAGATCGTCACGTTCATCCCGAGCTTCTCGATCCGCACGTGGGCCGGGTCGCACTGCCGTTCGGCCTGCAGGTGATAGCGGCCGTCGACGAACAGCACGAACGGCGGCACGCCGAGCGCCTGCGCGGTCGCCGCGCTCAGGAAGATCCCGCAGCCGGCCGAGCCGTCGAAGCCCGACAGCGCGTAGCGCGGGTTGTTGCTGCGCGGCAGATATTCGGTGATGTATTCGTCCTGCGACGTGACGACCACGGCGTCGAGCCGCAGCGCGTCGAGCACGCGCGACAGGCCGCGCTGCGTATCGGCGACGCACGCGTCATACGGGGGAAGGCCGGAGAAGCTGTATTTCAGTCGATCGATCATCGGATACCCGCTAATGATTGTTGTCAGCAGCCGGCGGTGTCACGCGGCCTCGCGCACGCGTGACGCGGCGCGCCGCCCGGGGCGCGGACGACGCAAGGCCCCGCGGGCAGCCGGCCGCGGCGGCGCAGCGCCGTTTCCGGCGGCCGGTCTCGAGAAAAATTTTTGTCCCACTTAACTTTGTTTGATGCGTCGACAGAATCTAGAGCACGCTCAAATTGAGGTCAAGCCAAAATTTTCGTAGGGCTAAAATTACCGGCACGGCGCGAGGGTGGCCCGACCAGGCGCGGCGTGGCGCCGTGCGGGCGCCACCGCGCGGTACAATGCGCCGGCATCGCCGTCCCGACGGCCATGCGTCGTGCGCTTCGCGGAACGCAACGTCCCGGCGACTGCACCGCCCTTCCGCTCGCCTCCCGACTCGTTGTCACGAAAGAGATTCATGGATTCAGACCTCATGCGTATCGGCCAGCGCATCCGGCGCCTGCGCCGGGAAGCGAAGAAGACGCTGCTGGAAGTCGCGACCGAGGCGAACCTGTCGATCGGATTCCTGTCGCAGGTCGAGCGCAATCTCACCGGGATCTCGCTGTCGTCGCTCGTCAACGTCGCGACGGCGTTGAACGTGCCGCTCGGCACGCTGATCGAGCAGCCGCGCCAGGCGCAGCCCGACTCGCGCGCGGGCCGCCGCGAACCGTACGCGGTCGACGCCACGTCGCAATGGTACGAACGGCTGTCGACCACCTTCGACGGCAGCCAGATCCACGCGCTCAAGGTCCGGATGATGGAGGGCTATCGCTCGGAATGGGTTGCGCACGGCGGCGACGAGTTCGTGTACGTGCTGACCGGCCGCGTCTGCTACACGATCGGCAAGAAGGATTACCCGCTGTCGCCCGGCGACTCGCTGCACTTCGACGCGCGCAAGCGCCATCGCGTCGCGAATGTCGGGGACGGGCCGGCCGAACTGATCGCGGTCGGCACGCTGCCGCTCTTCGACGACAGTTGCGCCGAGTTCGGCTCCGCGACAATGGAAATCAGGCCGCCCGCGCGCGATGCCGGCCCGACGCCGGGCGAGCCGCGCGTGAGCCGCCGCGAACCGGCGCAGAAACGAGAGCACGAGCACGCCGCGAACACGGCCGCGCCTGCCGCCGACCTGCCGGCCCGCGTGGCGGCCAAGCCGGCGGCCAAGCCCGCTGCCGGCAAGCCGCGCGCGACCACGGGCAAACGCCCGGCCGCCACCCACACGAAGCAATGACGGCTGGCCGCCGGGCGACGCACCGCGCCACCCGTTTCTTCCGCGCTATTCGCCGATCGCCAGCGCCTGCTTGACGGCCTCGACCCGTGCGCGATGCACGGCGTCCTTGATCTGCATCACATCGTCGCCGACACCGCGCGCGATCGCGCCCGCGTCGACGCTGCGCGCCGCCACCAGCGCCACGCGCAGCCGCTCGGCCTGCGGATACGGCTGCGTGTCGAGCCCGAGCCGGCCGCGGGCATCCGATTCGCACGCCTGCAGCATTTCCGCGAAGCGCGCCGGCTTGCGCAACGCGTCGCTGCGCTCGAAGAACCGCACCAGCGCGGCCGCGCCCATTTCCATCACGCGATGCAGGTTGCCGTGCTCGCGCGCGACCACCAGCGCCAGATCGCGACATTCGTTCGGCACGCGCAGCCGCTCGCACAACGGCTTGATGAGCTCGACGCTGCGGCCTTCGTGGCCGACATGGCGCGGCAGCACGTCGGCGGGCGTCGTCGCCTTGCCGAGATCGTGCGTGAGCGCCGCGAAGCGCACCGGCAGCGAGTAGCCCTGCTTCGCCGCATAGTCGACGACCATCATCACGTGCACGCCCGTATCGACTTCCGGGTGGTAGTCGGCGCGCTGCGGCACGCCCCACAGCGCGTCGACCTCGGGCAGGACGCGCGCGAGCGCGCCGCATTCGCGCAGCACCGCGAACATCCGCGACGGTTTCGCCTCCATCAGCCCGCGCGCGATTTCCTGCCACACGCGTTCGGCCACCAGCGCGTCCGCTTCGCCGGCGTCGACCATGCGCCGCATCAGCGCGAGGGTGTCGTCCGCGACCGTGAAATCCGCGAAGCGCGCGGCAAAACGCGCGATCCGCAGGATCCGCACTGGATCCTCGACGAACGCGTCGCCCACGTGCCGGAACACGCGTGCATGCAGGTCGGCCTGTCCGTCGAACGGATCGATCACCGGCCCGACCAGCGCGCCTTCCGGGCTCACTTCGCGCGCCATCGCGTTGATCGTCAGGTCGCGCCGC
This sequence comes from Burkholderia ambifaria AMMD, assembly GCF_000203915.1. Taxonomy (NCBI): domain Bacteria; kingdom Pseudomonadati; phylum Pseudomonadota; class Betaproteobacteria; order Burkholderiales; family Burkholderiaceae; genus Burkholderia; species Burkholderia ambifaria. The sequence goes on from NC_008390.1 coordinate 3,396,769, forward strand.
GCGAGATCCTCGTCGAGCGTCACGTCCGGCGCGAAGTAGAACTGGAAGCCGTGATAGCCGGCGGCCGTCTTGCGCTCGGTGCGCGCGAGCGCGTATTCCTCCTGCGTGTCCGGATGCAGGAACACCGGGAAATCCTTGCCGACCGGCCGGAAGCCCTGGGCGACCATCTGCTCGGGCGTCGCGCCCACCACCACGTAGTCGCGGTCCTGCACCGGCACGCCGAGCAAGTCGTCGCGGATCGCTCCGCCTACTGCGTAGATGTTCATGGATTCGGTTCGTATTCGGCAATCACGTTGGTTTCGCGGCGAGCGGCGTCGATCCAGCGCTGCACCGCCGGCAGCGCGGTCACGCGCGCGGCATACCCGGCTGCCTCCGGCGACAGCGCCGGCGCATACGTGTTGAAGCGCATCACGACCGGCGCATACATCGCATCGGCAATTCCGAACTCACCGAACAGGAACGGCCCGCCCGAGGCCTCGATGCACGCGCTCCACAGCGCGTCGATACGCGCGACGTCGGCCAGCGCATCGGGCGTCGCACCGCGCCCCGGCATCGACGCGCGCACGTTCATCCCCATCTGCGTGCGCAGCGCGGCGAAGCCCGAATGCATCTCGGCCGAGATGCAGCGCGCGTGGACGCGCTCCAGCGGATCGGCCGGCCACATCGGGAATTGCGGATAGCGCTCGGCGAGCGTCTCGGCGATCGCGAGCGAATCCCAGATCGCCGTGCCGTGATCGTCGATCAGGCACGGCACCTTGCCGGTCGGCGAATACTCGCGGATGCGCGCGGCCGTGTCGTCGCGGCGCAGCTCGATCGCGACCTCGTCGAACGGGATCCCGAAATGCGCGAGCAGCAGCCACGGCCGCATCGACCACGACGAGTAATTCTTGTCTCCAATGACGAGTTTCATGGCGGTGTTCCGAAAGGCGCGAAAGTGAATGACGGAAAGCGGCTGCCCGCGACGCCTAGCGGCGCGAGCGGAACCAGTCGAAGCGGGAGCGCTGCGCGCCGTCACCGAGATACGCGGGCGCGATGCTCTCGAGACTCGCGGGCGACAGCCCGAGTTCCGGCGCGAGCGGCCCTGACAGCACGTTGGGCACCGACATCGACGCGAGATTGTCGCGCGTGATCATCGGCTCGCCGGGCAGGCATTCGAACACGCGCGCCTGCAGCTGCGCAAGCGCGTCGGACAGCCGCACGATGCGTGCCTGCCGGCCGACCAGCGTGCCGCAATAGCGCACCAGCTGCTCGAGCGTATAGACGGTCGGACCGCCGAGCTCGTAGGTTTTGCCGTGCGCGGCCGTGAGATCGAGCGTGTTGACGAACGCGGTTACGACGTCACCGACGAACACCGGCTGGAAACGCGCGTCGGGCATCGCGAGCGGCAGCACCGGCAGCGTGCGCTGCAGGTTCGCGAATGTGTTGAGGAATGTGTCGCCGGGGCCGAACACGACCGACGGGCGGAAGATCGTCAGCGCGAGCGAATCGGTCGCCGCGACCGCGTGCAGCGCGGCCTCGCCGTCGCCTTTCGAGCGCTGGTACATGCTCGCGCCGTGCGAATCGGCGCCGAGCGCGCTCATGTGCAGCACGCGCTGCACGCCGACTTCGACGCATGCGGCGGCCAGCGCGGCCGGCAGCGCGACGTGCGCGCGCTCGAAGCCGGGCCCGTATGGCGTGCCGCGGCCGTCGTGCAGCACGCCGACGAGATTGATGGCTGCGTGCGCGCCGGCGACGAACCGGGCCAGCGTGCGCGTGTCGAGCGCATCGAGCTCGACGATCTCGACCGGCAGCATCTGCAGGTGGCGCGCGTGGTCGCGCCGCCGCGTGCCAATCCTCACATGCTTGCCGGCGTCGATCAGCGCATTGACGAGCCGGCTGCCGATGAAGCCGGTGCCGCCCAGCAGCGCGACGGTCTGGCGATCCATGGTCGAGTCCTCCAACGGGCGGTTCACGCTGATGACGGGCTTGCGAACGAGCCGTGCCGGCTGTCACCAGCGGGGCTTCCTTCGGGCGCATGCAAGAAGCGGGGCGCGCCGTCCGGCCGAGCCTGACGAGCGACGTGCGACGCCGCAATGCGGCCGGCCACGCTCACGCCCCTGACCAGGAGAATCATAGACGGGGCTGGCCCGTCATGAGCGTGGACAGCCCCTCGAGCATACTGCCGCGTGTCGCGCGGCAGTATGAAGATTGCGGATCAGGGCGAGATCATGCCCAGGCGTTTCTTCAACGACTGCGGTTTGCCCTCGAAGAGCGCCGCGTAGTAGACGGTGTTCGACAGCACGTTCTTCACGTAGTCGCGCGTCTCGTTGAACGGAATCGTCTCCGCGAAGATCGCGCCTTCGACCGGCTGCGTCAGCACCTGGCGCCACTGGCGCGGCCGGCCCGGGCCCGCGTTGTAGCCGGCGGTCGCCAGCACCGGCGAGCTGTCGAAGTTGTTGTAGATGTCCGCCAGATACCAGGTGCCGAGCTGGATGTTGGTATTGATGTCGTGCATCTGCGCACGCGTGATCGTGCCCATCCCGAGCTTCTTCGCGACGAGCTGCGCGGTGGCCGGCATCAGCTGCATCAGCCCGCCCGCGCCAACGGAAGAACGCGCGTTCGTGATGAAGCGCGATTCCTGGCGGATCAGCCCGTACGCCCATTCGATGTCGAGGCCCGACGACTGCGCGTAGCGCTCGACGATGTCGCGGTACGGCGACGGGTAGCGCAGCGTGAAGTCGTGCTCGGCCTTCGTGCGGTCGGCCGTGTTGACCGTTCGGTCGAGCAGGTCGACGCGCTTGCCGTATTCGGCGGCCGCGAGCAGTTGGCGATCGGTCATCCCGCGCAGCGGCCAGTTCCATTCGCGGTTGCCTTCGAGGCGCAGGTTCAGCGCATAGAAGCGCTGCGCGAGCGCGAAGCCCGGGATCTTGCTCATCGCGCCGATGTCGGCGTCGCTCACCTTCGTGCGCGGCGGAACGCTCGTGCGCTGGCCGAGCTCTTCGCCGGCGAGCTGCCCGTAGAAGTTGTACTGGCCCGCGACCTGCTCGAATTCCTGGTTCGCCTGCAGCGTGTCGCCGCTTTGCTTGAGCGCGCGCGCATGCCAGTAGATCCAGGCCGGATCCTCGCGCAGCGACGGCGGCATCTGCTCGATCGACCAGCGCACCATCGGCCAGTTGCCGGCGAGCAGCGCGGCGCGCGTGCGCCATTCGTAGCCCGGGTTCGACAGCTGCGCGTTCGCGGATTTCGCATACCAGACCGACGCGAGCGGCGAGCGCTTGATCGCGCCCTGGTAGCCGATCGCGCCCCACGCGATCGCCTGTTCCGGCTTAGTGAGCGAGCCGGCGACGGAGGTCAGCATCCCGGCCGCCGCGTCCGGATCGTTGCGCGCCATGCGGCCGAGCGCGATCAGCGCGAGCTGGTGCGACGCCGCGTCGGGGCCGACGCCGCGCGCGAGGTACAGCGGCGGCGCGCTGGTCGCCTGGTCGAAGTCGACCGGGCGCGGGCCGAGCGCGTCGACGATCTTGCCGCCGAGCGTCGTGTAGTTCTGCTCGTACGCGAGGCGCGCCTGCTGCCACACGTCGTCGCTCGTGAACTGATGGTTGACCGTCAGCGCCGTAATCAGGTCGACACAGGCGTCGCCGTAGTATTTCGGCTCGACGAGCAGCGCACGTGCCGCGTCGGCGACGTTCTCGCCGCGCGCCGCGCGCGATTCGAGCGCGTAGCACTTGACCTGCGTGTCGTCGTCGAGCACGAAGCGCTTGTACTGGTCGTCGAAGTTGCGCCAGTCGTGGCGCGCGCCGAGCACGAGCAGGTAGTCGTTGCGCATGCGGTCGGCGATCGCCTGTCCGTCGTAGCGCTGCAGGAACGACTGCACGGGTGCGTCGGGCGCGTCGACGCGTGCGCGGCCCGTCGAATCGAACAGCTGCGGCTTGATCTGGAAATACTCGACGTAGGACGGGACCGGATAGTTCGGGATCAGCGACGCGAGCTGCGCGGCCTTCGCGGCGTCGTTGCGGCGCGCGGCTTCGCGAAGCTGCACGAAGATCTGGTCATCCCCGGCGAGCGTGTCGTCGCCCGGTGCGGCGCACGCGGCCGTGCCCGCGACGAGCGCGGCGGCGGAAAGCGTGAGCGCGACCGCGCGATATACTCGGAAAAGGCTGTTCGACATCGTTTTGAATGGAGCACGAATTGAGCGAAAGCATAGCATGCAACCCTGTGCCGAACCCGAAGGTTGCACTGCGTAAAACGCTGGCCGGCGCGCGTCGCGACGCCGCGTCGCAGCCCGCCGCGAACGCCGCGCTCGACGCGCGCCTGCGCGCGTTGCTCGAACGCCTCGCGCCGCGCACGGTCGGCTTCTACTGGCCGCTGCCGGGCGAATTCGACGCGCGCGACGCGGTGCTCGCGTGGTCCGCGGCCGGCAGCGGCCGCCGTGCCGCGCTGCCGGTGATCGGCGAGCGTCACACACCGCTCGCGTTCCATGCGTGGGATGCGCACACGCCGATGCGCGAAGGGCATCACCGGATTCCGGAGCCGGCGTCGGGGGTCGTCGTCGTGCCCGACCTGTTGCTGATTCCGTGTGTGGGATTCGATCTGGAGCGCTACCGGCTCGGCTATGGCGGCGGCTACTACGACCGCACGCTCGCGGTGTGGCCGGGCGACACGCTGCCGGTGACGGTCGGCATCGCCTATGAAGCGTGCCGCGTCGATGCGCTGCCGGCCGAGGCGCACGATCTCGCGATGCGCTGGATCGTCACCGACGCCGCGCTTTACCCGGCCGCCGGATGACGCGGCGCGCGACACCGCGCCAGCCGCATGCCGCGCGTTACCGCGTTCCCCGTTCCGTTCGCAATCGTTTACAGCGAGGCCGCCGCCCGCGCGGCCGTATCGTAGAGGCCCGATGCGTGGCGCAGCAGTTGCGCCGCGTCGCCGATCTGCGCGTTGGTGAGGCCGCTGTCCTTCAGCGTCTCGATCAGGCAATGCTCGCGCACCTCGCGATACTTCAGGCACAGCTCGCGGCCCGCGTCGGTCGCGAAGAAGAACACTTCCTTGCCGCTCTTCTCGCTTTTCACATAGCCGCGCGCGATCAGTTTTTTCAGCGCGTAGGTCGCGACGTGCGTATCCTCGATATTGAGCACGAAGCAGATGTCGGCGAGCTTTTTCTTGCGTTCGCGATGGCTCACGTGATGCAGCAGCGACACCTCGACCGCCGTCATGTCCTTCGCGCCCGCGGCCGACATGCAGCGCACCATCCATCGGTTGAATGCGTTGCCGGCCATGATGAGGCCGTATTCGAGTTCCGACAGCTCGGCGCTCGACTCGGAAACGAGGTGTTCGGATGACACGATCTTGGTCGCAGGACGCTTCATGGAAAGGCGGCGCAAGCCGGATGACAGGGTGTGCCGAGTGTACGACAGAAGCCCCGGCATACGAGCTAGGCGAAAACGCTTATTGGGAAGTTGTCGATATTTTATCGACAATGTGCGCTAACATTGCCGTCCGAACCGTGCCAGTCCGATGACGCAACCCCGCATTTATCCGCTCGGCGATGCCGCCCTCGTCTGCGAGGTGCCGCCGCCCGCCACGCTCGATTGCCAGCGCCGCGTCTGGGCCGTCGCCGAGGTCGCGCGCGCGTGGCCCGACGTGATCGACGTCGTGCCCGGCATGAACAATCTGACGATCGTGTTCGACGCGCTCGCCGCGACGGCCGAGTCGCTCACGCCGGCGCTGCGCGACGCGTGGGAAACCGCCGACGTCGAGCACGCGGAGGGCCGCGAAGTCGAGATTCCCGTCGAATACGGCGGCACCGCCGGCCCCGACCTGCCGGCCGTCGCCGCGCACACGGGGCTGTCGGCCGACGAAGTCGTCGCGCGCCACGCGGCCGGCGAATACGTCGTGTTCTTCGTCGGCTTCCAGCCGGGCTTCGCGTATCTCGGCGGCCTCGATGCGTCGCTGCACACGCCGCGCCGCGCGGCGCCGCGCCTGGAAGTGCCGGCCGGCTCGGTCGGCATCGGCGGTGCGCAGACGGGCATCTATCCAGCCACGTCGCCCGGCGGCTGGCAACTGATCGGCCGCACGTCGCACGTGCTGTTCGATCCCACGCGGGCGCAGCCGACACTGCTGCTGCCCGGCGACCGCGTACGCTTCACCATTGCCGGAGTCGACGCGACATGAGCCAGAACACCGCACCGGGCACGATCGAGGTCGTCCGCGCCGGCCCGCTGTCGACCGTCCAGGATCTCGGCCGCCGCGGCACGCGCCATCTCGGCGTCGCGCAGGGCGGCGCGCTCGACGGCCTCGCGCTCGAGGTCGGCAACCGGCTGGTCGGCAATCGCCCCGACGCGGCGGCCGTCGAAATCACGATCGGCCCGGCCGCGTTCCGCTTCACGCGCGCGACGCGCATCGCGATCACCGGCACCGAATTCGGCGCGACGCTCGACGGCAAGCCCGTGTATTCATGGTGGAGCCTGCCGGTCGAGGCCGGGCAGACGCTCGTGCTGCCGGCCGCGAAGCGCGGGATGCGCGGCTACCTGTGCATCGCGGGCGGCGTCGACGTGCTGCCGATGCTCGGCTCGCGCAGCACCGATCTCGCGTCGCGCTTCGGCGGCCTCGGCGGCCGCGCGCTGCGCGACGGCGATCGGCTTCCGGTCGGCGTGCCGCCGGCCGGCGCCGGCTGCCTCGCGGCCGATGCGCCCGAATTCGGCGTGAAGGCGCCCATGTGGTGCGCGTTCGTGCGCGTCGACGAACCCCCGCGCCGCCACCACCGTCCCGCGCACGCGCCGTGGGCGATGCCCGTGCGCGTGCTGCCGGGCCCCGACTACGCGTCGTTCGCGGCCGATTCGCAGCAGGCGTTCTGGGACGAGGAATGGCTCGTCACCGCGAACAGCAACCGGATGGGCTATCGCCTCGCCGGCGCCGAGCTGGTGCGCGAGCGGCCCGTCGAGCTGCTGTCGCACGCGGTGCTGCCCGGCACGATCCAGGTGCCGCCGAACGGCCAGCCGATCGTGCTGATGCACGATGCGCAGACCACCGGCGGCTATCCGAAGATCGGCACGGTGATCCACGCGGATCTCTGGAAACTCGCGCAGGCGCGCCTGAACCTGCCGATCCGCTTCGTGCGCACGACGCGCGACGCCGCGCGCACCGCGCTGAGCGCGGAACGTGCGTATCTGCGGCAGATCGACGTCGCGATCGAGATGCGCGAGGAAACGCGCCGCCGCGAGCAATCGCGCGCGGCGTGACAATGTCGTAAGCAACAAGGAGGACGCGCCACGCCATCCGTGGACGACGAACATCATGGAAATCGATCTGAATGCCGATCTCGGCGAAGGATGCGGATCGGACGAGGCGCTGCTCGACCTCGTCACGTCGGCGAACATCGCGTGCGGCTGGCATGCAGGCGGCGCCAATGCGATGCGCGACTGCGTGCGCTGGGCCGTGCAGAAAGGCGTGTCGATCGGCGCACACCCGAGTTTTCACGACCCGGAGAATTTCGGGCGCAAGGAAATGCAGCTGCCGGCCGGCGACATCTACGCGGGCGTGCTGTACCAGCTCGGCGCGCTGTCGGCGATCGCGCAGGCCGAAGGCGGCCGCATCGCGCACGTGAAGCCGCACGGCGCGCTGTACAACCAGGCCGCGCGCGACCCGCTGATCGCCGACGCGGTGGTGTCCGCGATCCACGACTTCGATCCGTCGCTCGCCGTGTTCGGGCTCGCCAACAGCGTGTTCGTCGCGGCCGCGCGCCACGCAGGGCTCGCCGCGGTGGAGGAAGTGTTCGCCGATCGCGGCTATCGTGCGGACGGCTCGCTCGTGCCGCGCAGCCAGCCCGGCGCGCTGATCGACGACGAGAATGCCGTGCTTGCGCGCACGCTCGACATGGTGCGCGAGCGGAAGGTGCGCGCGGTGAGCGGCGAGTGGGTGCCGCTCAATGCGCAGACGGTTTGCCTGCACGGCGACGGCCCGCATGCGCTCGCGTTCGCGAAGCGGATCCGCACGGCGCTCGAAGCGGCGGGTGTCGACGTGGTCGCGCCCGGCGCGCTGCAGGCCGACGAAGACGCCTGAGCGGCGCGCAAGCCCCGCTGCCCTCCGACCAAAACCGTCGCACCAAAGAAAAAAGCGCCCTGGTGGCGCTTTTCTGTTGGCACGATCGCCGCGGACTTCGCCGTCTGTCGATTCGCCCCCCGAAACCGTCTGTCGACGGTGACCGGAAACCTGCTCCGGATTAAAAAACGTCCGCCGCCGCCCGAATACTGCTTCCCCCGGTCGGACGACGGAACGTCGCTTATCCGCAAGTCTGCCGCATGCATTTGTTGTACCGACGATGTTTGGCCCCGCCGTGCATGCAGACACTCCGTGGCCGGCACGCGCATCACGTGCCGGCTACGCTAACCCCGCGCTTTGTTTTCTGCTACCCCGTAGAACTTATCTATTCTTTTCATTTTTTCAACTTGTGGGATGAAGAATAGAGATTCGCGGAACGGGATGTCAATGGTCTTAAACGCTATTTCCTGAGGATTCGAGGGTTTTCCTTATCGGACCGCGCGGCCGCACCGACGCTTCGCAACGCGCGCGCGATGTCGAGCAAACAGGGGAGGATCGGTGCGCGACATCCGGCGCGATCAGTTCGCGTCGACCCGGTATCCTTGCCGGCGCAACAATTCGAGCACGCCGCGCGGGCCGCCCAAATGCAGCGCGCCGATCGCGACGAATACCGGCCTGTCCGGCGCGGCGATTGCCGTCATTCGTGCAACGAAGCGCCGGTTGCGCTCGTACAGGATCTTGTTGTCGATCGACGCCGACAGCGCCTTCGACCGGGCCAGCCGCTCGCTCTTCGCGACCGCCCACGCGGCGATCGCATCGGCGTCGCCAATTTGCCACAGCCGGTGCAGCGCCTTGATGTCGGCCGCGTTCTGCGCCGGCGTCTGCACCATGTCCTGCGCGAGCATCTCGCGCTGCTCGGCGAGTGTCAGCCCGGTGAACGCACGCATCTGCTCGGCCAGCGTCTCGAGCCCGATCACGCGGCCGCCCTTCTTCTTCAGGAACACGTTCTGCAGCTGCGCCTCGGTGCCGTATTCGGTCTGCAGGCCGGCCGACAGCGAGTCGTAGGTCTCGACGACCAGCGCCGCGAGCCACGGCCGCATCCGGCGGATCTCCACGAGCGCGGCCGGATTGCCGCGCAGGCGCGCGGCGAGCCGCTGCCACAGCGGCTCGGGCAGCAGGCGTTGCAGGCACGGGTAGCGGCACACGCCGTACTTCGACACGTCGTCCTGCGATTCGAGCAGATCGTCCGGCGACAGCTCGAGCGCGAGCGTCGGCGACGCGGCCAGCGCCCCGAGGATGCGCGGCCGGAACGGCTGGGCACTCGGGTAGTCGGACGGGTCGCCCGTATGTAGCGTGCCGAGCACGTACAGCGTGACCCGGCCGCGGGTGGCGACATAGAACGGCATGCGCGCGGGCTGCACGCGCACCGTGCCGCGCGCGACCGTGCCGTTCGACACGGACGGCGCGTGGAAGCCCGGCAGGCTCAGGCCGGGCGGCGGTACCTGCGACGGATGGATCGGCGAACTCGACGGCGCGCGCCCTTCGGCACGTGCGGCGTCGGCCGGGACCAGCACGCTGGCGGCCACGCACGCGCCGGCCAGCGCCGCGCCCGTGACCGTGCGCACGCTCCAGCGCCGTGCGTTGCGGCACGCGCGCATCACGCGCGCGCTGCCAGTCCCCGAACGGCGCACGTCTGACGCGCGCGCCGCCAAACCATCAGGCATTCGCCTCCCCCACCTCCTCGGCGCGATGGCAGGCCACGCGGCGTCCGTCGACGTCGCGCAACTGCGGTTCCTCGACACGGCAACGCTCGATCGCGTATGGGCAGCGCTGGTGAAACGCGCAGCCCGACGGCGGATTGAGCGGCGACGGCAGCTCGCCTTGCAGCTTGATCTGCACGCGGCGGTCTTCCTCGAAGATCGCCGGCGTCGCCGACATCAGCGCGCGCGTGTACGGATGCCGTGGCCGTGCGTAGATCGTCGCCTTGTCGCCGAGCTCGGCGACGCTGCCGAAGTACATCACCATCACGTCGTCCGCGACATGCTCGACCACCGCCAGGTTGTGCGAGATGAACACGTAGCTGGTTTTGAACTGCTCCTGCAGATCCATGAACAGGTTCAGGATCTGCGCCTGGATCGACACGTCGAGCGCGGACACCGGCTCGTCGGCGACGACGATGCGCGGATCGAGGATCATCGCGCGCGCGATCGCGACGCGCTGGCGCTGGCCGCCGGAGAACATGTGCGGATAGCGCTTCGCGTGCTCGGGCCGCAGGCCGACCGTGCGCATGATCTGCGCGATGCGCGCCGCGCGTTCGGCGGCCGTCAGGTTCGCGTTGATCTCGAGCGGCTCGCCGAGCGTCTGCTCGACGGTCTTGCGCGGGTTCAGCGACGCGAACGGATTCTGGAACACCATCTGCACGCGTCGGCGCAGGTCGGCGACCGTCTCGCGGTTCGCGCCGGCCACGTTCTTGCCGTCGATCACGAGGCTGCCCGCGGTGGGCGTCTCGATCATCGTGAGCTGGCGCGCGAGCGTCGATTTCCCGCAGCCCGACTCGCCGACGACCGCGAGCGTCTTGCCGCGCTTGAGCGTGAACGACACGCCGTTCAGCGCCTTCACGGTGCCCTGCCCGAACATCCCGCGCTTCACCGAGTAGTGCTTCGCGAGGCCGTCCGCGATCAGCACCGCTTCCTCGTCGTCGTGCGGCGCACGCGTTTCGTGGACTGCATTCATCGTGCGCCTCCCGTCTGGTCGAGGTTGGAAATATTGAGCGGCTTGATGCAGCGCGCACGCATCGCATCGTTGGCCGGCACCAGCGTGTCGAGCGCCGGACGCGCCTTGCGGCAATCGTCGACGACGTACTTGCAGCGCGGCGCGAACAGGCAGCCGGACGGGCGATCATCGCGGCCCGGCACCATGCCCGGCAATGCGGCAAGGCGACGCGCCCCCTTATTGTGCTCGGGAATCGCCGCGAGCAGCGCTTCGGTGTACGGATGATGCGGCGCACGGAAGATGTCCGGCACGCGATTGGTCTCGATGACCTCGCCCGCATACATCACCGCGACGCGCTGCGCGACCTCCGACACCACAGCCAGATCGTGCGAGATCAGCACGAGCGCCATCCCGCGCTCCTTCTGCAGCTTCACGAGCAGATCCATGATCTGCGCCTGGATCGTCACGTCGAGCGCGGTGGTCGGCTCGTCGGCGATCAGCAGCTTCGGGTTGCACGCGACCGCCATCGCGATCATCACGCGCTGGTTCATCCCGCCCGACATCTGGTGCGGGAACGCCGTGATGCGGTTCTTCGCATCGGGAATGCCGACCTGGTCGAGCAGTTCGAGCGCGCGCCGGTGCAGCGCGTCGCCGCGCAGTCCTTCGTGCAGCTTCAGCACCTCCTTGATCTGGTAGCCGACCGTGTAGCTCGGGTTCAGGCTCGACAGCGCGTCCTGGAACACCATCGCGATGTCCTTGCCGACGATCTTGCGGCGCGCCTTCGGCGACGCCTTCAGCAGGTCCACGCCGTTGAACGTGACCTCGTCGGCCGTCACCTTGCCCGGCGCGTCGATCAGGCCCATCAGCGCCATCATCGTCACGCTCTTGCCCGAGCCCGATTCGCCGACGACGCCCACCACCTCGCCCGGCGCGACCGACAGGTTGATCCGGTCGACAGCGGGCAGGCCGTTGAAGTTCACCGCGAGATTGCGGATAGTCAGTAGATCTTGGCTCATGGTCAGGCCATCCGCTTCAGTTTGGGATCGAGCGCGTCGCGCAGCCCGTCGCCGAGCAGGTTGATCGCGAGCACCGAAATCAGGATCGACAGGCCGGGCATCGTCACGATCCACCATGCGTTGTCGATGTAGTCGCGCGCGGACGCGAGCATCGCGCCCCACTCGGCGGTCGGCGGCTGCACGCCGAGGCCGAGGAAGCCGAGCGCGGCCGCATCGAGAATCGCCGACGAGAAACCGAGCGTCGCCTGCACGATCAGCGGCGCCGTGCAGTTCGGCAGCACCTGCGAGAACATCAGGCGCACCGTGCCGGCACCGGCCACGCGCGACGCCGTCACGTACTCCTTCTGCAGTTCGCCGAGCGCCGACGCGCGCGTGAGACGCACATAGGCCGGCAGCGCGACGATTGCGATCGCGAACATCGTGTTGGTGAGGCCCGGGCCGATGATCGCGACGACCGCGACCGCGAGCAGCAGCGACGGCAGCGCGAGCAGCACGTCCATGATGCGCATCACGGGCGTGTCGGCCCACTTCTGGAAGAACGCGGCGACCAGCCCGAGCACGATGCCGGGGATCAGCGCGAGCACGACCGACACGAAGCCGATCCAGAACGACATCCGCGCGCCGAACATCAGGCGCGAAAGAATGTCGCGGCCCGCTTCGTCGGTGCCGAGGATGAAGCGCCAGTTGCCGCCTTCGAGCCACGCGGGCGGGATCTTCACGTAGTCGCGGTATTGCTCGACCGGGCTGTGCGGCGCGATCAGCGGGGCGAGCAGCGCGACCAGGATCAACACCAGCACGACGATGCCGGCGCCGACGGCGCCGCGGTTGCGCGAGAAGTTGGCCCAGAACTCGCGCAGCGCGAGCGCACGGCCGCCGGCCGGCGCGGATTCGCTCGGCAGGGTGTTTTGCAGATTGCTCATGGAATTACCTCGTGTGGCGGATGCGCGGATTCAGCACGCCGTACAGCAGGTCGACGACCAGGTTCACGACGATCACGAGCGTCGCGATCAGCAGGATGCCGCCCTGGACGACCGGATAGTCGCGACGGCCGATCGCATCGATCAGCCACTTGCCGACACCGGGCCACGAAAAGAGCGTCTCGGTCAGCACGGCGCCCGCGAGCAGCGTGCCGATCTGCAGGCCGATCACGGTGACGACCGGGATCAGCGCGTTGCGCAGCGCATGCACGACGACCACGCGCGCGGGCGACAGCCCCTTCGCGCGGGCGGTGCGGATGTAGTCCTCGCGCAGCACTTCGAGCATCGACGAGCGCGTCATCCGCGCGATCACCGCGAGCGGGATCGTGCCGAGCACGATCGCGGGCAGGATCAGGTGGCTGACCGCCGACTTGAACGCGCCTTCGTCCGGCGCGAACAACGCGTCGATCAGCATGAAGCCCGTCGGATGCGGGAAGTCGTATTCGACCGCGATGCGCCCCGACACGGGCGTCCAGCCGAGATACGACGAAAACACCATGATGAGGATCAGCCCCCACCAGAAGATCGGCATCGAGTAGCCGGTGAGCGCGGTGCCCATCACGCCGTGATCGATGGCCGAGCCGCGTCGCAGCGCGGCGATCACGCCGGCCGGCAGGCCGACCGCGAGCGCGAACACGAGCGCGCACAGCGACAGCTCGACCGTCGCCGGGAAGCGCGCGAAGAATTCGCCCGCGACGCTCGTGTTGGTAATGATCGACGTGCCGAGGTCGCCGTGCAGCGCACGGCCGATGTAGTGGATGTACTGCAGCGGCAGCGGCTGGTCGAGGCCGAGCCGTTTCATTGCCTCCGCATGCATCGCGGGATCGACGCCGCGCTCGCCCATCATCACTTCGATGGGGTCGCCCGGTATCAGGTGAATCAGCGCAAACGCCAGGATGGTGATGCCGATGAAGGTCGGGATCACCATGCCCACGCGGCGCAACACGAAAGTGAACATGATGCGTCTCGTATTTTCTTGTGGGAAATGTGCGACCGGCGACGGGAAGCTTTTGGCCTCCCGCCGCCGGATGAATAGTGCCTTCTCGATCGTTGCAGACAGCTTACACGGGTCGTGTTACTTCACGCCGACACCGTCGAAGCGGGCATAGCCGAGCGGCTCGATGCGCATGTCGACCACGTTCTTGCGTACCGGCTGATAGACCGTCGAGTTCGCGATCGGCGAGAACGGCAGCTGCTGCGCGAAGATCTGCTGAGCCTGCGTGTAGATCTTCGTGCGCGCGTCCTGGCCCGTCGTCGTGCGGCCCTTCTGGACCAGCTCGTCGAACGGCTTGTAGCACCAGTGCGAGAAGTTGTTGCCCTTGATCGCCTCGCAGCCGAGCAGCGTGCCGAGCCAGTTGTCCGGGTCGCCGTTGTCGCCCGTCCAGCCGATCAGCATCGTGTCCTGCTCGCCCGAGTGCGCGCGCTTGATGTACTCGCCCCACTCGTACGTGACGATCTTCGCCTTCACGCCGATCTTCGCCCAGTCGGCCTGGATCATCTCGGCCATCAGGCGGGCGTTCGGGTTGTACGCGCGCTGCACCGGCATGGCCCACAGCGTGATGTCGAAACCGTTCGGGAAGCCGGCCTTCGCGAGCAGCGCCTTCGCCTTCGCGGTGTCGTACGCGGGCATCTTCAGGTTCTTGTCGTACGACCATTGGGTCGGTGGCACCGGCGCGGTGGCGGCCTGGCCCGCGCCCTGATAGACGGATTCGAGGATCGCCTTCTTGTTGATCGCCATGTCGAGCGCCTGACGCACCTCGAGCTTGTCGACCGGCTTGTGCTCGACGTTGTACGCGAGGTAGCCGAGGTTGAAGCCCGGCTGCGACGGCATGTCGATGCCCGAGTCGGCCTTCAGCGTCGCGATGTCGGCCGGACGCGGATAGCTCATCACCTGGCATTCATTGCGCTTGATCTTCTGCACGCGCACGCCCGGGTCGGGCGTGATCGAGAAGATCAGCTTCGACAGCTTCACGGCACCCTTCTTCCAATAGTCAGGATTCCCGTCGAAACGGATCGTCGCGTCCTTCGTGTAGCTGCGGAAGATGAACGGGCCCGTGCCGACCGGCTTCTGGTTGATGTCGGCGGCCTTGCCGGCCTTCATCAGCTGCTCGCCGTATTCGGCCGACAGGATCGACGCGAATTCCATCGCCATGTTCTGGATGAACGGCGCGTTCGGTTCGGCCAGCGTGAACTTCACAGTGTACGGATCGACCTTCTCGATCTTCGTGATCAGCTTGTCGAGGCCCATGTCGGTGAAGTACGGGAACGACACCGGGTAGGCCTTGCGGAACGCCTGGTTCGGATCGAGCATGCGCTCGAACGAGAACACGACGTCGTCCGCGTTGAATTCGCGCGTCGGCTTGAAGAAGTCGGTCGTGTGGAACTTCACGCCATGACGCAGGTGGAACGTGTACACCTTGCCGTCGGACGAGACGTCCCACTTCTCCGCGAGGCCCGGCTCGACCTTCGTGCCGCCGCGCTCGAATTCGACGAGTCGGTTGTAGACGGTGAACGTGGCGGCCGTGAAATCGACGCCGGTCGTGAATTGCGCGGAATCAAAACCCGCCGGGCTGCCTTCTGAGCAGTAGACGAGCGTTTTGTTCGGGATCTGTGCGAATGCAGAACCCGCGACGCCGAGCGATGCCGCTGCCACGCCTGCAATGGCGGTAACACGCAGGGTGTGCAACAGACGGTTGTATTCCATGTTTCCTCCAGGTTTCCAGATCGGAACCGGTCCCCCAGGGGCCGGGTACGCGGATATTACTTGAGCTAGCGATTCTGCAACAAGCTGGAGAAAAAACTCTTCTACACGCATTTCCGCGGGTTTTTGCGGATGTCTGGCACACGCGAAAAGTGCCTCTGCACGCGCGGACGGCCATTTCGCCGATCCGGCGCGTGTTTCCTTCGTGAACTAAACAATTTGTACGCGCCGATAGCGGCACGTCAGCCCGTTTTCGGGCCATGCCGCGCGCATTGTTGCAGCCTTGGAAACGATGCGGTGCCCGTGCTGCACGCGGGCTCAGTCCGGCGCGTCGAGATCCGCGTTGCGCGCGGGCACGAACGCGACCGCGACGATCGACAGCGCGAGCCCCGCCATCACGTAATAGGTGGGCGCGAGCGGCGTGCCCGTCGTCTTGATCAGCCACGTGACGATGAACTGCCCGAACCCGCCGAACAGCATCACCGCGACGTTGTACGCGATCGACAGCCCGGTCGAGCGCACGTTGGCCGGGAACAGCTCGGCGATCATCGCGCCGAACGGCCCGTAGTAGCCCGCGAGCGTCACCGACAGCACGGCCTGCACCGCGATCAGCCGCCCGATGCTCGGCGCGGCGTCGAGCCACGCGAACAGCGGATACATCAGCGCGAGCGTCAGCACGAGCGACCACAGCGACAGCCCCTTGCGGCCGATGCGGTCCGACCATGCGCCCGCGATCGGCGACAGCACCATCAGCAACAGATTGCCGATGATCACCGCGTAGAACGATTCGGCATACGGCAGCTTCAGCTGCTTCACCGCGAAGGTCGGCAGATAGCTAATCAGCACGTAGATCGTGACCGTCAGCGCGATCACCGAGCCGAGCCCGCACAGCACCTCGCGCGGATAGCGCGTGAACACTTCGCCGAGCGTCGCGCGGCGCGCGCTTTGTTGCGCATGCAGGAATGCTTCGGAATCGGCGAGATGACGGCGGATATAGAAGCCGATCGGACCGATCACGAGCCCGAGGATGAACGGCACGCGCCAGCCCCAGCTGCGCAGCGCGTCGTGCGACAGCCCGCGCGTGATCGCCGCGCCGACCAGTGCGCCGATCAGCAGCGCGGCCGCCTGGCTCGCCATCTGCCAGCTGCCGTAGAAGCCGCGTTTCGAGAATGGCGCGGCTTCGATCAGCAGCGCGGTCGCGCTGCCGAATTCGCCGCCGGCCGAGAAACCCTGCAGCAGGCGGCCGAGCACGATCAGCAGCGGGCCGCCGATGCCGATCGCCGCATAGGGCGGTGCGATCGCGAGCAGGAAGATGCCGGCCGTCATCAGCAGGATCACGAGCGACAGCGCGGCCTTGCGGCCCGCGCGGTCCGCATAGAGCCCGAACACGATGCCGCCGATCGGGCGCATGAAGAATGCGACGCCGAACGTCGCGGTGGTCAGCAGCAGCGAAGAATATTCACTGGAAGTCGGGAAGAACAGCTCGGCGATCACGACAGTCATGAAGCCGAACACCGTGAAGTCGTACCACTCGAGCGCGTTGCCGATCACGGCCGCCACGACCGCGCGCCGGTTCAGCGCACGCTCGGGGCGGGCCGTTTTCGTTGAATTCGCAATCGTCGCCATGCGTGCCTCGTCCTCGTGAATTCGCCGTGTCGGGCGGTGCGGCGCGCGGAGGGCCCGCGGCGCGCTGGTGTGCAGCGAGTGTAGAAAGCGACGGAACCGTTTTCAAGCATAAAAAACGCCCGCCATCTTCCGATGGCGGGCGTTTCGCGGTTTTCGCCACATTGCGGAACCGCACGATGCCGCTGTGCACGTCAACCCATCTTCGAGAATGCGCTGCACCAGCCCTTCGCCGACACCTGCTTGCCGGGGAATGCACCGCACGGGCCCGAAGCCGAGCCCTTCTTGCCCTGGTACAGCATGCAGGCCGCGCAATCCTGGCCCGCTGCGTATTTCGGATACTTCGTCTTGTCGACCTTCGTGGCATCGGCCTTGTAGCCGAGCGCCACGGCGGTCGGATCGGTTTCCGACAGCATCGGCGCGTCGGCCAGCGCTTCGCGCGACAGCGCCAGCGCGGACACGGCGCCAATGCTCGTGATCAGGAAACTCCGACGGGTTGTTTTCATGGGGGACTCGCTCCAACGTTATTGGTTTGAAAGCCGTTCTGTCGACAGCCGTCCGACAGAATACCCGCCATGCACACAAATGTGCGTGCCGAAATGCCGGAGATAAGAGATTTCACACGGGGGCTCGCACACGGCGCCGCCCCGTGCGCGTCACGCGTTCGACGTCATGTCGCCGACGCGCTGCGCGAGCGCGAGCGACGCCGTCAGCCCCGGCGACTCGATGCCGAACAGGTTCACGAGCCCGCGCACGCCGTGCTGCGCGCCGCCCTGCACGATGAAATCGGCCGGCGGCTCGCCCGGCCCCGCGAGTTTCGGACGGATCCCGGAGTAGGCCGGCTGCAGCGCGTCGTCGGGCAGTTCCGGCCAGTATGCGCGGATCGACGCGTAGAACGCCTGCGCGCGCGCCGGATCGACTTCGTAGCGCAGCGCATCGACCCATTCGACGTCCGGGCCGAAGCGCGCCTGCCCGGCCAGGTCGAGCGTCAGGTGGATGCCGAGCCCGCCCCGGTCGGGCATCGGATACACGAGGTGCGAGAACGGCGCGCGCCCGGACAGGCTGAAGTAGTTGCCGCGCGCGAGATAGAGCGGCGGCACCCAGTGCGGGTCGAGGCCGCGCGTGCGGCGCGCGAGCGCCTGCGCGCCGAGACCCGCGCTGTTGATCACGCACGCCGCCTCGATTTCGGTCGGCACGTCGCCACCGGTGCGCACGACGAAGCGGCCGCCGCGCAGCACGTCGATCGACTCGACCGGGGATTTCAGCACGCACGTCGCACCGTTGCGCTGCGCGTCGCCGAGCAGCGCGAGCATCAGCTGGTGGCTGTCGACGATGCCGGTGGACGGCGAGAACACCGCTTCCACGCAGTCGAGCGCGGGCTCGAGCGTCTGCGCCTCGGCGCGCGTGAGCGGCATCAGGTCGAGCACGCCGTTTTCCGCCGCGCGCGCGGCGAGCGCCTTCAACTGCTTCACCTGCGCGACGCTCGTCGCGACGATCAGCTTGCCGATGCGCCGGTGCGGCACATGATGCGTTTCGCAGAATTCGTACAGTAGTTCGCGCCCGCGCACGCACGACATCGCCTTCAGCGTGCCGCGCGGGTAGTAGAGCCCCGCGTGAATCACCTCGCTGTTGCGCGAACTCGTGCCCGTGCCGATCGCGTCGGCCGCCTCGAGCACGATCGTTTCGCGCCCGCGCGCGGCCAGCTCACGCGCAATCGCAAGACCGACCACACCTGCGCCGATCACCACACAATCCGTCTGCTCCATGGCGTTTCGCGTCGCTCACGCGTCGAGGGGAGAGATAGGAATTGTACGTCCCGGTTCGCCCGCCTGCCGAACCCATCTGTATCGGCATGTACGCGCGGGCCGCGGCGAACCGCGCGCCGCCGCCTCAGAATCCGATCGGTCGGCGCTTGGCGGCCCCCTCGTCGGCGCGGATGTCGGACGGCGCGATCACGTCGCGGCCGTCGAGCCGTGCGGCGCCGAACGCATGCAGCAGCGCGCGGCGCATCGTGCGCGGCGGCGTCGCGGCGAGCACGTCGAGCGCGTCGTCGTCGAGCGTGTCGGGGAAGCGCTGCCCCCACGTGTGCGACGTGCGGATCTCGTCGTAGATCGTCTGCGCGATCCGTCGCGCGCCGGCCGCATCGGGCGGCGCGATCTCGTACACGTTCATCCGGTTCAGCAGCGGCTCCGGAATCGCCTGCGCCTCGTTCGCGGTCGCGATCCAGATCACGTTGCCCGCATCGATCGGCACTTCGGCGAATTCGTCGACGAACGCGCGCGCCGTGTCGTGCTCGAGCAACGCATACAGCGCGCCGAGCGGATCGTATTGCGCGTCGCTGCCGGCCTTGTCGATCTCGTCGACCGCGATCACCGGGTTCGCGTAGCTGCCGTTGACGAGCGCCTCGAACACCTTGCCGGGCTTCGCGTTCTTCCACTGCGACGACGCGCCCGACAGGATCCAGCCGGCCGTCAGCGAACTCATCGGCACGTAGTGATACGCGGTGCCGAGCAGCTTCGCGAGCGCCTTCGCGAAATGCGTCTTGCCGATGCCGGGCGGCCCGAGCAGCAGGATCGGCATCAGTTCGAGCCGGTCGTCGGTCTCGAGGCACAGCGCGACCTGCTTGCGCACGTCGTCGAGCGGCTCGGTGAAATTGGGCAGCGCGTCGCCGAGTTCGTCGAACGACGGCATCCGGTTCGGCTTCACGCAAAAGCGCAGATTGCCCGTCTTGAGCATCCGCTCGTAGGTGGCGCGCAGTGCGTCGCTCGCGCTCTCGTTCAAGTCGTTGAGCGCGGTCTCGACCTGCTCGAGGTCGTACACCGTGCTGAAGGATGCCACCGCCAGTTCCTGTTTCACCATCGCCGTCGTCATACCAACCTCGCTCCTGCTGCCATCACACGACCATCAGACACGACCATCAGACCCTTACGATTTCAGTGTAGCGATCCCGCATCGGCGTGCAAGCAAGCAGCCGTCCGACACTGCTGCTAACACCGCGCGTGCACTGCAGCGTCGCGCCGCGCGGCGTATCATCAACGGTTCACCGGCCGTCGCGCCGGCCTGGCTACGCTCCGGACGCGATCGAAAACCGCCTCGTCATCGAGCGCGCAAGTGTCACCGGGTTCGCGCGCGTTTTCGCTTGAAAACGCGTGACGCGCACCTACCTTTCTATCAGGACCGGATCGTGCTGCGAACCCGCGGCGACGCGTCCTGTCACACGACCGTCCAAATCGATCGGGCGTAAGATGTGCGTCCATTCCCCGCTACCCCGCGTTTCCGGAGAAGTTTCATGCTGAAACACGGCCTGGCCGTCCTGCTCGCGAGCATCGCGCTCGCGGCCCATGCGCAGAGCCCCGCACCGGCCGCCGTCGCATGGGAGATCCAGGTGGTGCGCGACGGTCAGACGATCGACACGTTCCAGCAGCGCACCACCGTCGGTCAAACCCGCACCGACACCCATCGCTATCCGTCCGCCGTGCCCGTCGGCTGCGGCAATGCCGCGCGCGTCGTGCCGACCGAGCGCTCGCGCTCGGTGACGGTCGCGCCGCTCGCCGTCGACGACGCCGCGCACACGGTGTCGCTCGCGCTCGACGTGCAGGAAACCCTCGACGACGAAAACGCGACGCGCAGCGATCCGTGCGTGCCCGCGTCGCCGCGACAGATCGTCGCGAGCCATCCGGGGCTGTCGGTCGGCGGCGAGGCCTGGACCGACTGGACGCTCGTCGAGCAGCATCCGCATCTCGTCTACCGCATGCGTGCGCGCGTCGCGAAGGACTGAGCGCCATGTCCGCCGACGCCCTGTCCCTGCCGTTCGCCGAACCGCACGCCGCGCCCGACGAAATCACCGCGGTCAGCTGGAACCTGCACAAGGGCCGCTCGCCGCTCGGCTTCACCGCGTGGAATGCGATGCGCAACTGGATGCAATCGACGCACGCCGACGTGTATTTTCTGCAGGAAGCGATGGCGCGCCGCATGCCGCGCCCGATGCTTGCAACCGGCTTCGGCGCACCGATCGACGACGCGGTCGACGACGTGTGGCACTGCCAGGCCACCGAGATCGCGCAGGCACTCGACTGGCAGATCGCGCTCGGGCCCAACGTGTTCAAGCCGTCATGGCGGCACGGCAACGCGATCCTGTCGCCACATCCGCTCGACCTCGGCGGCCGCTGGGACATCTCCGCGCACCGGTTCGAGCGGCGCGGGCTGCTGGTCGCGCGCGCGACGCTCGCCGGCGCGCGGCCCGTCACGCTGCTGTGCGCGCACCTCGCGCTCACGCGCGCGGCGCGGCTGCGCCAGATGCACTGGATCGCGCACTGGATCGTGCGCAACGCGGGCGACGATCCGCTCGTGCTCGCCGGCGACTTCAACGACTGGCGCAACGATTCGGTCGCGTTGTTCGGCGAGATCGGAATGTCCGAGGTCGCGACGCTGCTCGGCCAGTCGGGCCGCACGTTCCCCGCGTTCTCCCCCGCGCTCGCGCTCGACAAGATGTTCGTGCGCGGGCTGACGCCGCTCGAATGGCAGGCGCCGTCCGGCGAAACCGCTTGGCTGTCCGACCACCTGCCGTATATCGCGCGGCTGCGGCTCGATCCGCGGTGATGCACCCTTGAAGCGCTGACGCCCTTGAAGCCCTGACACCGCAAGCGCGGTTGCACGGCGCGCGCTACAGTAACGCTTTGCCCGCCTGCCACCCCGCCGCGATGAACTACCTGCCGATCCTGCTGCAAATCGCCGTCGTCTATCTCGTCGCGGCGATCACGCCCGGCCCGAACTTCTTCATGATTTCGCAGTTGTCGCTCGCGGGGCGGCGCAGCCTCGGCGCGGCGTCGGCACTCGGCGTCGGCACCGCATCGATGGCCTGGGCGACGCTCGCGATGCTCGGCCTCGCGGCCGTCCTGCACCAGGTCGAATGGCTGTACGAGACGATCCGGATCGGCGGCGCCGTCTATCTCGTGTATTTCGGCATCAAGCTGCTGCGCTCGGGCGTGCGCCGCGACGCGGCGCCGGCAGACACCGCGGATGTGAGCGCGCCGCTGGCCGCGCCGCGCCTGCGCGACTATCTGCGTGCGTATCGCAGCGGCCTGCTCACCTGCCTGACCAACCCGAAATCGTGCGCGTTCTGGACCAGCGTGTTCGCGGCGATGCTGCCCGCGCACGTGCCGCTGTGGTTCAACGGCGCGGTGCTGGTGACGATCGGCGTGCTGTCGGCCGGCTGGTATTCGTGCGTGGCGTTCCTGTTCGCGAGCCCGCGCGCGCAGCGCGGCTACCGGCGCGTGCGGCGCCCGCTCGACGCGCTGTGCGGCGTCGCGCTCGTCGGCCTCGGCGCGAAGCTCGCGGCCGATCGTTGAAAGCTCGCTGAAATGATTCGTTGCGCCAAATCCGCGCAGCCGGGCGGGTCAAGCCCGCATCTGTCCCAAGCAGGGTAAAATAACCAGTTCCTCAAACGTCTGTCATCGAGAAGGCGCGTGTCCGACGCGCCGGCCGGCCGATCCGCGATCGGGCCGACGCACTCGGTTTTTTTGCCCGTTTTTGGGCCCGTTACACGCGTTCGCTACGCGCGTCCGTTTTCAAAGCCATGAGCAAATACGACACCGCCACCGTCCAATCCGTCCATCACTGGACCGACACGCTGTTCAGCTTCACCTGCACCCGTGAGCCGAGCCTGCGCTTCAACAACGGCGAATTCACGATGGTCGGCCTCGAAGTCGACGGCAAGCCGCTCGCGCGCGCCTACTCGATCGTCAGCCCGAACTACGAAGAGCACCTCGAATTCTTCAGCATCAAGGTCCAGAACGGCCCGCTGACGTCGCGCCTGCAGCACCTGAAGGTTGGCGACTCGGTGCTGATCGGCAAGAAGCCGACCGGCACGCTCGTCGCCGACAACCTGCTGCCCGGCAAGACGCTGTGGATGCTGTCGACCGGCACGGGTCTCGCGCCGTTCATGTCGATCATCCGCGATCCGGACATCTACGACCGCTTCGACAAGGTCATCCTGACGCACACCTGCCGCCTGAAGGGCGAGCTGGCGTACATGGACTACATCAAGCACGACCTGCCCGGCCACGAGTACCTCGGCGACATCATCAAGGAAAAGCTCGTGTACTACCCGACGGTCACGCGCGAAGCGTTCGACAACGAGGGCCGGATCACCGACCTGATCGCGACGGGCAAGCTGTTCACGGATCTCGGCGTGCCGGCGTTCTCGCCGGAAAACGACCGCGTGATGCTGTGCGGCAGCACCGCGATGCTGAAGGACACGACCGACCTGCTGAAGCAGGCCGGCCTGGTCGAAGGCAAGAACAGCGCACCGGGTCACTACGTGATCGAGCGCGCATTCGTGGACTGATCGATCCCCGAATTTGTGCGGCATCAAGAAACCGGGGCAAAAGCTCCGGTTTTTTTTCGTCCCCACTTGGCGAATTCGTAACAAACTGCGACCATCTAATCTCAAATAGTTACATTTTGATACGGGCGGGCCCGGTGCTTTCGTGTCGGTGTTTTTCCTACAACAGGTTCGTTCCGATTATTCACATTTACCCTTAAATGTCCGCCCGGCATGACTTTTCCAGATTTTTTGAGATATGATTCGGCCGGCGCGGTTGCGGTTCGGATGGTCGTTGAAGGGTCGGAATCAAACGTTACAAGATGTAACTTTTGTTACCTCGGCCCGGGGCGACTCTCTGGCGGCGGCCGCGATCGAAACGGCAGCCAATCCACGCAGCCAGCCGGTGTGTGAATCGCTTTCTGACAGCAGGGAGAGTCATGGATACGTCGCTCAACGCGCCCCCCGGCGCCCACGCCCCGTTCCCGTCGCGGCCGCTCGTGCACAGTCGCGCCGCGGCCGCACCCGTGGCCGAAACCCTCCCCAAGCGCGACGCATCCGCCAGCCGGATCGCGACGCTGTCCACCCAATTGATGGCAGCCGACGAAGCCGCCCGCCGCCATCTGGCCGGCGAGTTGCATGACGGGCTCGGCGCCGAACTCACCGCCGCCCGATTCGCGCTCGCAAACGTTCAAACGTGGCTGCCGGCCGATGCGCCCGAAGGCTGCCTGCGCGCGCTCGAACTGGCGCAGCAGGCACTCGACGCCGCGACCGATGCGAACCGCCGCCTGATCGACGAGCGCGACACGCCGGCGCTCGACGGCGGGCTCGTCGGTGCGCTATCGGCATGGGTCGACAGCCACGCGGCCCGCACCGGCCTGCGCACGAGCTTCGTCTGCGCGGCCGACGCACGGCTCACGCAGCTCGCCGGCGCAAGCGCCCTTGCGATCTTCCGCGTCGCGCAGGAAGCGCTGTCGAACGTCGCGAAGCATGCGCGCGCGGCGTCCGTCGACGTGCGGATCGACACGGACGGCTCGCATCTGTCCCTGAGCATCACCGATGATGGGACCGGTTTCTCGCGCCGCCGGCGTGTCGGCTACGGCCTCGCCGGCATGCGCGCACGCTGCGAGGCGTTCGGCGGCAGCTTCGACACGCGCGCGCCGGAATCGGGCCGCGGCACGCGCATCACCGCGCGTTTCGCATGGAACTCGCTGTTCGCGGTGCCGGCCGCCACGCGCCGCGCGTCGCTTTCGTGAGGTCGCGATGAGCCTGGACATCCTGCTCGTGGACGACCACGCAATCGTCCGGCAAGGGGTCCGCCACTTGCTGATCGACCGCGGCGTCGCGCGCGAAGTGACCGAAGCCGAGACCGGCAGCGATGCGGTGGCCGCCGTCGACCGCCAGACCTTCGACGTGATCCTGCTCGATATCTCGCTGCCGGACACCAACGGCATCGAGTTGCTCAAGCGCATCAAGCGCAAGCTGCCGGGCACGCCGGTGCTGATGTTCTCGATGTACCGCGAGGACCAGTACGCGGTGCGCGCGCTGAAGGCCGGCGCGTCCGGCTATCTGTCGAAGACGGTGAATGCCGCGCAGATGATCGGCGCGATCCAGCAGGTCGCGGCCGGCCGCAAGTACGTGAGCCCGGCGATGGCCGAGGCGCTCGCCGAATACGTGTCGTTCGAGAACGAACCGCTGCCGCACGAGAAGCTGTCCGATCGCGAATACCAGACGCTCTGCATGCTGGCATCGGGCAAGCGCCTCACCGATATCGCGAACACGCTATCGCTGTCGGTGAAGACGGTCAGCGTGTACCGGTCGCGGCTGCTCGAGAAGATGCGGCTGTCGAACAACGCGGAACTGACGTTCTACGTGATGAGCAACCGGCTCGTCGACATGGCGCCTGCATCGGGCGCCTGATTCATCGGATTCACCGGAATCGCGGGAGGCGCGCCGGGCCGCGCCGGCCTGCCGCTTCAGCCCCGGTCGCCGCACGCTGCGCGCAAGCGCTTGTTTTCTCGGACGATTTCGCCGCGCGCCGCTGCATCGCAGCAGGTCTTGCGCGCCAAATCGGCTAAAATTGCGGGTTTTCCTTCTCTCACTCGGCGCCGCCGCGTTCGCGCGCGCTGGAGACTCATCCGCAATGTCCCTCTTCCGCAAGAAAAACGTCGATCGCATGATCGCCGGCGCGCATGGCGCCGGGCTCAAGAAAGCGCTCGGCGCAATCGACCTCACCTTCCTCGGCATCGGCGCGATCATCGGCACCGGGATCTTCGTGCTGACCGGCACCGGCGCCGTTCAGGCCGGCCCGGCGCTGATGCTGTCGTTCGTGATCGCGGCGATCGCGTGCGGCCTCGCGGCGCTGTCGTACGCCGAATTCGCGTCGACGATTCCGGTCGCGGGCTCGATCTACACGTACTCGTACGCGACGCTCGGCGAGCTCGTCGCATGGATCATCGGCTGGGACCTGATGCTCGAATACGGCCTCGCGGCGTCGGCCGTGTCGGTCGGCTGGTCGGGCTACCTGCAGTCGCTGCTGCAGGGCTTCGGGCTCGCGCTGCCGACCGTGCTGACGGCCGCGCCCGGCGCGATCCCCGACGTCGTCACGTGGTTCAACCTGCCCGCGTTCCTCGTGATGCTGGTGATCACGACGCTGCTGTCGATCGGCATCCGCGAGTCGACCCGCATCAACAACATCATGGTGTTCATCAAGGTGTCGGTGGTGCTGCTCGTGATCGCGGTCGGCCTGTTCCACGTGACGCCCGCGAACTGGAAACCGTTCATGCCGCACGGCTGGAACGGCGTGTTCGGCGCGGCCGCGGTGATGTTCTTCGCGTTCATCGGCTTCGACGCGGTGTCGTCGGCGGCCGAGGAAGTGAAGAATCCGAAGCGCGACCTGCCGATCGGCATCATCGCGTCGCTCGCCGTGTGCGCGGTGCTGTACGTGACGGTCGCGGCGGTCGCGACCGGCATCGTGCCGGCGGCCCAGTACGCGAACGTGTCGCACCCGATCTCGTATGCGCTGCAGATCGCCGGCGAGAAGTGGGTCGCGGGCTTCATCGATCTTGGCGCGGTGCTCGGCATGCTGACCGTGATCCTCGTGATGAGCTACGGCCAGACGCGGATCATCTTCGCGATGTCGCGCGACGGGCTGCTGCCGGCGATGCTGTCGCGCGTGCATCCGCGCTTCGCGACGCCGTTCCTGACGACCTGGCTCGTCGGCCTGTTCTTCGGGCTGATCGCCGCGCTCGTGCCGCTGAACGTGCTCGCCGAGCTGATCAACATCGGCACGCTCGCCGCGTTCTCGATGGTGTCGATCGCGGTGCTGGTGCTGCGCCGCACGCATCCGGAGCTGCCGCGCGCGTTCCGCTGCCCGGGCGTGCCGGTGGTGCCGATCCTCGCGGTCGCCGCGTGCCTGTTCCTGATGCTGAACCTGCAGCCCGTCACGTGGGCCGCGTTCGGCATCTGGCTCGTGATCGGCCTCGTGATCTACTTCCTGTATTCGCGTCACCACTCGAAGCTCGCCCGCGGCCACGCGGACTGACATCCGGCCGCGACGCGCCGCGTCGCTCCGCTGCAACGGCGCACCCGCCTCGCGGGCGCGCCGTTTGCGTTTGTGGGGCGGCGGGCAGCGTGTGCGGGCAGCCTGAGCGGGCGGTCCGAGCCGGTCGTCCGGACTGGGCGTGGGAGCTGGCCATCCGAGCTGGCCGCCCGAACCGCTCGCCCGAACCGATCCTCTCGATCCCCGCCACCGATCGGCCACGCGTCGGCGCACCGCAAGCAAGCCTGCGGCGGGCGCGTCATAATGCGCCCAATCAATGAGGTAACGACGATGGAAAGTGTGGATCTCGACGTGTTGAAGTCGAGCGCGCGCTGGCTCGACGAAGGGCGCCGCGTGCTGCTCGTGACGGTCGTGAAGACGTGGGGCTCGTCGCCGCGCCCCGAAGGCGCGATGCTCGCGGTGCGCGAGGACGGGCTCGTGGTCGGCTCCGTGTCCGGCGGGTGCATCGAGGACGACCTGATCGCCCGCGTGCATGCGAGCGGCATCGCGGCCGATGCGCGCCCGGAAGCGGTCAAGTACGGCGTGACGGCCGAGGAAGCGCACCGCTTCGGGCTGCCCTGCGGCGGCACGATCCAGCTCGTGCTGGAGCCGCTCACGCGCGACAGCGGGATTGCCGCGTTGTGCGCCGAGGTGGAGGCCGGCCGGCTCGTCACGCGCACGATGACGCTGGCGACCGGCCGCGCGTCGCTGTCGCCCGCGCAGGCAACCGACGGGCTCGCGTTCGACGGCGAACGGCTCGTGACGATCCACGGGCCGCGCTACCGGATGCTCGTGATCGGTGCCGGGCAGTTGTCCCGCTATCTGTGCCAGATCGCGGTCGGGCTCGACTACCAGGTGACGGTTTGCGATCCGCGCGACGAGTACACGGATGCGTGGGACGTGCCGGGCACGCGCGTCGTGCACACGATGCCCGACGACACC
This sequence comes from Burkholderia ambifaria AMMD, assembly GCF_000203915.1. Lineage (NCBI taxonomy): Bacteria > Pseudomonadati > Pseudomonadota > Betaproteobacteria > Burkholderiales > Burkholderiaceae > Burkholderia > Burkholderia ambifaria. The sequence continues at coordinate 3,424,619 of NC_008390.1, forward strand.
GTGCTCGACATGAAGCTCGACGCGCGTTCGGCCGTGATCGCGCTCACGCACGACCCGAAGCTCGACGATCTCGCGCTGATGGAGGCGCTCAAGACGCCCGCGTTCTACGTGGGCGCGCTCGGCTCGCGGCGCAACAACGCGGCGCGGCGCGAGCGGCTGCTCGAATTCGACCTGAACGACGCGGAACTGGCGCGGCTGCACGGGCCGGCCGGCATCTACATCGGCAGCCGCACGCCGCCGGAAATCGCGATCTCGATCCTCGCCGAGGTCACGGCCGCGAAGAACAACGTGTCGCTGCCGACGATCCTGCAGGTCGAGGGGGCGAAGGCCGCCCGCGAGATCGCGGCCAACAACGGCGCGACCTGCGGCCTGTGAGGGCGGCGGCGCAGGGCCGTCGCGCCGGATGCGCGCACCACGCGCCGGCACCGAGCCGGCGCGTTTCAACCGTTACGTCAGGTACGTTACGTCAGGCGAGGCCCGCGGCGAGCGCCGCGGCGACCGAGCCGACCACCAGCACGACGCCGACCGTGCGGCGCTTGTTCAGCTCCGTCCACAGCAGCACGCCCGTCAGCGACAACAGGATCAGCGAACCCGCGATCGTGTCCATCAGCAGCACCCAGCCGAGATTCATGCCGACGCCGCGATGCAGGTTGTTCAGCGTCGTCAGGAACGTGTTGCCGGTGCGCTTCACCGACACGTAGCCGTTGCCGACCCAATATTCGGCCTGCAGGTTCTGGTGCGGCCCGAACAGGCCCATCTGCCAGTGCTCGGGCTGCATCACGCGCTTGTCGCCCCACGCGACCGGCTGCGCGGGTTCCTTGCGCACACGGCCCGGCCGGCCGTCGAAGTGCAGTTCGTGCTGCAGCCACTTCGTCATCGCCGCGGGCGACTTCGGCACCGGGTCCGGCAACGCGATCTGCATCTGCTCGACCTGCGGTTCGCCGGTCGAGATCTTCAGCGGCGGCGCACGGTGGTTGAGCAGCACGCCCGTCACGCCGAACAGCAGCCCGAGCACCGCGCCCCATAGCCCGACCCAGCCGTGCACCTTGCGCAGCCATTTGATGAAGGTCGCGCGGCGCGAACGCTGGCGGCGCGCCGCCAGTTCGGCGTCGCTCAGCGGACGTGCGGCCGGATGCGGCACGGTAACGTGCGCGGGAGGCATGCCCGCCTGCGGCGGGGCGATCGTTTCGGGCGCGTTCACGCGAGAAGGTCCATTCGTTCAAAGCAACGGGCGACGCACGGAAAACGCGCGTCGCCCGGATAACGTGAAAATGAGAATGGATATCATTACACAAATGACGCGGCGGCTCAATCGGAGCGCGCACGGCGGGCGGGCGATAAGTTCAGGCGATGAGCGATGAAGCAGGTGGATTGCGCGCCGATCCACGGGCATAGAGCGAACATACCGGCGAAATGATTGCGAAAGACCGCGACAGCCGTTCGCAAGAAACCGGGCGCCGTTTGTTCAGCGGCGCAGCGGAGGCAGTGGAAAGCGCGGCGCGGCGTCGCCCGGCTCGGGCTCGGTGCGATCAAGCGAATAGAGCCACGCGAGCAGATCCGCCACGGCCTGGTAAAGCTGCGGCGGAATCCGGTCGTCGAGGTCGACCTGCATCAGCAGCGACACCATCTCCGGCGCGGTATGCACGTACAGCCCCGCATCGCGTGCCCGGGCGACGATCATCTCGGCGACCAGGCCGTATCCCTTCGCGACCACGCGCGGCGCGGCATCGCCGCCTTTCGGATCGTAGACGAGCGCGGCCGCGCGCTTGCGGGATGCCATGCTCATCGCGACGTCTCGTCGTCGGCGCCCGGCGTGCCGCCCGGCGCGCTGCGCGCATACGCGGCGGCAGCCGCGTGCGCGACGAGCGGGTCGAAGCCGTCCGGTTCGTCGCCGACCGCGCGGATCGACAGTCCGCCGAGCCGCAGTCCCGAACCCTCGAACCGCTGCCGCAGCGCGGCCTCGTGGCGCGTGAGCCGGTCGGCGCCCGCCGAATTCGCGCGCAGCCGCGCGACGAGTTGCGCGCCGTTCAACACCAGTTCCGCGTCGACCGTCCCGAGCGACGGCAGCGTGAGCGTCAGCCGCGTGCGCCACGCGATGCCGTCCCCCGCGTCGTCGCCGCCGCGCGACGCGGGGCCGCCGGAATCGTCGGGCTCGATCGTCCAGTCGAGCCGCGCGCCGGGCCACGCCTCGCCCGCCCAGCGGAACTGGTCGGTCGCCAGCGCATCGAGCTGCTGCCGCACGATCGGCACGGCGGCCGGATGCACGGGAGCAGCCGATACCTGCGCCTGCGGATCGGCCGACGCGGCGGCCAGTTCGGCCCGCGCGGACGTCCAGCGCGCGTCGGGATGGTCGCCGAGCGGGTCGGTCGTTCCGGCCGTGCTCGACGCCATGCCCGGCCGAGCGGCCGCCGGCGCGTTCTGCGCGGGAGCGAGCGAGTGCGCAGCCGCACCGCCCGGCGCGGCTGCGCCCGGCTGCACGGCGGTTCGCGCGGCCGCCGGCAGCGGCAGACGCGGCGCGAGCAGTTCGTCGAGCACATCGGGCGCGTCTTGCTGCGCCGCATCCGGGGCCGGCTGCACCGGCTCGGCCGTGAGGCGCGCCTGCGGTTCGCGCATCAGCGCGGCGAGCGGCCGCTGGCCGGCCAGCCACTGCGCGAGATGGGATTCGTAAAAGAGGCCGCTTTCACTCACGGCCTGCGCGAGCGCCGCGCGCAGCGCGGCGACGGGCGGCGCGTCCGACGCGGCGCGCGCGGCCCCGACGTCGGATGCGGGCAATGCAGCGGAAGAAGCGACAGGCGCAGCAGGACCCGCGGCCGGCTGCCCGTGCGGCTGCCCGCCCCGCGGCACGGCCGTCGCGCTCAGCAGCACGGAAGGATCGGCCAGCAGCGGCGTGCGCCCGGCAATCACGGGCGTCGCGCCCCCACCGGAGCGCGAGATCGCGTCGAGCACGAGCGCAACGTCGGACAACGCGGTCTGCGCGGATGCCGGCGGCGCGACGGGCGAGCCGCCCGCCGGCGCCGCGGACGATGCGCCGGCGCCGGGCGTGCCGACCTGCGACGCCGCCCCGCCGCCGGCCGACGGCGACACGGTGCCGCTCAGCAGGCTGTCGAGGCGGCTCGCCAGCACGGCGGCCGCAACGGAGTCGATACCGGTCATGATCGGAGCCTGCTCACCTCAGCCACATCGTTGCGAAGCCGGGCGCGGCAACCGCCGCCCCGGCAAACGGGCACTAGCCGCGCGCGCGGTAGAGATCGGTCAATACCTTGGTCGAGCGCCGCGCCTCGAACAGCGCGGACAGCCGCGCGACTTCCGGGCTCGCGAGATCGCGGATCGCGGCGTCGTCGGCGAGGATGCGGCGGATCAGCCCGAGCTTGCGGCCGAGGTCCGATTCGTCGAGCGCGACGCCCGGATCGGCCTCCTTCAGCCCGTGGACGAGCCGCAGGAATTCGTCCTGCAATTCCGGCAGTGCGCTCCAGTCGGCACCGCGTGCCGCGCTCAGCATGCGGCCCGACACGGCCGCGAGCGCCTCGTAGCGGGCGAAGTATTCGGCCTTGAGATTCATCGCGCCGCGTCCGCCGCCTGTTGCGCGGTCATCCGCGCGACTTCGGGGGCGATGCCCGTCCACGCTTCCTCGAGCGTGGCGAGCAGTCCGTCGACCTCGACCAGCATCGCGTCGCTCGCGTGCATGTTGGCTTCCAGCAGGCGCCGCACGATATAGGCGTACAGCGCATCCAGGCGCCCGGCGATCTCGCCGCCCGCGTCGCGGTTCAGCGCCGCCTGCAGCCCGCTCTCGACGATCCCGATCGCCTTGCCGATCGCTTCGCCGCGTGCGGGCACGTTGCCCTGCTGCAGGTGCATGCGCGCGAGCGCGATGGCCTGCCGCGCGCCCTGGTACAGCATCGCGATCAGCCGGTGCGGGGAGGCGCCCATCACCCCCGTCTCGACGCCGACACGCGCGTACGCACTGGCTCCAGCGTGTCCTGGGGAAAACATGCGCTTCTTCTCCTTGTGATGCGTTGGCTATGCGGAGGCCGCCGCCCTGCGTTGCACGACGCGGCCTTGTACCGGAGTTATCGGAAGGGAATTGAAAAGCTTTAGGCGCGCGGGCCGCCAGCCCGGCCGCCGCGGCGTGACCGGCTCGTCACACCGACATCTGCATGATGTCGTTGTACGCGCTCACGAGCTTGTTGCGGACCTGGAGCCCGAACTGGAAGCCGATGTTGGCCTTCTGCATGTCGACCATCACGTCGTTCAGCGACACGTTCGCCGCGCCGACCTCGAACGCCTGCGCCTCGCCGAGCGCGTGCTGCTGGTCGCCGCTGATCTTGTCGAGCGACGCCTTCATCGCGCTCGCGAACGTGCCGGCCGTCGCGGCGCCCGAGCCGGCGAGCGCCGCCGTCGGGCTCGCGACGCCGCCGCCCGCCTGCGCGGCCATCGCCTGCATCTGTTGCAACACCGAACCGATTCCGCTGACGTTGGCAGTCATGCTGTCCCCACACATAAGAGAAGAGACCCGGGCCCACCGGGCGTTCGCGCCGGCGCCGCACCATGCGCACCATGCCGGATCGCGAAAAAGGATAGCAGCGCGGCGCCCGCCAAAGCCGCGAAAGTACGGGGGAAACCCCGCTCTTTTCGGTCGATCGGAGTCGCCCCCGGATCCCGATAATCGCAACGTGTCATTGTCCGTCCGCTCGTCCGAGCGGCTCAGTCGTCCCGCTCCGGAGAAACTCCACGCATGGATTCGCAGGCCAACTCGCTGATCAACCCCGACGCCCGCACGGGCCTCGCCAGCCCGGTGCCAGGCGCCACCGCGGCCGCCGCGTTGCCGGGAGCAGGCGGCGCCGGCGCGGACTTCGGGTTCGGCGGTTTCGCGGAACGCATCCCCGGCATCTCGCGGATGAAGGGCAACCCGAAGCTGCCGTTCGTGATCGCCGTCGCGTTCGCGATCGCCGCGATCACCGCGCTCGTGCTGTGGAGCCGCGCGCCCGACTATCGCGTGCTGTACAGCAACCTGTCGGACCGCGACGGCGGCGCGATCATCGCCGCGCTCCAGCAGGCCAACGTTCCGTACAAGTTCGCCGACGCCGGCGGCGCGATCCTCGTGCCGTCGAACCAGGTGCATGAAACGCGCCTGAAGCTCGCCGCGCTGGGCCTGCCCAAGGGCGGCTCGGTCGGTTTCGAGCTGATGGACAACCAGAAATTCGGCATCAGCCAGTTCGCCGAGCAGGTGAACTACCAGCGCGCGCTCGAAGGCGAGCTGCAGCGCACGATCGAATCGATCAACGCCGTGCGCGGCGCGCGCGTGCATCTCGCGATCCCGAAGCCGTCGGTGTTCGTGCGCGACAAGGAAGCGCCGAGCGCGTCGGTGTTCGTCGACCTCTACCCGGGCCGCGTGCTCGACGAGGGCCAGGTGCAGGCGATCACGCGGATGGTGTCGTCCGGCGTGCCCGACATGCCGGCGAAGAACGTGACGATCGTCGACCAGGACGGCAACCTGCTGACGCAGACCGCGTCGGCCTCCGGCCTCGACGCGAGCCAGCTCAAGTACGTGCAGCAGGTCGAGCGCAATACGCAGAAGCGCATCGATTCGATCCTCGCGCCGATCTTCGGTACCGGCAACGCGCGCTCGCAGGTCAGCGCCGACATCGATTTCTCGAAGCTCGAGCAGACCTCGGAAAGCTACAGCCCGAACGGCACGCCGCAGCAGGCCGCGATCCGCAGCCAGCAGACCAGCAGCGCAACCGAGCTCGCGCAGGGCGGCGCATCGGGCGTGCCGGGCGCGCTGTCGAACACGCCGCCGCAGCCGGCCTCCGCGCCGATCGTCGCCGGCAACGGCCAGAACGGCGCGCAGTCGACGCCCGTCAGCGACCGCAAGGACCAGACCACCAACTACGAGCTCGACAAGACGATCCGCCACGTCGAGCAGCCGATGGGCAACGTGAAGCGGCTGTCGGTCGCCGTCGTCGTCAACTACCAGCCGGTCGCCGACGCGAAGGGCCACGTGACGATGCAGCCGCTGCCGCCGCCCAAGCTCGCGCAGGTCGAGCAGCTCGTGAAGGACGCGATGGGCTACGACGAGAAGCGCGGCGACTCGGTGAACGTCGTGAACAGCGCGTTCTCGAGCGTCGGCGATCCGTACGCCGACCTGCCGTGGTGGCGCCAGCCGGACATGATCGCGATGGCGAAGGAAGCCGCGAAGTGGCTCGGCATCGCGGCAGCCGCGGCGGCGCTCTATTTCATGTTCGTGCGCCCGGCGATGCGCCGCGCGTTCCCGCCGCCCGAGCCGGTCGCCCCGGCGCTCGCGGCGCCGGACGATCCGGTCGCACTCGACGGCCTGCCCGCCCCGGACAGGGCCGACGAGCCCGATCCGCTGCTGCTGGGCTTCGAGAACGAAAAGAACCGCTACGAACGCAACCTCGACTACGCGCGCACGATCGCCCGCCAGGATCCGAAGATCGTCGCCACCGTCGTGAAGAACTGGGTGTCCGATGAACGCTGAAGGCCTGACCAAGAGCGCGCTGCTGCTGATGTCGATCGGCGAGGAAGAGGCCGCTGAAGTATTCAAGTTCCTCGCGCCGCGCGAGGTGCAGAAGATCGGCGCCGCGATGGCCGCGCTGAAGAACGTCACGCGCGAGCAGGTCGAGGGCGTGCTGCAGGAATTCGCGAAGGAAGCCGAGCAGCACACCGCGCTGTCGCTCGATTCCAGCGAGTACATCCGCTCGGTGCTGACCAAGGCGCTCGGCGAGGACAAGGCCGGCGTGCTGATCGACCGGATCCTGCAGGGCAGCGACACGAGCGGCATCGAGGGCCTGAAGTGGATGGACTCGGGCGCGGTGGCCGAACTGATCAAGAACGAGCATCCGCAGATCATCGCGACGATCCTCGTGCATCTCGACCGCGACCAGGCGTCCGAGATCGCGTCGTGCTTCACCGAACGGCTGCGCAACGACGTGCTGCTGCGGATCGCGACGCTCGACGGTATCCAGCCGGCCGCGCTGCGCGAGCTCGACGACGTGCTCACCGGCCTGCTGTCCGGCAGCGACAACCTGAAGCGCAGCCCGATGGGCGGCATCCGCACCGCGGCCGAGATCCTCAACTTCATGACGAGCAATCATGAAGAAGGCGTGCTCGAAAGCGTGCGCCAGTACGACGCCGACCTCGCGCAGAAGATCGTCGACCAGATGTTCGTGTTCGAGAACCTGCTCGACCTCGAGGATCGCGCGATCCAGATGGTGCTGAAGGAAGTCGAGTCGGAAACGCTGATCATCGCGCTGAAGGGCGCGCCGCCCGCGCTGCGCCAGAAGTTCCTCGCGAACATGTCGCAACGCGCGGCCGAACTGCTCGCGGAGGATCTCGACGCACGCGGCCCGGTGCGCGTGTCGGAAGTCGAGACGCAGCAGCGCCGCATCCTGCAGATCGTGCGCAACCTCGCCGAAAGCGGTCAGATCGTGATCGGCGGCAAGGCGGAAGACGCATATGTCTGATTCCGTGCGCGATCGGGCCGCCACCCTCACCGCGTACCAGCGGTGGGAGATGGCGTCGTTCGATCCGCCGCCGCCCCCGCCGCCGCCCGACGACGCGGCCGCGGCCGCGGCCGCGCTCGCCGAGGAACTGCAGCGCGTGCGCGACGCCGCGCATGCCGAAGGCCATGCGGCCGGTCACGTCGAAGGCCAGGCGCTGGGTTACCAGGCCGGTTTCGACCAGGGCCGCGAGCAGGGTTTCGAGGCCGGCCAGGCCGAAGCCCGCGAACAGGCCGCGCAGCTCGCGGCGCTCGCCGCGTCGTTCCGCGAAGCCGTGTCGAGCGCCGAGCACGATCTCGCGTCCGATCTCGCGCAACTCGCGCTCGACATCGCGCAGCAGGTCGTGCGCCAGCACGTCAAGCACGATCCCGCGGCGCTCGTCGCGGCCGTGCGCGACGTGCTCGCCGCCGAACCGGCGTTGTCCGGCGCGCCGCATCTCGCGGTGAATCCGGCCGACCTGCCCGTCGTCGAAGCCTATCTGCAGGACGATCTCGATACGCTCGGCTGGACCGTGCGCACCGACACGTCGATCGAGCGCGGCGGCTGCCGCGCGCACGCCGCGACGGGCGAGGTCGACGCGACGCTGCCCACCCGCTGGCAGCGTGTCGCCGCCGCGATCGGCAAGGTGAGCGCATGGTGACGCCCACGCCCGAATCGATCCTGTACGACGGGATGACGCCGCTCGAGCGCGAACTCGCGCTCGCGTCGTTCGGCCCCGACGGCGCGCATGACCCCGCACACGGCGCCGCTCCGCACGCGGCACCCGCTGCGGACGACGCGCCGCGCGCCCCGCACAATCCGCATCTCGCGCACTGGCGCACGCACCTGAACGGCCTCGCGACGCGCAGCCAGCGCGCGCTGCCGCTGCGGCCGTGCGGGCGCCTCACGCGCGCCGCGGGCCTCGTGCTCGAGGCGATCGGGCTGCGCCTGTCGGTCGGCGCCGAATGCACGATCGAACTGCCGCCCGGCAGCACGCTGCCGCACGCGGAAGCGGAAGTCGTCGGGTTCTCCGGCGATCGCCTGTTCCTGATGCCGACCACCGACGTCGCCGGCGTGCTGCCCGGCGCACGCGTGTGGCCGCGCGAAAGCGCGCCCGTCGCCGATCCGCTCGCGGGCGCCAAACGGCTGCCGGTCGGCTGGGAGATGCTCGGGCGTGTCGTCGATGCGTCGGGCCGCCCGCTCGATGGCCTCGGCCCGCTCGCGTCGAAGGTCGACGCTTCGCTGTCGGCGCCGTCGATCAATCCGCTCGATCGCGAGCCGATCCACAGCGTGCTCGACGTCGGCGTGCGCGCGATCAACGCGCTGCTCACCGTCGGCCGCGGGCAGCGGATGGGCCTGTTCGCGGGGTCCGGCGTCGGCAAGTCGGTGCTGCTCGGCACGATGGCGCGCTACACCAGCGCGGAAGTGATCGTGATCGGGCTGATCGGCGAACGCGGCCGCGAAGTGAAGGAATTCATCGAACAAATCCTCGGCGAGGACGGGCTCGCGCGCTCGGTCGTCGTCGCGGCGCCGGCCGACGTGTCGCCGCTGCTGCGGATGCAGGGCGCCGCCTACGCGACGTCGCTCGCCGAGTATTTCCGCGATCAGGGCAAGCACGTGCTGCTGCTGATGGATTCGCTGACGCGCTACGCGATGGCGCAGCGCGAGATCGCGCTCGCGATCGGCGAGCCGCCCGCGACCAAGGGCTATCCTCCGTCGGTGTTCGCGAAGCTGCCCGCGCTCGTCGAGCGCACCGGCAACGGGCCCGAAGGCGGCGGCTCGATCACCGCGTTCTACACGGTGCTGACCGAAGGCGACGACCAGCAGGACCCGATTGCCGACTCGGCGCGCGCGATCCTCGACGGCCACATCGTGCTGTCGCGCGCGCTCGCCGAGGCCGGCCACTATCCGGCGATCGACATCGAGGCGTCGATCAGCCGCGCGATGACCGCGCTGATCGACGAAACGCATCTCGACCGCGTGCGGCAGTTCAAGCAGATGCTGTCGCGCTACCAGCGCAATCGCGACCTGATCGCGGTCGGCGCGTATGCACCGGGCCGCGACGCGCAGCTCGACCGCGCGATCGCGCTCTATCCGCGCATCGAATCGTTCCTGCAGCAGGGCTTTCGCGAATGCGCGCCGTTCGCGTCGAGCCTCGCCGGGCTCGATGCGCTGTTCGACGTACACGGAGGCTGATTCCGATGGCACACGGCTTTCCCCTTCAACTGCTGCTCGACCGCGCGCAGGAAGATCTCGACACGGCCACGAAGCAGCTCGGCACCGCGCAGCGCGACCGCACCGCGGCCGCCGAACAGCTCGACGCGCTGCTGCGCTATCGCGACGAATACCACGCGCGCTTTTCGCAGTCCGCGCAGCACGGGATGCCGGCCGGCAACTGGCGCAATTTCCAGGCGTTCATCGATACGCTCGACGCGGCGATCGCGCAGCAGCGCACCGTGCTGGCCGCGGCCGAACTGCGCATCGACGAGGCGCGTCCGAACTGGCAACAGAAGAAACGCACCGTCGGCTCATACGAAACCCTGCAGGCGCGCGGCGTCGCGCAGGAAACGCAGCGTGCCGCGAAGCGCGAACAGCGCGACGCCGACGAACACGCCGCGAAGATTCTGCGCATGCGGGCCGACGCGGCCCGCTCGGCGTAACCGCTCACCGCTTTCGAACGAGAGAATCGCCATGCCTCCCCTGCCCCTGCTCGGCGCGCTGCTCGACACCGCCGGCACCGCCATCAAGGCCGCGCGCGGCGCGGGTTCGTCCGCCGCCGCGACGTCCGCCGGCAACGATGCCGCAACCAGCCAGGCCGCCGTGCCGTTCGCGCAGACGCTGAAGCAAAGCGTCGTCACACGGCACGACACGGCGAACGCCGGCAAGCCGGATACGGCGACGCAACAGGCGTCGTCGACGTCGCCCGCCGGCGCGAAGCCCGCCGACCGCGTCGACGACAAGTCGACCGACGACGCGAATGCGACGCCCAACGCCGACGCCGCCGCGCTCGCCGCGGCCGCCGCCGTTCAGGCGCAGCTGCAGGCGCGCGTGAACGACGCGGCGCCGGCCGGTGCCGCTGCCGATACCGCCGCCACGGCCGCGCAAACGACGGCCGTGTCCGGCCAGCCCGACGCCACGGCCGCGCTGACGAATCATGCCAGCAAGGATGCGGCCGCCGAGCCGGCGTTGCCGGCATCGGGCCGCGAAGCGCTGCAAGCTGCGCTGGCGAAACTGACGGGCGGGGCGGGCGCGATCGCGATGCCCGCGACGGGCACGGCAGCAGCAACGGCCGCGACAGCGCCGGCATCGACGACGTCCGCATCGGCGGCCGCCGCGCCGCTGACGCCGAAAGTCCCGACCTTCGACCGCACGCTCGCCGACGCGAAAGGCGCGCTCGCGCCGCAGCCGACGCCCACGCAAGCCACCGCCCAGGCGCTGCAGGCGGGCGCCGCCGGCCAGCCGGCCGCGCATGCGCTCGCGGCCACCGAGGAAGCCGCCAGCCCGGCCGCCGACGCATCGGTCGCTGCCGCCGCAACGGCTGCAGCAGCCGCGCAGGCGAATCTCCAGGCATCGCCGGCCGCGAGCTCGGTCGCCGCGGCCAACGCCCATGTGCTGGCCCCGCATGTCGGCACCGCTGACTGGACCGACGCGCTGAGCCAGAAGGTCGTGTTCCTGTCGAATGCGCATCAGCAGAGCGCCGAGCTGACGCTGAACCCGCCGGACCTCGGCCCGCTGCAGGTCGTGCTGCGTGTCGCGGACAATCACGCGCATGCGCTGTTCGTCTCGCAGCACGCGCAGGTGCGCGACGCGGTGGAAGCCGCGCTGCCGAAGCTGCGCGAAGCGATGGAAGCGGGCGGGCTCGGCCTGGGCAGCGCGACCGTCAGCGACGGCGGCTTCGCGTCGCAGCAGCAGAACCCGCAACAGAGCTTCGCCGGCGGCCGGCCGTCGCCGCGCGCACGCGCCGGATCGTCAGCCGCCGACGCACCGGTCGACGCTGCGCAATCCGCAGCGGCCGGCGCGACCGTGAGCCGCGCGGGCCTCGTCGATACGTTCGCCTGAGCATCGCGCCGCTCGCGTGCCGGTGCGCGCCGCTCAGCGGCCGTGCACCGCCGCGGCCGCCTCGCCGCGCGGCACCGCGCCCTTGCGGGCCGCAACGATGAAGTCCGCCGCGCGTTCGCCGATCATCACCGACGGCGCATTCGTGTTCCCGCCGATCAGCGTCGGCATCACCGACGCGTCCACCACCCGCAGCCCGTCGACACCCCGCACGCGCAGTTGCGGATCCACGACCGCGCGCACATCCGAACCCATCCGGCAGGTGCCGACCGGGTGATAGATCGTGTCGGCGTGCGCGACGATCGTCGCGCGCAGCTCGGCTTCGCTCTGGTCCGCCCGCGTGTACAGCTCGCGCCCGCCTTGCGACGCAAGCGGCGTTTGCGACAGGATCCGGCGCATCGCCTGCGCACCGCGCACGAGCAGGTCGAGATCGCGCGTATCGCTGAAGAAGCGCGGATCGATCAGCGGCGCGTCGCGCGCATCGCCGCTCGCGAGCGCGACCGTGCCACGGCTGAACGGGCGCAGCGCGCACACGTGCAGCGAATAGCCGAAGCCCCAATGCATCTTGCGGTTGTGGTCGTCGACCAGCGCCGTGCAGAAATGCAGTTGCAGGTCCGGTCGGTCGAGCGACGGATCGCTCTTGATGAAGCCGCCGGCCTCCGCGACGTTGCTCGTCATCATCCCCGTGCGGCTCGAGAAATAGCGCGCGAGCGCCGGCGTCATCTTCGCGATTCCGCGCAGGCAGATGCCGACCAGCTCCGACGAATTCACGCGCGTGTTGATGATGAAGTCGATATGGTCGATCAGGTTGGCGCCGACGTCCGGCGCGTCCTGCACGATCGCGATGCCGTGCCGGCGCAGCTGCTCCGCCGGACCGATCCCCGAGCACATCAGCAGCTGCGGCGAATTGAACGCGCCGGCCGACAGAATCACCTCCGCCCGCGCGCCGAGCGTCTCGACGCGCCCGTCGCGCGACACCACGACGCCGACCGCGCGCTTGCCGTCGAAGCCCACGCGCAGCACCGTCGCATCGGTGATCACGTGCAGGTTCGGCCGGTTGCGGCCATAGATATACGCACGCGCGACGCTGCAGCGCGAGCCGTCGCGATGCGTGACCTGATAGAAGCCGACGCCTTCCTGCGTCGCGCCGTTGAAATCGTTGTTCAGCGGATAGCCGGCCGCGTGCGCGGCCTGGATGAATCGTTCGGAGAACGGATTGCGAAAGCGCAGATCGGACACCGTCAACGGGCCGTCCGCGCCGTGCCATGCATCGGCGCCGCGCGCGTTGCCTTCCGCGCGGCGGAAATACGGCAACACGTCCTGCCAGCCCCAGCCCGTCGCGCCGAGCTGGGCCCACTCGTCGTAGTCGCCCGGGTGGCCGCGCGTGTAGATCATCGCGTTGATCGCGCTCGAGCCGCCCATCCCGCGCCCGCGCGGCTGGTAGCCGCGACGGCCGCCGAGGCCCGGCTGCGGCACCGTCTCGTAACCGTAGTTCGTGCCGAGCTTGAACGGCACGAGCGCCGCGATCCCCACCGGCATGTTGACGAGCAGGTTGCGCTCCGTGTGCGGGCCGGCCTCGATCAGCGCGATCGTCGCGTCGGGGCATGCATCGGCGAGGCGGCTGGCGACGCTCGAGCCGCCCGACCCGCCGCCCACGATGATGTAGTCGTATTGCATGTCACGTCTCCTTCGTGTCATGAACGGCGCCCGGCGCGGCCGGCTCCCGCTTGTAATGTTCGGGCATTGTAGGAATGGCCGTCGCGCGCGCGGCACGCCGATTCAAGAGCGATTCCTCTAAACGCCCGCGTGAACTAAATTTAAGATGTATCGATCGATGCGACGCGAGGCAGCGGCCGCCAGAAGCCGCGCCGTCGTGAAAAAAGGGAGACGATGATGCAGCGCGACGTTCTGCAGGCCGCGTGCCGACCGGGTGTTCCGGACGCACCGCGCGCGGCCCGCATTTCATTTCAAACGGACGCCCGAATGGTTGCGACCGGCACCGTGCGCGCGGCCGGTCGAAATCGAACGATGCAACGTGTCGCCGACCGTTTGGACGGCCTGTCGAATGTGCGATCCGACTTGCCGGTGCGTGGGTCGACGCGCGCTTCGCGCAGCCCCGTTTCGGTGTGCGCGCAAGCACCCGCAGCGCGTCATCGCTCAGCAGCCGGCAATCGCAACCGGTCGTACGCGCGCGCCGTGCAACCCCGTTTTCGGACGCGAACACCGTCGCGCGGATGCGACGCTTGCCGCACGCCGCACGCTGTTTCCACCCGCGCATCGCATCCGGCCCCGCGCCGCGCGACGCGCGCCACCCTGATCCGCCCCGCCACGCGCGCCGAGCGCTCACGTGCGGCCTGACTGCTGGCCGACGTGCCACGCCCAACTGGAGGAGACGACATGAAGAACGACCTGCCCGAACTGGCCCCGCAAGCGCTGCCGTCGGTCGATGCGCTGACGGCGCTGCTGCGCGATCAGCGCGCGGCCTACCTGCGCGCGCCGTATCCGGAGTGGGACACCCGCGCGCAGCACCTGCGCGCGCTGCGCACCATGCTGCTCGATCACGCGGATGCACTCGCCGACGCGATCAGCGCCGACTTCGGCCACCGCGCGAAGCAGGAAGTGCTGCTGTCGGAAATCTGGATGGCGAAGGAAGAGATCGACGACGCGCTCAAGCACGGCAAGCGCTGGATGAAGCCGATCAGCAAGCCGATGAACAAGTGGCTGCGGCCGGCGCGCGCGAAGGTGCTGCCGCAACCGCTCGGCGTGGTCGGCATCGTCGTGCCGTGGAACTATCCGATCCTGCTCGCGGCCGGGCCGCTGATCTGCGCGCTCGCGGCCGGCAACCGCGCGATCATCAAGATGTCCGAACTGACGCCGCGCACGTCGGCGTTGTTCGAGCAACTGATCGCGAAGACCTTCTCGCGCGACCACGTCGCGGTCGTGAACGGCGATGCCGAGATCGGCGCCGCGTTCAGCGCGCTGCCGTTCGATCACCTGCTGTTCACCGGCTCGACGCATGTCGGCCGCCACGTGATGCGCGCCGCGGCCGACAATCTCACGCCCGTCACGCTCGAACTCGGCGGCAAGTCGCCGGCGATCATCGGCCCGAATGCGCGCTTCGATGCCGCGGTCGACGCGATCATCGGCGGCAAGACGCTGAACGCGGGCCAGACCTGCATCGCGCCCGACTACGTGCTGCTGCCGCGCGGGATGGAAGCCGCGTTCATCGAGCGCGCGCGGGCGCGCTTCGCGAAGCTGTATCCGGACCTGTCGACCAACGGCGACTACACGACGATCGTGTCGCCGCGCCACTACGCGCGGCTGCAGCAGCTTGCGACCGACGCGCAGGCGGCCGGCGCGCAACTGCATCCGCTGTCGGATGCGCAGTCGGATCCCGCGTCGCGCCGCTTCGTGCCGTGCGCGGTCACGCACGTGCCGGCCGCGTCGCAGCTGATGCAGGAGGAAATCTTCGGGCCCTTGCTGCCGCTCGTGCCGTACGAGCGGCTCGACGAGGCGATCGCGTACGTGAATGCGCGCCCGCGCCCGCTTGCGCTGTACCTGTTCGACGAGGATGGCGGCACGGTCGACCGCGTGATGCGCGAAACGATCTCGGGTGGCGTGACGGTCAATGACGCGCTGCTGCACATCGCGTGCGGCAGCTTGCCGTTCGGCGGCGTCGGCGCGAGCGGAATGGGTGCGTATCACGGCTACGACGGCTTCGTGACGTTCTCGAAGATGAAGCCCGTGCTCACGCAGGCGCGCCTGAATACCCGCGGGCTGATCGCGCCGCCTTACGGCAGGCGCTTCGCCGCGGTGATCCGGATGATGCTGAAGTTCTGAGCGATGCGGGCCGCGCGCGATGCGTGGCGGCCCGCTTTGAACATGCCGCGCGGCGACGCTGCCGCGCGCGCCGTCACACGGGCCAGAGCGGCCCTTCCTGCATCGCGCCGATCTGCTCGCGCAACTCGAGTACGCGTGCTTCCCAGTAGCGATGCGTGTTGAACCACGGGAACGCGGCCGGAAACGCCGGATCGTCCCAGCGGCGCGCAAGCCACGCCGCGTAGTGGATCAACCGCAGCGTGCGCAGCGCTTCGACCAGATGCAGCTCGCGCGGCTCGAATTCGCAGAAGTCCTCATAACCGGCGAGCAGGTCCGCGAGCGCGCGCGACGCGCCTTCGCGATCGCCCGGCAGCAGCAGCCACAGGTCCTGGACCGCCGGTGCCATCCGGCTGTCGTCGAAGTCGACGAAATGCGGCCCCGCGTCGGTCCACAGCACGTTGCTCGGATGGCAATCGCCGTGCGTGCGCAGCAGGCGAATCTCGCCCGCACGCTCGAACGCGGCCTCGACGCCTTCCAGCGCGAGCGTGACCGCCGTCTCGTAGGCAGGGCGTACATCGTCGGGAATGAAATCGTGCGCGAGCAGGTAGTCGCGCGGCTCGTAGCCGAACGTGCGGATGTCGAGCACCGGACGCGCGACGTAAGGCTGCGTCGCGCCCACCGCGTGAATGCGGCCGATGAAGCGGCCGAGCCATTCGAGCGTGTCGCTGCGGTCGAGATCGGGTGCGCGGCCGCCGCGCCGCTCGAAGATCGAGAAGCGGAAGCCGTCGAACGCGTGCAGCGTGCGGCCGTCGAAGGCGGTCGCGGGCACCACCGGAATCTCGCGCACGGCAAGTTCGGCGACGAATGCGTGTTCTTCGAGGATCGCGTCGTCCGACCATCGCTCGGGCCGGTAGAACTTCGCGACGACGGGCGGGCCGTCTTCGATGCCGACCTGATAGACGCGGTTCTCGTAGCTGTTGAGGGCGAGCATGCGCCCGTCGGTGCGCAGCCCGGCCGGCATCAGCACGCTGTCGAGCGCGTCGAGCACGCATTCGGGCGTGAGGCCGGCGAACGGCGGGCCGGCGGGAGCAGCGGGGGCGGAAGTGGCGTCTGTCATGCCCCGCATTGTGCCGTCAGCCGCGCCGAAACACGAGCGTCCGATGCGGCGCGCGTGCTCAGTGAATCGCGGCGCCGGCCGGCAGCACGGATTCGCCGGTGTCGATCAGGTCCTCGAGAAAGAACGGCTCGGTGTTGAGTTCTTTCGACTCGCCCGGCACGCCCGCGTACCAGGTCACCATGGCCATGTCGCCCAGAAGGCGCTGGACGATGCCGCGCGCGCCCTTGGGCACCGCGATATGGGTAGTGCAGACAATCGACCCGACATGCATGATGGTTCCCCACTCTTGAATCTTGAAACCCGGCCCGCTGACGAGCCGGCAAATGCACGATCCGCGCCGCCCTCGGCGGGGTGTTGCGCATGATCCCATTGTTCACGGTTTATCGAAGCGCGAAAAGAAGAAGAAGCGGGCGAAGTGCCGCGAATTCGTCGAATGTCTCCAATCAACCACTGCGTCGCGCGTGCGCTTGCACGGGCGGATACCCCCATCATACCCTGTCGAATGTGACTGTCCGCCGAATCGCGCCGGGCATACGATCCACACGCGAATTGCGCGATGCACGTATCGTCTGGCCTTTGCTCCGGCCGTCGTGATATCTCGTCTGAACGCATCCGATGGAACCACGCCCGCGGCCGCGCAGAGCGACGACTCCCGTCCTATCTCGAACGCGGCTCGCGCAACGACTCGCCCGCGAGCGTCGCGGTACTGTTTGCGGGCTTCGTGTCGAAACGTGCGAGCCGCCACTGGTTGATGACGATGTCGCTGCTGTTGTCGTCGCTGCTCACGCTCGTCGCCGCCGTCACGCCGCGCTAATGTCAGATGCTCGTGCTGCGTGCGCTCGCCGCCGCGCTCGCGGTCGGCATGGCCACGCCTGCGCGAACGCGGCGGCATCACATGACGTTCCCGCACGCAACCGACTCTTTGCGCAGACAGTTGCGCCGGATGGCCGCCTTGCGGTACCGTTGACGCTCATCCGCGTTCAAGCGCATTTCGACACGATGCATCCGTTCACGTCCGCACTCGCTCAATCCCGGCCGCAGTTCGACTCGCGGCCGCAGGCGTGCGCGCATCCGTCGGTCCTTCCTCCTCCTGTCGCACCGCCGCTCGTCGGCGCCGCGCCGCCCTCGCCGGCGGCACGCGTCGGCTGACCAGCCGGCTTTCAATTTTCGTTTTCCATTCGCCCGTTTGCAGCCGTTCGTGCGTCGTCACGCACAGCGCGTTGCCGCGCGCGCGACATGGAACGTATCGATCCGTTCGACAGGTGGATTCACATGGTTTCGTTCAAACGCGCGCTCGCCGCGCATGGCGTGACGTCGCTCTTCGTGCTGCTGTGGAGCAGCGGCGCGATCTTCGCTGAACTCGGTCTGCGTCATGCATCCGCGTTCGTCTTTCTCACCGCACGTTTCGCGCTCGCGTCACTCGTGCTGCTCGTCCTGGCCGTCATGCGCGGCCGCTGGCTGCCGCCGCGCGGCGAGCGGCGCATGGCCGCGCTGACCGGCCTGATGATGATGGGCGGCTATTCGATCTTCTACCTGCTCGCGCTCGATCAGGGGATCGCACCGGGCGTGCTCGCGACGATCCTCGGCGTGCAGCCGATCGTCACGCTCGCGATGGTCGAGCGGCGCTGGCAACCGATGCGCGTCGCGGGGCTCGCGCTGTCGCTGGCCGGCCTCGCGCTCGTCGTGGGCCGCGGCGTGGGCGGCGCCGGGCTGCCGATCATCGGCATCGCCTGCGCGCTCACGGCACTCGCCGCGCTGACCGTCGGCTCGCTGCTGCAAAAGCGCGTGCGTGCGGCGCCCGGCGACGTGCTGCCGCTGCAGAACGCGATCGGCCTCGCGCTGTGCGTGGCGATCCTGCCGTTCCGGCCCATCGCGCTCGATGCGAGCTGGGCGTTCGTCGTGCCGCTGCTGTGGCTCGGCATCGTGATCTCGGTGATCGCGCAGTTGCTGTTCTACCGGTTGATGCAGCGCGGCGATCTCGTCAACGTGACGAGCCTGTTCTATCTCGTGCCCGTCGTCACCACGCTGATGGACGCGGTCTGGCTCGGCAACCGGCCGGCGCCGCTCGCGCTCGCCGGCATGGCGGCGATCGTCGCGGGGCTCGTGCTCGTGTTCCGCACACCGGCCGCTCGCGCGCAACCCGAGCGCGCGTAAGCGGACGGCCGCCGCACCCATGGTTGCGGCGGCCCGTATCGAACACGTACGACGTTTGGGTGCAAACGGAAAGGAGCCGGAAAGCCGTGCGCAAGGCATTCGTCTGATTCCACGGGGAAATGCAGAATTCCCGGGGTTCCCGCATACTTTTAATGGTTCGGATAGCGAAAAACGCTGCGCGGTTGCCTATACTCGAACTGCCGGCCCCACTCGCAATCGGTCCGGCACATATTAGAAATGCCCGGCATGAGCGGGTACAGGCGCGTGCGCCTGCGCCGGCCGACTATGGAGACACGCATGACGACCTATTTCACGATCGGCGACTTCATCCTGTTGATTCCGATGGCGCTGGCCGGCGCGCTATTTCTCGGCGCGGTGCCCTGCGCGACCCAATTCCGCCATAACCTGCTGCGCGTGCTCGGCGTGATGCTCGGCGTCGGCGTTGCGGTATTGCTCGTCGAAGGCCTTCCCGCACTGCTGTAGCAACGCGTTCGCGCGCCGGTCACATCGCTGCACCGCAGCGACGTGACGGCTTGCTTGCTTGCTTGCGCCGCGATACGGGATGCGATCGTTCGCATTCCGTATCGACTGCCGTCGCTACGGTCAGATCGCCTGATCGGTGGACGGCTTTTCCCACAGATTGATGCCGCCTTCGGTCGCATGACGATCGATCTCCGCGAGTTCGTCGGCCGAGAACTCGAGGTTCTTCAGCGCGCCGACGTTTTCACGCACCTGCTCCGCGCGGCTCGCGCCGATCAGCGCCGACGTCACGCGGCCATTGCGCAGCACCCACGCGAGCGCCATCTGCGCGA
Organism: Burkholderia ambifaria AMMD; assembly: GCF_000203915.1. Lineage (NCBI taxonomy): Bacteria > Pseudomonadati > Pseudomonadota > Betaproteobacteria > Burkholderiales > Burkholderiaceae > Burkholderia > Burkholderia ambifaria. Next base: position 3,444,073 of record NC_008390.1, read on the forward strand.
GGCTTTGCCCGCGCCGCTGCGCGATGCCGTTGAGCTTGCGCACGTGCTCGAGGTTGTCCGCGCTCAGGTGATCCTGTTTCAGCGAACCGCCGCCCGGCTTGTTCACCCGCGCATCGGCCGGCACGCCGTTCAGGTATTTCGACGTCAGCAACCCCTGCGCGAGCGGCGTGAACGCGATGCTGCCCGTGCCGATCTCGTCGAGCGTCCCGAGCAGATCTTGCTCGATCCAGCGGTTCAGCATGTTGTACGAAGGCTGGTGGATCAGCAGCGGCACCTGGTATTGCGCGAGCAGTTCGGCCATCTCGCGCGTCTTCGCGGCCGAGTACGACGAGATGCCGATGTACAGCGCCTTGCCCTGCCGCACGGCCGACGCGAGCGCGCCGGCCGTTTCCTCGAGCGGCGTGTGCGCGTCGAAGCGATGCGAATAGAAGATGTCGACGTAGTCGAGGCCCATCCGCTGCAGGCTCTGGTCGAGGCTCGCGAGCACGTACTTGCGCGACCCGCCGCCGCTGCCGTACGGCCCCGGCCACATGTCCCAGCCGGCCTTCGTCGAGATCAGCAGCTCGTCGCGGTACGGCCGGAAATCTTCCTTCAGCAGCCGGCCGAAATTGGTTTCGGCGCTGCCGTACGGCGGCCCGTAGTTGTTCGCCAGGTCGAAGTGATTGATGCCGAGATCGAACGCGGTGCGCAGGATGTCGCGCTGCGTGTCGATCGGCGTCGAGTCGCCGAAGTTGTGCCACAGACCGAGCGACAGCGCGGGCAGTTTGAGCCCGGATTTGCCGCAGGTGCGGTATTGCATGTCGGCATAACGTTCGGAAGCTGCTTCATAGGCCATGGGTCGATTCCGTCAGGACGTCGGGGGAAGGGACGCGCGCCGCACGCGAGCATCGCGCGCCGGCGGCGAAGGAAACAACGACGGCTATGGTAGCGAACGCGGCGCGAGCCTGCACGGCAATGGACGCGACCGCGCGCGTCGCCTACACTGCGGCGTCTCGAATCACCGTTACAGCGAGGTTGGTATGTCCCGGGTCATCTCGGTTGCACTGCTCGTCGGCGGCGTCGTGCTGCTGTATTTCGGCGGCCAGTCGTTCCATTCGATCAACGACAACATGTCGCGCGTCTTCACCGGCTCGCCCGCCACGAAGACGATCCTGCTGATCGCCGGTGGCGCCGTCGCGTCGCTGATCGGCCTGATCGGCCTCGCGATGCCGGGCAACAAGCGCTGATCGCGTAGCCGCGCGGCTTGCGACACGCGACGATTCGCGGCGCGCGAGCGGGCGGCTCAAAACGCAACGGGCGGCCCAGGCCGCCCGTTTCTTCATCCGCCCGCGCGGCCGCAGCGCCGCAGCGGGCGACCGGCTGCGGGCGACCGGCTGCGGGCGACCGGCTTCGGGCGACCGGCTTCGGGCGACCGGCACGGCTGCATCGCCGTCCGAACCGCTGCTAGAACTGCACTTCCGGCTTCGTCGCCGAACGCGTGCCCGGCACCGGCCGGTTGCTCACCCCGTGATACGTGTAGACGAGCGAGAACTTCACCTGGTCGGAGCGGTTCTGCCCCGCCGAATGCAGCGTGTTGCAGTGGAAGAACACGACGTCGCCCGTCTGGAGCGGCGGGCAGGTTGCCGCATCGATCACCTTGCGGTTTTCCGGCAGGTCGCTGCGGAAGAACTTCGCGTCGTCGAACGCTTCCGACCCGAATTCGGCCGTGTGCGACCCGGGCACCAGCCAGAGCGCGCCGTTTTCATTCGTTTCCGGCCCGAGCGCGAGCCACACCGACACCATGTCCGCGCGTTCGAACGACCAGTAGCGGAAGTCGCGATGCCAGCCCGTCAGGCTGCCGTACGCGGGGTGCTTCGTCATCATGCAGTTGTGATGCGTGCGCGACAGCACCGGCTGCTCGCCGAAGTACTCGCGCATCCACGCGCCGATTTCGGGCGCGATCGCGCGCTCGGCGAACGCCAGATCGCGCCCATAGGCGTCCAGCAGCCGCCGCACCGTATGGCCGCCCGGCGCATGCTTGGACTCGGGCGCGCCCGGGTAGCGCAAATCCGCCTCGAACTCGATCGGCTCCGCCGCTTCCTGCAACTGGCGCTCCGCGATGCGCTTGAGCGCCGCGCACTGCGCTTCGCTGACGAGGCCGCGCGCGACGACGAAACCGCGTTCGCGCAATTCCGCGACTTGCGCGCGGATCGATTCCGACTGCAATGAAGACGACATGGGATGCCAGACGTTTATTGTGTGAATTTGACGATTGTAAATCGGCGCCGGATACCGCGAACAGCGCCATTGTCGTGCGCAGGGGCATGCCAATCGCGGATTTGATCGGGATCAAGGGAACTGTACGGCGCGGCGCGAGCCTCAGCGACAGGCGGTATGCGGCGACTCGCTTGCGGCACAAGGGTTTATCGCGACTTTTGCGCGTCACGAAACCCTTGTAGCCTGTCGCGGCCTGTCAATTCTGGCGGGCGCGGCGCGCAACGACTTTCGGTAAGATCCGTTGCGTCATCCGAGGCCGTTCATACCAGTGCGCTCTTCAAGGGCGCCATCCATACAAGCGAAGCATCGTTCACATGCCATTCCGTCTGACTTCCCGTTTCAACCGCGCTGCGAAGCGCGTCGTGCCGTCCGCTCCCGCCCGCTCGCTGCGCCATCACCGCGCCCGCACGCAAGCGCTCGCCAGGCACACGCACGCGCACAGCCGGCTGGACGGCATCCGTGCGTGGTTCCACGCATTCTTCTCGATGATGAGCGCGCAGGCGTTCGCACGCCGCGCCGGCCTGCGTTCGCTGCTGCAGAAGCCGTCGTCGCTGCGCGCGCTCGCGCTGCGCCGCACGCTCGGCCCGCAGCGCCGCATCAACCGCCCGCGCCGCCTCGCGGCCAGCAACGGGTGGTTCGGGTTCAGCGCACGCTGAAACCGCGCCGGCGGGCCGTGCCCGCCACGATCGCCGTCATTTCGCCGGCGCTCGACACGCATAAAAAAACCCCGGCATGCCGGGGTTTTTCGTTTTCAGGCGGGCGACGCTCACGCGACGCGTGCCGTCGGCTCCACGCCGGCCGCTTCGGCCAGCACGAGTGCCTTGTCGGTTGCTTCCCACGAGAATTCCGGCTCTTCGCGGCCGAAGTGGCCGTAAGCTGCCGTCTTTTCGTAGATCGGGCGCAGCAGGTCGAGCATCTTGATGATGCCCTTCGGACGCAGGTCGAAATGCTCGCGCACGAGCTTCGTGATCACGGCATCCGACACGCGGCCCGTGCCGAACGTGTTGACCATCACCGAGGTCGGCTCGGCGACGCCGATCGCGTACGACACCTGGATCAGCGCGCGCGAGGCGAGGCCTGCCGCGACGATGTTCTTCGCGACGTAGCGGCCGGCATACGCTGCCGAACGGTCGACCTTCGACGGATCCTTGCCCGAGAACGCGCCGCCGCCGTGCGGTGCGGCACCGCCGTACGTGTCGACGATGATCTTGCGGCCCGTCAGGCCGCAGTCGCCCTGCGGGCCGCCGATCACGAACCGGCCGGTCGGGTTCACCAGGAACTTGATGTCGCCCTTGATCAGGTCGGCCGGCAGCGTCGGCTTGATGATTTCCTCGATCACGGCTTCGCGCAGCGCCGGCAGTTCGATGTCCGGTGCGTGCTGCGTCGACAGCACGACGGTGTCGATCGAATCCGGGCGGCCGTCGACGTAGCGAACCGTCACCTGCGACTTCGCGTCCGGACGCAGCCACGGCAGGCGGCCGTCGCGGCGCAGGCTGGCCTGGCGCTCGACGAGGCGGTGCGACAGGTAGATCGGCAGCGGCATCAGTTCCGGCGTTTCGTCGCATGCGTAACCGAACATCAGGCCCTGGTCGCCCGCGCCTTGATCGAGGTTGTCGTCATGGGCGCGATCGACGCCTTGCGCGATGTCGGGCGACTGCTTGTCGTACGCGACGAGCACCGCGCAACCCTTGTAGTCGATGCCGTAGTCGGTGTTGTCGTAGCCGATGCGCTTGATCGTGTCGCGCGCGATCTGGATGTAATCGATGTTGGCCGTCGTGGTGATTTCACCGGCCAGGACGACGAGACCCGTGTTGCACAGCGTTTCGGCCGCAACGCGGGAATATTTGTCCTGCTCGAGGATGGCGTCGAGAATCGCGTCCGAGATCTGGTCCGCAACTTTGTCCGGATGGCCTTCGGAGACGGATTCGGACGTGAAGAGATAATCGTTTGCCACTTTTTCAGGCTCCTGTGTGGTTACGGTTGGTTTCACGTAGCCAGCTTCGTTGGGCCTGAAGCGGCGACGCTTTAGCGGATTACCAGGACCGGGCAGCGCGCTTCGCGCCAGCCGGCTTCGCCCCGCAAGTTGTCAGTTAACTCGGCGAAGCCCGTATTATAGCGACTTTCTTGAATTGTCACAGAGCGCCGCCCGTGCTGTATCGCCCGCTGTCCTACCCCCCTGTTCGCAACGTGCCGGCCAGCCGGCCCCACGGAGATTCCGCATGCTAGGCCGCCTCGGCACGCATCTCGCCATCGGCTTTCTGAAGCTGCTCGCCCTGCTGCCGTACGGTTTGACCGCGCGGTTCGGCGATGGCCTCGGCTGGCTGCTGTACCAGATTCCCAGCCGGCGAAAGCGCATCGTACATACCAATCTGAAACTCTGCTTCCCCGAGTGGAGCGACGAACGGCGCGAGGAAGTGGCCGGCCAGCATTTCCGCCATGCGATCCGCAGCTACGTCGAGCGCAGCTATCAGTGGTTCGCGTCGGAACAGGCCTACCGCAAGCTGTTCACGATCGACAGCGAGATCGACCTGAGCGATCCGGACATGCCGCCCACGCTCCTGCTCGGTCTCCATTTCGTCGGCATCGAGGCCGGCTCGATGGCGCTCAATCTCGCACTCGGCCGTATGTGCGGCTCGCTCTATACGCCGATGAAGAACCCGGAAATCGACGCCGCGGCCAAAGCGGGCCGCAGCCGCTTCGGCGCGGAACTGGCGGGCCGCGCGGACAGCGCGCGCATCGTGCTGCGCTGGCTGCGCGACCGCAAGCCCGTGATGCTCGGCGCGGACATGGACTACGGGCTGCGCAACTCCACGTTCGTGCCCTTCTTCGGCGTACCGGCCTGCACGCTGACGGCCGTCGGCCGCCTCGCCAAGACCGGCCGCGCGCAGGTCGTGCCGTTCATCGGCGAGGTGCTGCCGAACTACAAGGGCTACCGGCTGAAGGTATTCAAGCCGTGGGATCACTACCCGACCGGCGACGACGATCTCGACGCGCGGCGGATGAACGAATTCCTCGAGGAACAGATCCCGCTGATGCCCGAGCAGTACTACTGGGTTCACAAGCGCTTCAAGACGCGCCCGCCCGGCGAGCCGAGCCTGTACTGACCCCGCCGGGCGACCGCGAGCGTGCCGTCATGCGCTCGCCGGCCTCCCCAAGCCCCGCTTCGCGACGCAGCGCCATTTCCGGCGCGATGCCGGCATGGCCGTGCAGGACGCCCCTGTCCGCTGCATGTATCATTTGCGGCTGAGATCAGCACGACGAACGACGCCGCCCGGCACGGCCGCCGGCCTCGCGTCGTGCTGGCCGCCTTGTTCGTCATGGAATTCCGGACCCAGTGAAACTCTCGTTCACCAAGATGCACGGCGCGGGCAACGACTTCGTCGTGCTCGACGGCTATTCGCGTGCGTTGCCGCCGCTCACCGAAGCGCAGGTGCGCGCGCTCGCCAACCGGCACTTCGGCATCGGCGCCGACCAGTTGCTGCTCGTCGAAAAGCCGACCGTCGACGGCGCGGATTTCAAGTACCGGATCTTCAATTGCGACGGCGGCGAGGTCGAACACTGCGGCAACGGCGCACGCTGCTTCGTGAAGTTCGTCAGCGACCGCGGCCTGACCGACAAGCGCAGCGTGCGCGTGCAGGTCATGAAGGGCCTGATCACGCTGACGCTGCAGGACAACGGCGAAGTCGTCGTCGACATGGGCGCGCCCGTATTCGCGCCGGCGCAGGTGCCGTTCGATGTATCGGGCCTCGACGGCCGCGCCGAAGGCCGCGACACGCTGTGGCCGCTGGACGTCGGCGGCGCGACGCGCTGGATTTCGGCGGTGTCGATGGGCAATCCGCATGCGGTGCAGGTCGTCGACGACGTCGAGGCGTATCCGGTGCTGGAAGAAGGCCCGCTGATCGAGCGCCATGCGCGCTTCCCGCAGCGCGTGAACGCCGGCTTCATGCAGATCGTGTCGCGCCACGAAGTGAAGCTGCGCGTGTACGAACGCGGCGCGGGCGAGACGCTCGCGTGCGGCACGGGCGCGTGCGCGGCGGTCGCGGCCGGCATCCGGCGCGGCCTGCTCGATTCGCCGGTGACCGTCCATACGCACGGCGGCACGCTGACGATCGGCTGGGACGGCGCGCGCGACGAAGCTGCCGCACTGATGATGGCCGGGCCCGCCGCGACCGTGTTCGAAGGCGAGATCGACCTCACCGCCTGACCCTGCAACGTCCTTGATAACTGAACGCTCCAGCCACATGAACGATCGCGAAGTCGCCGACTACCTGCTCGCCAATCCCGAATTCTTCGCGCAGCACGCCGAGCTGCTCGCGACGATCCGCCTCGCGAACCCGCACGGCAAGGCCGCGATCTCGCTGCAGGAGCGGCAGATGGAGATGTTGCGCGACAAGAACAAGCATCTCGAGCGCCGGCTCGCCGAGCTCGTGCGCTACGGCCACGAGAACGACAGCCTGTCCGCGAAGTTCAGCCGCTGGACCGCGCGCGTGATCGCGGAACGCGACCCGTACGCGCTGCCGCGCACGATCGCCGAAGGCATCGCCGACGTGTTCGACGTGCCGCAAACCGCGCTGCGCGTGTGGGACGTCGCCGACACCTACGCGCAGGCCGATTTCGCGCGCCAGGTCGGCGAGGAAGTGCGGCTGTTCACGAACGGGCTGTCGACGCCGTACTGCGGCGCGAACACCGGTTTCGAAGCCGCTCAGTGGCTCGCGCCCGCGCTCGCGGCACCGGCCGCGAATGCGGCGGAAGGCGCCGAAGCCGCGGCGGCCGGCGACGGCGCGGCCACGTCGGTCGCGCTGCTCGCGCTGCGCGCGCCGCTCGCCGGCACCGATGCGCCCGCGTTCGGCCTGCTCGTGCTCGGCTCGCCCGATCCGCGCCGCTTCCACGACGGGATGGCGACCGACTTCCTCGCGCAGATCGCGACGCTTGCGAGCGCCGCGCTCACGCGCCTGCTGCCGCACTGATGTCGCGCCCGCGATGACCGACGATCCGATCGCCGCCTACCTGTCGAACCTGAAGCACGTCAGGCAGCTGTCGGAACACACGCTGCGTGCGTACTCGCACGAACTCGACGAACTGAAGAAACTCGCCGCCGGTCGCCCGCTCGACACGCTGACGGCCGTCGACATGCGCGGCGCGGTCGCGCGCGCGCATGCGGGCGGATTGTCGGCGCGCTCGATCTCGCACCGGCTGTCCGCCTGGCGCGCGTTCTACCGCTGGCTCGCGCAGCACATCGAGATGCCCGCGAACCCGGTCGCCGCGGTGCGTGCGCCGAAGCGCCCGAAAACCCTGCCGAAAGCACTGTCGGTCGACGACGCCTCGGCGCTGATGGACGCGCCGCTCGCCGGCACGACCGAAGGCATCCGCGATCACGCGATCCTCGAGCTGTTCTATTCATCGGGGCTGCGCCTCGCCGAACTGGTCGGGCTCGACGTCAGGTACACGCAGGCCGACGGCTACCGCTCGGCCGGCTGGCTCGATCTCGCCGAAGCCGAAGTCACCGTGCGCGGCAAGGGCAACAAGGAACGCAAGGTGCCGGTCGGCCGCAAGGCGATCGATGCGCTGAACGCGTGGCTCGCGGTGCGCGGCGAATTCGTGAAGCACGACCCGCATCCGCTGTTCGTGTCCGTGCGCGGCAACCGGATGGCGCCGGGCGTCGTGCGCGAGCGCGTGAAGCGCGCGGCGCTCGCCGCGGGCATCCCCGCCAACGTCCACCCGCACGTGCTGCGTCATTCGTTCGCGACGCACGTGCTGCAGTCGAGCGGCGACCTGCGCGCGGTGCAGGAACTGCTGGGCCACGCGAGCATCTCCGCGACGCAGGTCTACACGTCGCTCGACTTCCAGCACCTCGCGAAGATTTACGACAGCGCGCATCCGCGCGCGAAGAAGCGCGACTGACGCGCGTCCCGTGTTACCCGCCGCGCGCGGCGGCCGGCCACGGCCGGCGTCGCGCACGGCCCATTTCGATCTCATCATGCAAACCGTCACCCTCAAGCCGTCCAAGGAAAAATCGCTGCTGCGCCGCCATCCGTGGATCTACGCCAATGCGATCGACCGCGTCGACGGCAAGCCTGCGCCCGGCGCGACCGTCATCGTGCGTGCGCACGACGGCCGCTTCCTCGCGCGCGGCGCGTACAGCCCGCAGTCGCAGATCCGCGTGCGCGTGTGGAGCTTCGACGAGAACGAGCCGATCGATCACGCATTCTTCAAGCGCCGCGTGCAGCGCGCGGTCGCGCACCGTACGACGATGGTGTCGGGCACGGGCGCGGTGCGGCTCGTGTTCGGCGAGGCCGACGGGCTGCCGGGGCTGATCGTCGACTACTACGTCGCGGACACGGCCGAAGCCGGCGCCACGCCGCGCGGCCAGCTCGTCTGCCAGTTCATGGCCGCGGGCGTCGAAGCGTGGAAGGAGGCGATCGTCGCGGCGCTCACCAGCGCGACCGGCTGCCCGAACGTGTACGAGCGCTCGGACGTGTCGATCCGCGACAAGGAAGGGCTTGAACAAACGACCGGCGTGCTGGCCGGCGATGCGCCGCCCGCGACGCTGATCGCGAACGAAAACGGCGTGCGCTATCACGTCGACGTGCCGAACGGCCACAAGACGGGGTTCTACGTCGATCAGCGCGACAACCGCGCGCTGGTCGCGCAGTACGCGGCCGAGCGCGACGTGCTGAACTGCTTCTGCTACACGGGCGGCTTCTCGCTCGCGGCGCTCAAGGGCGGCGCGAAACGCGTCGTGTCGATCGATTCGTCGGGCGATGCGCTCGCGCTCGCGCAGCAGAACGTCGTGGCCAACGGCTTCGACGCCGAACGCGCGACCTGGCTCGACGCCGATGCATTCAAGACGCTGCGCCGCCTCGTCGACGAAGGCGAGCGTTTCGACCTGATCGTGCTCGATCCGCCGAAGTTCGCGCCGACCCGCGACAGCGTCGATCGCGCGGCGCGCGCCTACAAGGACATCAACCTGAGCGGCTTCAAGCTGCTGCGCCCGGGCGGCCTGCTGTTCACGTACTCGTGCTCGGGCGCGATCGACATGGACCTGTTCCAGAAGATCGTCGCGGGCGCGGCGGCCGACGCGAAAGTCGACGCGCGCATCCTGAAGCGGCTCGGCGCGGGCGTCGACCACCCGCTGCTCGCCGCGTTCCCGGAAGGCGAATATCTGAAGGGCCTGCTGTTGCAAATCGTCTGATCGCCCCGATCTTGGCGGACAACCCGGCGCGCCAGCCCGATCTGGCGGGCCAGCGCTTTCGCCTGTCGTCCGGACGACGGGCGTGGGCTTGACAGGTATGTTTCAATGGATGGTTGTGCGCCCCCGCTCGTAGCGGGAGGCGCGACGCACATCCTGGTTTTGACCCCGATTCACGAACCACAGGCGACCGACATGGCCACTCCCGTCACCATCCTCACCGGCTTCCTCGGCAGCGGCAAGACGACGCTGCTCAAGCGCATCCTGAACGAACAGCACGGCATGAAGATCGCCGTGATCGAGAACGAGTTCGGCGAAGAGAACATCGACAACGAGATCCTCGTGCAGGACTCGAACGAGCAGATCATCCAGATGAGCAACGGCTGCATCTGCTGCACGATCCGCGGCGACCTCGCCCGCGCGCTCGGCGATCTGGCCGCGAAGAAGCGCGAAGGCAAGCTCGACTTCGACCGCATCGTGATCGAAACCACCGGCCTCGCGAATCCGGGCCCCGTCGCGCAAACTTTCTTCATCGACAGCGAAATCGCCGACGACTTCCTGCTCGACGCGGTCATCACGCTCGTCGACGCGAAGCACGCGAACGCGCAGCTCGACGAACACGAAGTCGTGCAGCGCCAGGTCGGCTTCGCCGATCGCCTGTTCATCACGAAGTCGGACCTCGTCGACGACCAGACCGTCGCCGGCCTCAAGCACCGCCTGATGCACATGAACCCGAAGGCGACGATCAAGATCGTCAACTTCGGCGAAGCCGACATCAAGGAAATCTTCGACCTGCGCGGCTTCAACCTGAACGCGAAGCTCGAGATCGACCCGGATTTCCTCGCCGAAGACGACCACGCGCACGCTCACCACGAGCACGGCCATGATCACGATCACGCCGATTGCGACCACGATCACGGCCAATGCGCGCACGATCACGACCACGGCCATCATCACCATCACCATGCGCACCACGACGACAAGATCAAGTCGTTCGTGTATCGCAACGACCGCCCGTTCGACCCGAACAAGCTGGAAGACTTCCTCGGCGGGATCCTGCAGATCTACGGCGAACGGATGCTGCGCTACAAGGGCGTGCTGTACATGAAGGGCGTCGATCGCAAGGTCGTGTTCCAGGGCGTGCACCAGATGATGGGCAGCGACCTCGCCGCGAAGTGGCTGCCGGTCGAGAAGAAGACCAACAAGATGGTGTTCATCGGCGTCGATCTGCCGCAGGACCTGATCACCGACGGCCTCGACGCCTGCCTCGCCTGAGCGTTCCGGCCCCGGCATCGGGTGCCTTTCACGCGGCCGCCTTAAGGGGCGGCCGCGGTGCTTGGCGGGTGCCTTGCGCGGCAAGGGTTTCACCGTCATCGCTTTTTCGCGATTTGCGCGTTATATTTTCTAGATATTGGCGCAGCCGACGGGGATCGACCCGATACGGCGCCCGCTTGCGATTCAGTTACAATACGTGCCCGCTGGAGTACGGCAATAACAGGCCCGGTTCTTGCTGAACCAATACCGGGCGTCGCAACCGCGCCGGATCGCCCATCCGCCACCCGGCCGCGGCCGATGCGATTTGCCGCGCAGCACCGGTTCGCCGCGCGCAAATCAGCGCCAGGCCTGTCCTGGTATTTGAGAACCGGTTTTCCAGAGGCTTTCGGCCCCGCGGCGGCAGATCGCAAATGATTGCAAGCGCGGTTGCGGGTAATCCCAAAGTGCAGGCAATATCTCCTGATTTGCCGCACATTGAAGAAGCAAGCAGATGACGAAGAAACTCTTGACCGAAGCCGAAATCCTGAAGATGAGCGACAAGGATTACATGAATGAGGATCAGCTCGCCTTCTTCAAAAATCGGCTCGAACAGTTGCAGGCGGACATCCTCAAGAATGCCGGCCAGACGACCGAGAATCTGCGCGAGACGGTGATCGTGCCCGACCCCGCCGATCGCGCGACGATCGAGGAAGAGCACGCGCTCGAGCTGCGTACGCGCGACCGCGAACGCAAGCTCCTCAAGAAGGTTCAGCAGTCGCTCGCCCGCATCGATTCCGGCGATTACGGCTGGTGCGAGGAAACCGGCGAACCGATCGGCATCCCGCGCCTGCTCGCGCGCCCGACGGCCACGCTGTCGCTCGAGGCGCAAGAGCGCCGCGAGCTGCGCCAGAAGCTGTTCGGCGACTAATCGAGCGGCGTTCCGCTCTGACACGCTGCTTCCCGGAAGCGCGCGGCCTGCCGCGCGCTTTTTGTTTTTCCGGCACGGTTCCCGGCCGGCCGATTTGCCCCTTCCGCCTCTTGATATCCCGGCGCCCGCCCTAAAATGAATCGGACGCGCGCCGGGCCGCTCCCCGGCGCACTGCGATTCACGCGGCGGCGCCTCGCGCCGCCCGACTCTTCCCCGTTTTTCTCAAGGAACGCAGATGGAGCAATTTCACGGCACGACCATCGTTTCAGTCCGGCGCGGCGACAAGGTCGCGCTCGGCGGCGACGGCCAGGTAACCCTCGGCAACATCGTCATGAAGGGTGGCGCGCGGAAAGTGCGGCGGATCTACAACAACCAGGTTCTGGTCGGATTCGCGGGCGGCACCGCCGATGCGTTCTCGCTGCTCGATCGCTTCGAGGCGAAACTCGAGAAGCATCAGGGCAATCTGACCCGCGCGGCCGTCGAGCTCGCGAAGGACTGGCGCACCGACCGGATGCTGCGCCGCCTCGAGGCGATGCTGATCGCGGCCGACGCCACCACCACGCTCGTGATCACCGGCAACGGCGACGTGCTCGACCCGGAAGGCGGCATCTGCGCGATCGGCTCGGGCGGCGCGTACGCGCAGGCCGCGGCCCGCGCGCTCGCGGAGAACACCGAGCTGTCCCCGCGCGAAATCGTCGAGAAGTCGCTCGAGATCGCCGGCGACATGTGCATCTACACGAACCACAACCGCATCATCGAAACGATCGAGTAAGGACCGCACCATGAGCACCATGACCCCTGCCGAGATCGTCTCGGAACTCGACAAGCACATCATTGGTCAGGCCAAGGCGAAGAAGGCCGTCGCGGTCGCGCTGCGCAACCGCTGGCGCCGCCAGCAGGTCGGCGAGCCGCTGCGTCAGGAAATCACGCCGAAGAACATCCTGATGATCGGGCCGACGGGCGTCGGCAAGACCGAAATCGCGCGCCGCCTCGCGAAGCTCGCCGATGCGCCGTTCGTCAAGATCGAAGCGACCAAGTTCACCGAAGTCGGCTACGTCGGCCGTGACGTCGACAGCATCGTGCGCGACCTGATCGAGATCTCGGTCAAGCAGACGCGTGAAGCCGAGATGCGCAAGGTGCGCACCAAGGCGACCGACCAGGCGGAAGACCGCATCCTCGACGTCCTGCTGCCGCAACCGCGCGCGGTCGGCTTCGGCGGCAACGCCGATCACGCGAACGACGACAACAACGCGACGCGCCAGACCTTCCGCAAACGCCTGCGCGAAGGCCAGCTCGACGACAAGGAAGTCGAGCTCGACCTCGAGCAGCCGTCGGCCGGCATGGACATCATGGCGCCGCCGGGGATGGAAGAGATGACCGAGCAGATCCGCTCGATGTTCTCGAACCTCGGCAGCGGCAAGAAGCAGCGCCGCAAGGTCAAGATCAAGGAAGCGCTGAAGCTGCTGACCGACGAGGAAGCGGCGAAGATGCTCAACGACGAGGAAGTGAAGACGAAGGCCGTGCAGAACGTCGAGCAGAACGGCATCGTGTTCCTCGACGAAATCGACAAGATCACGTCGCGCAACAACGAAGGCAGCGGCGGCGAAGTGTCACGCCAGGGCGTGCAGCGCGACCTGCTGCCGCTCGTCGAGGGCACGACCGTCAACACGAAGTACGGGATGGTGAAGACCGATCACATCCTGTTCATCGCGAGCGGCGCGTTCCACCTCGCGAAGCCGAGCGACCTGATCCCCGAACTGCAGGGGCGCTTTCCGATCCGCGTCGAGCTCGACTCGCTGTCGGTTGAAGATTTCGAGGCGATCCTCGACGCGACCGACGCGAGCCTCGTCAAGCAGTACCAGGCGCTGCTCGCCACGGAAGACGTGCAGCTCGAGTTCGCCGCGGACGGCATCCGCCGCCTCGCCGAGATCGCGTATGCGGTCAACGAGAAGACCGAGAACATCGGTGCGCGCCGGCTGTACACGGTGATCGAGAAGCTGCTCGAGGAAGTGTCGTTCTCGGCCGGCAACCACGCCGGCGAGCGCGTGACGATCGACGCGAAATATGTCGAGCATGCGCTCGGCGAAGTGTCGCAAGACGAAGACCTGTCGCGCTACGTGCTGTAACGCGCGCGGCGTCGAATGCGAAACGGGCGGCCCGGCGGGCCGCCCGTTTTCGTTGGTGCCGTTGGTGCCGTTGGTGCCGTTGGTGCCGTTGGTGCGACACGCCGACGCCGGGCGCCGCTTACTGGCGCACCGGCTTCTTCGCAAGCTTGCGCTGCAGCGTGCGGCGGTGCATGTTCAGCGCGCGCGCGGTGGCCGAGATGTTGTTGTTGTTCTCCGCGAGCACGCGCTGGATGTGCTCCCACTCGAGCCGGTCGACCGACAGCACGACCGGATTCTCGAGCGCCTCGTCGGCCTGCACTTCGCTGGCGTTGGTCTGCAGCGCGGCCAGGATCGACTCGATATTCGCCGGCTTCGCGAGATAGTTGTCGGCGCCCTCCTTCACGGCCTGCACGGCGGTCGCGATGCTCGCATAGCCGGTCAGCACGAGGATCCGCGCGTCGGGCTGCAGGTCGCACAGCGGCGCGATCAGGCTCAGCCCCGAATCCTCGCCGAGATGCAGGTCGACGGTGATGAACTGGAACTTGCCGCCGGCCGCGAGCCGCAGCGCCGCCTCCTTGTCGTGCGCCTGCTGGACCGCATAGCCGCGGCGCTCGAGGCCGCGCGCGAGCGTGCCCGCGAACACCTCGTTGTCGTCGATCACCAGGAAATTGTTCTCGCTCATGTGGTTTCTCCGTCTACGTGTTGGTTGAGGCGGCCGGCGCCGCGATGCGCGCCACCGGCAGGCGCAGCACCGCGCGCGTGCCGCGGCCCGGCGAGCCGGCCGCGCGGGTGTCCGGCGCGGCTGCCGCCCGTTCGGTCGTGCGCTGGCCCGACGCGGCAGCGGCGTGCCCATTCGCGCCGCCTGCGGCGCGCCCGTTGCCGCCCGCCGCGCGCGGCGTGACATCGGACAGCTCGATCTCGCCGCCCAGGCGCACGGCCGCGCTGAACGCGAGGTACAGGCCGACTCCGTGTCCGCCCTGCGTGCTGTCGACCGGCATCGCGCCGAGCGATTCGCGCAACGCGGCCGGGATGCCCGGGCCGTCGTCGCGTACTTCGAATTCGATCTGGTCGGCCGCCCGCTCGTTGTGCGCGAGCTTCGCGGCCAGCGTCACGCGATGCGGGCTCGCCCGCGCGGCGTTGTCGAGCAGAATCGTCAGGATCTGGCCGGCCGCGACCGTATCGTCGAGCGCGACGCCCGCTGGGCGCGCGCCCAGCAGTTCGAACTGCACGTGCGGATGCCGCAGGCGCCAGTGCTCGACGAAGGTATCGAGCCAGTCGTCCACCGGCTGGCGGCTCGCCGGCGCGCTCGCGCGGCTACGCAGGCGCGCGAGCGCCGACGTGCAGAGTGTCATCTGCTCTTCCAGCACCTTCAGGTCGGCCTCGTAGCGCGCCAGCCCCGGATCGGCGCGTGCCGCGTCGCGCAGCTCCTCCGCGAGCATCGCGATCGTCGACAGCGGCGTACCCATCTCGTGGGCGACGGTGGCGGCCTGCACGCCGAGCGCGACCGCGCGCTCGTCGCGCAGCAGGTGCGCCTGCGCTTCGCCGAGCGCCGAATCGCGCTGCCGCAGCGCGTTCGACATGCGCGCGACGAACCACGCGATCAGCCCGACGCTGACCATGAAGTTCACCCACATCCCGGTGCGGTAGTAGTCGAACAGGTTCGCCGGGTTATCCATGTTGAGCGGCACCGAATCGAAGCCGAGCGCCGCGTAGCACGCGACCGCGAACGCCGCGAGCCAGATCATCAGGTGCCACGGCAGCACGGCCGCCGCGATCGCGAGCGACGGCAGGTACAGCGACACGAACGGGTTGGTCGTGCCGCCCGACAGGAACAGCAGCGCCGACAGCGCACCGAGGTCGACCCACAGCTGGCCGAGCAGCTCGAAATCGGTCTCGGGCCGCGCGCGCAGCACGCGTACCCAGGTCAGCGCGTTGAAAACGATTTCGAGCGCGATGACCATCAGCATCGCCGGCAACGGCAGGTGCACGCCGAAATAGGTCTGCACGACGCCGATCGTCACGAGCTGGCCGATGATCGCAAGATTGCGCAGCCAGAACAGGTGACTGAGGTTGACGCGCCCGGTGGTGGTGATTCGTTGCATCCGAGCAGTTTACCCGTTTAGCGCACGGCGCCTCTACCGGGGGCCGGATCGTGGCGGACGAACGCACGCACGAACGCACGAAGGAACGGCCGGACAAGCCGGTGTCTCGGCCGGTTGCACGAGCCTGAGCCGTCAGCCGGCCGCACCGGCCATGCGCTGCGCGATCTCGTCGGCGAGGCACTCGGGGCACCGGCAGCGCGCGCCGGCCGCCGGAGGCGCGCCGCCGGGCACGACCGGCATCGACGCGCACCAGCAGTCGAACGGCTGGGTACCGGCGCCGCAGTCGAAGCCGCGCCCGCAGTGCGGGCAGCGCGCGCGGCGCGGGGTCGAACGGGCGTCGAGGGCGGAATCGGTCATGGCGAAGGCGCGGTAACGGGCATGAACGTCACCCTACGCGACAAGCATAGCGCGGCGGACGGATTTTGCACGTCGGCCGATCGGCCGATGCGTCCCGCAAACACGTCCGGGCACACGCGCCGCCCGCCCGGCCCGCGTCACCGTCGCGGGGCGCGGCGCCATGGCCAGCGGGCCGCCGCGTATGGCCCGCGGCCCGCGGCACCCACCGTCCGGCCAGCCCAAAAACCCGATGCTGCGCTGCGCCACTCCTGTACAATTCGCCCTGTTTCAACCGTTCCCAGCCAGAGCTGCCGCCATGTCCGAGCCCATCGACCTCTCGCAGATCGCCCCCACGCTGAAAGCAGAAATCCTCGCGGAAGCGCTGCCGTACATCCGTCGCTACCACGGCAAGACCGTGGTCATCAAATACGGCGGCAATGCGATGACGGAAGAGCGGCTCAAGCAAGGCTTCGCACGCGACGTGATCCTGCTGAAACTGGTCGGCATCAATCCGGTGATCGTCCACGGCGGCGGTCCGCAGATCGATCAGGCACTGAAGAAGATCGGCAAGGCCGGCACCTTCATCCAGGGCATGCGCGTCACCGACGAAGAGACGATGGAAGTCGTCGAATGGGTGCTGGGCGGCGAAGTGCAGCAGGACATCGTGACGCTGATCAACCACTTCGGCGGCCACGCGGTGGGCCTGACGGGCAAGGACGGCGGCCTGATCCACGCGCGCAAGCTGCTGATGCCGGACCGCGACAACCCGGGCCAGTACATCGACATCGGCCAGGTCGGCGAAGTCGAGGCGATCAATCCGGCCGTCGTGAAGGCGCTGCAGGACGACGCGTTCATCCCGGTGATCTCGCCGATCGGCTTCGGTGAGGACGGCCTGTCGTACAACATCAATGCCGACCTCGTCGCCGGCAAGCTCGCGACCGTGCTGAACGCCGAGAAGCTGCTGATGATGACCAACATCCCCGGCGTGATGGACAAGGACGGCAACCTGCTGACCGACCTGTCGGCACGCGAGATCGACGCGCTGTTCGAGGACGGCACGATCTCGGGCGGCATGCTGCCGAAGATCTCGTCGGCGCTCGACGCCGCGAAGAGCGGCGTGAAGTCGGTGCACATCGTCGATGGCCGGATCGAGCACTCGGTGCTGCTGGAAATCCTGACCGAGCAGCCGTTCGGCACGATGATCCGCTCGCATTGAGCGCACGCCGCCTGCCCAAGCCTCCCGACCTGCCGGCGTCGCTGCGACGCCGGCGCATCTCCCGCAGCCGGCCGCGCGCCGGCACGCCCGTCTGGCTGTTCGATCTCGACAACACGCTGCACCACGCATCGCACGCGATCTTTCCGGAGATCAACCGTGCGATGACGCAGTACATCATCGACACGCTCCAAGTCGGGCGTGCCGAGGCCGACCGCCTGCGCACCGGCTACACGCAGCGCTACGGCGCCGCGCTCCTCGGCCTCACGCGCCATCATCCGATCGATCCGCACGACTTCCTGCGGGTCGTCCACACGTTTGCCGACCTGCCCGCGATGCTGCGCGCCGAGCGCGGCCTCGCGCGCATCATCGCCGCGCTGCCGGGTCGCAAGTTCGTGCTGACCAACGCGCCGGAGAACTACGCGCGCGCGGTACTGCGCGAGCTGCGCATCGAGCGGCTGTTCGAACGCGTGATCGCGATCGAGCACATGCGCGACCGGCGCACCTGGCGCGCGAAGCCCGACCACACGATGCTGCGCCGGGCCTTGCGTGCCGCGCACGCGCGGCTGGCCGACGCGATCCTCGTTGAAGATACCCGCAGCCATCTGAAACGCTACAAGCGGCTCGGCATCGGTACCGTATGGATCACCGGCCACCTGCCGGGCCATCTGCCGAGCATCGGCCGTCCACATTATGTCGACCAGCGCATTCGTTCGTTAAAATCGCTCCGACTGGGCACACGATCGGGGCGACAGAAATGCAGCCGACTTACCCGCAGGACCAAGCCGTAAAGGAAGACCAGGCCACGCCGTCCCGCCCGCGCCCGAAGCCGGGCGAGCGGCGCGTGATGATCCTGCAGACGCTCGCCGCGATGCTCGAGGTGCCGAAGCCCGAGAAAATCACGACCGCCGCGCTCGCGGCCCGGCTCGACGTGTCGGAAGCCGCGCTCTACCGGCATTTCGCCAGCAAGGCGAAGATGTACGAAGGGCTGATCGAGTTCATCGAGCAGGCGCTGTTCGGACTCGTCAACCAGATTGTCGCGAAGGAGCCGAACGGCGTGCTGCAGGCACGCACGATCGCGCTGACGATGCTCAATTTCACCGCGAAGAACCCCGGGATGACGCGCGTGCTGACCGGCGAGGCCCTGATCGGCGAGGACGAGCGGCTCACCGAACGCGTGAATCAGTTGCTCGACCGGATCGAGGCGACCGTCAAGCAATGCCTGAGGGTCGCGCGCACGGAGGCCAACGCGCCGCAGGACGGCGCCGCACCGTTCACGTTGCCGGCCGACTACGATCCCGCCGCGCGCGCGAGCCTGCTCGTCAGCTACGTGATCGGGCGCTGGCATCGTTTCGCGAAGAGCGGATTCAAGCAGGTGCCGGGTGAACAGGCCGATGCGCATCTGCTGCTGATTCTGCAGTGAACGCGTGACACGGATTCCGGCACGACACTGAAGCGCCCGAGCAAGCAGCGGCTTTCACAGCCCCCGAATTACCACTCGGTCACGCGCCGGTGGTCGGTCAGGCGAACCGACGTCTGCGCCGCATTGCTTTGTACCGCCGCCGGTATTGGCTTGCTCGCTTCCCGGTGCTTCAGCTCGACCTGCAACGCGCGCAGCGCGTCGCCACACGGCCAGTCGGCGCCGCATCGGTCCGGCGCTCCCGATACGGACGGTACGGACGGCTCTGCCGGCGCCACTCGGGGAGGCTGCCCCGGCACGCGACGCAACGTGGCTTTCGCGGATATCGACCGCCCCGTCCCGCGTTCGCGGGCGCGCACGCCCGTCCTGTCGGGCCGCCGAAGTGGCGTCGGCTGCAATGCCGATGCCGGATGCCCGCTCGCCACGCGGACTGGATCGGGTAACGCATCCGCGTGGCTGGCCGTCGGCGCAGAGGGTGGCACCAAAGCCAGCGCTGAATCCGAAACCGGCGTTGCAGGCGGCACCGGCACCGCCTCGTGGGCCGCCGCAACAACCGACGCGGACGCCCGCTTGCCCGCGGCCAGGCCGCCCCGCGCCGGATGGCCCAACTCCGCGCCGCAGACTGCCATCATCCCGCCGAGCAACGCCATTAACGCTGCACCGACCAATGCACCGCCGATCGCGGACAATACGAGGCGACTGCGGCCGCGACCGCGCTGTAGCGGCTGGCGGCTCCATGCCAGATTGTCGTGCCCGAAATCGGCCGCGCACACGTCGGCGGCGATAACAAAACGACGGCTCGACAGATAGACCGCCCCCGACGACGAGCGCGCGAAGCGATCGGTGACGCCGTGCCGAACGCCATAAGGACCGGGCAGGTAGGAAGCCGCTCTTGGCGGCGGCACTTCAAACCAGTTCTCGATCGATCCAGGATTCATGATTTCCCCTCGTTGCGCGGCCGGTGCCGGACACCGCGCGATACGTCATCCCTCACGCAACCATTGCACGAGCATGCCCGCCGATGCGTAGCCCCGCAGCGTCGCGGCATAGCCATCGAATCGGTACGCCACCTCGTTGACGCGATTGTTGTAGTCGTCGTTCTCGGCAATCAGCACGTCCAGCAGCGAGCGGCGCCCGAGGTGATACCACTGGTCGAAGAACGCGCTGCGCACGCGCGCCGACTCGACCGACAAGTCGCGATACTGATCCGCCCGCTCCCCGAACGCCTGCGCATCCTCCTCCGCGCTGCGCACCTGATATTCGAGATCCAGGCGCATCTGTTCGACTTGACTCCAGCTCGCCGACGCACGGAACGTCGCCGCGTCCGTCGCCGCAGTCGCCGAGCCGCCGGTGAACGCATTCCACGTCAACGTGAGCATCGTCTGCCACGGCATGCGGCGTCCGATGGCATCCTGGCCGGTATTCGTGCTGACGACCCAGTTCAGTTGCGGCCTGGACGCCGCGCGCACCGCATCGCGGTTGAGTTCGGCCGCGCTCGCTTCGGCGCGTGCCTGTCGGAGGCGCGGGTTTTCATCGAGCGCGGACATCAGCCGGTCGAGATTGCCGGGATGCAGCGGCCAGTGCGAGTCCGTCAGCATGAGCGTCGGCACCGGCCGCTCGCCCACCAGCTTGCGAAGATTCAGCTCGACCGTTCGGTATTTCGCCAGCGCCGCATCGCGACTCGCCTCGGCCTGCAGCAAACGGGCCTTCGCCTGGGTGAGCTCGCTGCCGCGACCGCGGTCGATCGCGACGATCTCCTCGAGCATCCGCACGAGACGCGCCATCCGGTCGACGAAGCGCTGACTCAACGTGGCGATGTTGCGCTGCTTCGACAGCTCGACGAGGGTAGCCGTGACCTGATAGGCGGAATCTTCCATCTGCGCAACGTAGCGCTCCTGACCCGCGCTCGCGAGGTCCTGCCGGCTGCCGATCGTTTTCTCGGTGCGGCCCCAGTCGAACAGCGTCGTCGTCAGGTTCACGTTCAGCGCGTTGCCTGGATCGTATGCGCTGCCGGCGTTCGAGCCGAACTGCGCGGCGCGCGTCTGGGCGTTCAACTGCAATTGCGGCCAACGCGCGCCTTTCGCCTGATCGACATCCGACTGCGCCGCCTGGTACTCCGCGTAAAGGCGCCGCACCTGCGGACTGACGTCGACGGCCGCTTCCGCCGCGGCATACAGCATCTGCCGCAATTCGCGCTCGGTCATCGCGCGCCCCGCGGCAGGTGCCGACGCGGAATCATCGCGCGTCGGCGCGGATGCGCCCGTGGGTCCATCGGAGCCGGCGGCAGTAGCCTGCGCGTCAGTCGATGTCGACGCCATCGCAACACGTGGCGGCACGATATTGGCGGCGTGCGCGGTCCCGGCCAATTGCCACATCGACAAGACAAGCAATACCGCCGACGCGGCGAGCCGAAGCCCCGCACGAGATTCGCGCGCATCGACGCACGCGCCGTTCATTCGAAATCCGCTCATGCTCAACGCTCCCTGAAGGCCTCGCGGGCCTTGAAGATCGGCTTGAGCAGGTAATCGAGCACCGTCTTCTCGCCGGTGCGGATATCGACCGTTGCCTGCATGCCCGGCAATACCGGCAGACGCTTGCCGGCCGCGGCGAGCGCGTCCGAGTCCGTCTCGACCATGAGCCGGTAATAGTTCGCGTCGGGACGCCCCATCGCGGCCTTCTGATCATCCTTCAACGTGTCCGGACCGAGGCTGACAACGTGCCCGTGCAATCCGCCGTAGATCGAGAAGTCGTACGCGCTCAGCTTCACGAGCACCGGCAACCCCGGCCGCAGGAACGCGACGTCGGATGGCTTGATCCGCGCTTCGACCAGCACGCGGCCGTCGAGCGGCGCAATCTCCATGATGTGTTCGCCCGACTGCACGACACCACCCGCGGTGCGGATGCGGATGTTCTTCACCACGCCGCGCATCGGCGCGACGACATCGGTGCGCGCCAGCACGTCCGCGCGCCCGGCCAGCACTTCGTTGGTTTGGGCGAGCTCCTGTTCGAGCCGCGACAGCTCGGTACTGGCCTCCGCGGTGAAACGGCTCCGGCGCTCGGCGATCTGCGCGGCGATGTCCGTCGACTGACGCCGCATGCGCAGGATCTCGACTTCCGAGACCAGCCCCTTCGCCGCGAGCGGCTCCGACATCGCGATCTCGCGCCGGACCAGCGCCTGGCTCTTCTCCAGCGCGGTGACCTGCTCGTCGAGCGCGCGGCGGCGGGCACGGTAGGTTGCGGTGGCCTGCGCGACGAGGCCGGATTCGCGCTTCACGTCTTCCGGAAAGTCCAGCGGCACCCCATAGGCTTCGGCACGCGCGCGTGACACGCTCGCCTTGAGCTCCAGCGCCTTGGTCAACACTTCGCGATAGCTCGATTGCGCGCGTGCCGGATCGATCTTCGCGAGCAACTGCCCTTTTTCGACCACCTCGCCCTCGCGCACCGCCACGCTCTGGACGATGCCGCCCTCGAGACTCTGAATCAATTGTTCGCGGCTCGGCGATACGACCGTCGCTTCGCTGCGCGTGACCTCCTCGACGCGAGCGAAGTGCGCCCACACCAGGCCGGCGCCGAGCACGATTGCGATCAGATAGAGAATCAGCTGCGCACCCGCGGACGAGCGCACGAGCAGCGCTTCGCGAATGTCGCTCATGTAGGCGGCATCGCCGGCTCGCAGGCGCGGCGCCGTTCCGCGGCCCGGCATCGATCGAATGCGCCGCATCATGATGCCTCCGCAGCCGACGACACCACGCCGCCGTTCGATTCCGCTGGCGACGCACCGGGTTGCACGCCGCGCTCGACCACGCGGATTTTCGGCGCACGGTTTCGCTGCGCCTCGGGCTGCGGGGGATGCTCATCCGCCTCGGGCTGACCCGACAGTGCCGCCAGCACACGCGCCTTTTCCCCATCCATCACGATCTTGCCTTGATCGACGATCACGATCCGGTCGACGAGCGCCAACAGCGACGTGCGATGCGTCACCACGACCAGCGTCTGGCCGGAGGTCGCATGCTTCAAGTGTTCGATGAACTGCGACTCCGTCTGGGAGTCCATCGCGCTCGTCGGTTCGTCGAGCAACAATGTTCGCGGACGCGCGATCAGGCTGCGGGCCAGCGCGACGAGCTGGCGCTGCCCGCCCGACAGATCACGGCCGTTTTCGCCGACCTGAAGATTCGCGCCGAGCGGATGCCGGGCGACCAGCGCGTCGAGCCCCGTCAGCTCGAGCACGCGCAGCAGTTCCGTGGCCGGCACGTCGGGACGGCCGATCGTCACGTTCTCGCGCAGCGAACCGTAAAACAGCCGGCTGTCCTGGCCGACGTAGCCGAAGGTTCGGCGCCAGTCGGCCGGTGCGATCTGGGCGGCGTCGAGCCCATCGGCGAGCAGCTTGCCCTCCGTCGGCTGATAAAGCCGCGCAATCAAGCGCAGCAGCGTCGATTTCCCGCTGCCGACCCTGCCGAGTATCGCGACGCGCTCGCCGGGCCGGATCTCCACCGATATCTGATCCAGCGCGGGCGCGTTTTGCTGCAGGCCGGCCGACGGATACTGGAACGACACACCGTCGAGCTTCACATGGCCGCTGAGCGGCGGCTGCGCCAGATAATCCTGTCCTGGCTCGTGCTCGACCGGCATCGCCATCAGTTCGTTGAGCGAATGCATTGCGCTCTTCGCCTGCTGAAACCGCAGCGCAAGCCCCATGACCTGCCCGAGCGGTGCCGTCACACGGCCGGCCAGCATCACGGAGCCGATCAGCGCGCCCTGGGTGAGCTTGCCTTCGCCGATCAGGTACACGCCGACGATCACGATCGCGACGGTCTGCATCTGCTGCAGGAACGACACACAACTGGTCGCCATGCTGGACAACTCGCGCGACTGCATCGACGAGGCCGCCGTCTTCGCACTGAACGCCTCCCAGCGGTGGCGCATCGCGCCTTCGCCGCCGACTGCCTTCAGCGTCTCGAGCCCGTCGATCGACTCGATCAGCACGCCCTGCTTCAACGACGCTTCACGCAAGTTTTCGCGCATCGCACGCGCGAGGGGCCATTGCACGATCGTGCCGAGGCCGACGATCAGCGGGATCATCATGAGCGGAATCCAGCCGAGCGGGCCACCGACCGCGAACACCACGCCAACGAACAAAAAGACGAACGGCAGATCGGATACTGCCGACAGCGTCGCCGATGTCGCGAAGTCCCGCACCGATTCGAACTCGCGCAACCGGTGCGCGAAGGAGCCGGCCGACGCCGGCCGGTGCTCCATCCGGATCGCCAGCGCCTGCCGAAACAGCAGGGTGCCGAGCACCAGATCAGCCTTCTTGCCCGCGGTATCGAGCACATGGGCACGCACGTGCCGCGACACCGCTTCCATCAGCATTGCGAGCGCGACGCCGATCGCGAGCGACCAGAGCGTCACATACGCCTGGTTCGGAACGACACGGTCGTAGACATTCATCGTAAAGAACACGCTGGCGAGGCCCAGCACGTTGATCAGAAACGCGCCGACCGCCGCGCTCGCGTAATAGCTGCGATAGCGCCACAGCGTTCGCAGCAACCAGTGCCCGGCTGGTTCGGTCGGCAGGTCGTCCGGACGCGCGTCGACCTTCGCCGCCGGCTTCACGAGCATCGCGTAGCCGGCGTAGGTCTCGCCCAGTTCCGCGGCGGTGCATTCGACCGGCCCATCGCCGAGTTCAGGCAGCACAGCGCGATAACGGATGCGTGCGTCCTGCTCCGCCGAATCGTCAATGCGCCAGCCGAGCAGCACGCACGCGCTACCGTTCCGGCGCAACAGCACGGCCGGCAACAGATGCTCGGGCAACTGCGTCAGCGGCCGCTCCACCAGCTTCGCCGCAAGACCGGCCTGCGTCAGCGCCTCGATCGCCTGCGATGGTGTCAGCGGGCCGTATTTGGCAAGACCGGAAACAAGGACTGCATGGCTTCTGCCCAAACCGTAGTGCGTGCAAAGCCATGCGACTGAATCGAGCAGGCTGTCGTGGGTGAGGGTGTCCGGAAGATTCGGCGCGTTACCGCCACCGGTCTCGGGAGGTCGGGCATTCATATCGAAATCGCTATCTGGCCACTGGAATTCACGGAACCCTGGCGCGCTCCAGGACGCGGCTGTTTCGCACGAGCGACAGGGTAGGCGCATACACCGATGCGGCTGAGTCTCCCGTCGCATGACGGGACGGGACGGCTATCGCAGGACGCCAATGGAACCGCGACAGGAAAGCAACAACTTTACGAAATGTGCCTACGCGCAAAAATGGGACGAGTCCCAAAAGGAATCCAGAACCATTGGGACAAGTTTGAATGGAGGTCTTTGAATACGCAGACATGCGCAGCCCGCAACTCGCTGCGGGCTACGCATGAAAAAACAACGGAAAGAACCCAACCGCTGGCCTCAGCCCAGCGAAAACGACACGGGCCGGGACCGCGTCTCGACTCGACGCGATTCCGGCCCGCGCGCGGATTAAAGCAGTTGGGTCGATACGGACGATTGCACGAGCAGTTCGACGTGCAGCGCCGCGTTCTCGTATACGCGGTACGCCTGGCCGTTGACTGCGATCAGGCCCTGGTCCGTCCATTGGCCGCGCCAGAGGTCCAGCCCGTCCATGCCAGACAACTCGACCCGATCGCCGGCGTTGCCGTTCACCATCAATTGCGTGTGGCCATCGGTTCGGAACACGTTCTCGTGACCGAGTTCCAGCACGTCACGCATCGACAGCTTCAGCGTGTTGTTGCCCGCACCGGTGATGTCGATGACCTCGATCGACGAAATCTTGTCGTGGCCGCCGACGTTCAACAGTTTCGACACATCCAGCGTCTGACCGGCACCCATGAGTTTCAGCGTATCGATGCCCGCACCACCATGCAAACCGGCATGCTGGTTTATGAAGTACGACACGTTGTCGAGCTGGAATTCCGTACCGTGAGCCGAGCCGAAATACTCGGCATCCGCGTACGTCAGCACGTGCTGCACGTCGGCCGGAGGAACGAGTTCCGTGACCGTTTCCCAGGTCGATTTGGCGAAACTGCCACCGGAAAAACCGACGTTGTCGATCCAGAGCCCATTCAAGCCACCTATTGCCCCATTGTTCGCATACCATCCGATGCCGAAAGACGAGAACTGCAAGTTGTCCGGCAGGACCACCTCATACGTATGAATCTCGCCGTTCGGCGTTCTCCCGTTGATCAACAGATCCTGCCGATGAATCTCCTTGCCCGCGGCGTCGTAGAAATACGCCGTCATATGCTCATAGCTCTGCGTGACGCTGATGCCGAGATCAATCGTCAATGCGTGCGCATGCGCCCCGTTGTTCAGGTAAAACTTCGGCATCGCGCTGAGGTTGATCAGCAACCCCGTCTCCCCGCTTTCCGGCACGATCTTCTTGTACCCCAGCCCGAAACTGCCGCCGCTGCCAGTACGAATACCCTGCTCGACACCCGGATTACCGTTGACCGGCACCGGCTTACCGAGCACGGCGGTAAACGTGCCAAAGTCGATCGGCATGCTTCCGTTGATGTCTTGCGGCTTTTTATCGTTGAAGTCGACATTCACCGCGTGCGACAACGTCGAAAAGTCTCCACCCGCAAATCCAACATTGTCGATCCAGAGCGCATTCAGGCCACCCAGTGCCCCGGTGCCTGAATACCATCCGATGCTGAAAGAGGAGAACTGCAGGTTATCCGGCAAGACGACCTGATACGTATGAATCTCGCCGTTCGGCGTTGTCCCGTTGACCCTCAGCTCCTCCCGATAAATCAGCTTGCCGGCGTCGTCATAGAAATAGGCCGTCATACGCTCATAGCTCGCCCCGACGCTGATGCCGAGATCGACCGTCAATGCACGCGCGTGCGCGCCGTTGTTCAGGTAAAACTTCGGCATCCCGGTGAGGTTGATCAGCAACCCCGTCTCCCCGCTTTCCGGCACGATCTTCTTGTACCCCAGCCCGAAGCCACCGCCGCTGCCAGTACGAATACCCTGCTCGACACCCGGATTACCGTTGACCGACACCGGCTTCGCGAGCACCGCTGTAAACAAGCCGAAGTCGATCGGCATGCTGCCATTGAAGTCCTGTGTTTTGCGATCGTTGAAATCCACGGTCTGATATTCGATGCCCGCATCGGTACCCGTTCCCGGGTTCACTTTCTCGACAAATCTTGTCACCAGATAGTCAGAAATGTTCCCGCTCCGATCCACCAGCGCGACACCATAGCTCGCGTGCTCGTCCATCGTCGCCGCGATGCCCGCCGGGATCGTCACTTTCACCCGGCCGGCCGCGATATCGGCCGCCGTCAGGTTGTACGAGATGCGCTGATCGCCGATCATCACGTTGATCGCATCCCCGACCACCATGTCCTTGCCGGCGAACGAGACGTCGATCACATTTCCCGAGCGCACCGCCTTCAGCACCGGATCGGGTGACGTCGTGTCCAGTTCGACGTCGTACACCTTCACCTCGCCCGCCGCGCCGGCGCCGTTCACCACGCGCGTCTGGATCGTCCAGTTACCACTGTGCTCGTTCAGGTCCGTCACCATCCACGTGCCGTCCGGGTTCGTCAGCGCGTCAAGCCACGTCCGTCCGCCGTCCGTCGACACCTGCACCTTCTCGCCCGCCGCCAGCGCACCAATCAGGTGACCGGTCAGCAAGCGCCCGCCCGTGCCGTCGTTCGTCAGACGGTCGAAATTAAAATTCCCGCTGTCGTGTCCCATGTCGTCGAGCAATGCCTTCGCCAGCGGCACCGGCGGCGCCACCGGCCCCACCGTCACGTCGAAACCGTCCGAGCGCGCGCTCGTATTGCCCGCCGGGTCCGTCGCCGTTACCGTCAGTGCATGCGTGCCGTTCGACAGGGGCGACGTCAGCTGGAAGGTCCACGTTCCGTCGATATTCGTCTGCGTCGTGCCCAGCAGCGTCGTGCCGTCGTAGATCGCCACCGTCGAATACGCTTCTGCGTGACCCGACAGCGTCGGCTGCGCACCCTCCGTCGCCGCTTCGATCTTCGGCTGCGACGGCGGTGTCACGTCCACCTGGATGCCGTACGACGTCGACGGCACGCTCATGCCGACGTCGTTGCTCGCGCGCGCCGTCAGGCGATACTCGCCGTCGTTCAACGGCTGCGTGAGCGCGACACTCCATGTCCCGTTTGCACCGACCACCACGCTTCCAACCTCGACGCCATCCACCAGAAGATGGATCGTCGATCCAGGATCGCCGCGACCGCTCACCGTCGGCTTCGAGTCGTTGGTCAGGCCGCCGTTTTGGATCACGCCGGTGTGCGGCGGTACGTTGTCGGTGACTGCTTCGATTGTCGGACGCGACGGACGCGTCGTTGCTTTCTGCTCTGCCATTTTTACCTTCTAGTATCAGTCCAGGATGCCCCGGAGCCATCCGGACATTTCAATCCGCGCTCCGCGGCGACCGTCACCGGTGACCGCGGAGTCGTCAATCACGTTCGTTATGCCTTCTCGAGTTCGATTTCGACTCGTCGGTTCTGCGCGCGCCCTTCGGCCGTCGCGTTGCTGGCGACCGGCTCTGCCGCGCCCTTGCCGACGGTCGTGAAGTGTTCCGCGTGCAGCCCGCCCGTGCGCAGGTACGTGGCCACCGCGCGCGCACGCGCCTCGGACAGTCGAACGTTATGTGCATGCGCACCCTGCGAATCGGTGTAGCCCGTGACCGTCACACGGCGAAATCGGGCCTCGCGATTCACGTCCAGAAAGCGATCGAGTTCCTGGCGGGCGCTCGGCGTTAGCGCCGCGCTGTCGAACGCGAAGTTCGCGCTGCCCTGCAGCAGCACGTGACGCTGCGCGACGGGCTCGGCCGCCGGCTGCGCCTGCACGACCGGTTGCGGTTGCGCGACGACAGGAGGTGCGACACTCGCCTGAGGCGGCACGCCGCACATGAACGTCAATTCGCGCGGATCGCCCATCGCGGCGCCGCCACGAACGCGATCGACGGCCTGCAGCGGCGTAACCGGCTTGCCGGCACAGACTTTCTGCGCAGCCGCTTCACACGAGCGCGTGCTGGATACCAGCCCCTCACATGTCACGCGAAACACGGGCCCTTGTTGATCGGTGGCCTTGATCGCCCGAACGGTATACGTCGGGCCGGATTGCGTCGCGCATGCGCTCAGCAGAACTACGAATGCGCCGAGCAGGCCCCGGCGAACAAAATGTTGTGGTGTTTTCATGATGGTTCAGTCCGCTCGACGCGGACTCATGGAAATTGATCGGTGGAAATGGAGTCGCTTGCGCGTGGTGTGATGCGTGGCGTGGCGGGCGACAAGTGCCCGCCTGCCACGCATCAGGTGACGACGCGGGCCGAACGGCCCGCGTCAACCGCCTTA
The DNA here is from genome assembly GCF_000203915.1 of Burkholderia ambifaria AMMD. Lineage (NCBI taxonomy): Bacteria > Pseudomonadati > Pseudomonadota > Betaproteobacteria > Burkholderiales > Burkholderiaceae > Burkholderia > Burkholderia ambifaria. Next base: position 3,473,213 of record NC_008390.1, read on the forward strand.
CCACTGATACGACGCGCCCACACCGTAGGTATTGCCGCCGCTGCTGAGGCCGACGCCGGCGCGCATCTTCAGGTTCTCCGTGATGCGCGCTTCACCGCCCAGCGCGACTGCCTGATAGCCCTTGTACGAGCCGCCACCGATACCGAACGACAGCGCCTTGCCCGGATCGACGCCCGGAATCATCGTCAGCGCCGTGGCCATCGCGATACCGGAATAGGCATTACGCGAGATGTCGTTGATCTGGCCTTGCATACCGCCGAGTGCACGGTCGAACTGCCCCTTGCTGACGGCATCCGTGGCCTTCACCCCGTCCGCGACGTTGACGATCCGGCGCTCGTGGCCGTCAGAGCCGACCGACACGGTGTTGGCCTCGGTCGCCTGCGAGCCCTGGCCCAGCGCAACCGAGTTGTCCGCACCGGACGACACCGACGCACCCTGGCCAAGCGCCGTGCCGTTGTCGGCCGACACCTTCGAACCGGCACCGATTGCCGCGGCGTTGTTCTTGCCATCGACGATCTGCGAGCCGGAGCCGACAGCGATGTTGCCGTTGCCGTTGCCCGGTTTCGCGGCGACGATCTCGGCGCTGTCCTTGCCGCTACCGCCCGTTCCACCGATCAGGTTGCTGCCGGACCCACCGTCGTTACCGCTGTTGTTGCCGCCAGGTGTGGTCACAGTGTTCAGACGTTCGTCGATATTGCTGACACGCCCTTCCAGCTTCGAGAACTGACCGTAGTTCACGGCGTCGTACTGGCTCTTGCCGTCCGCGACGTTCGTCAGCACTACCGGTCCCGTCGACAAGCCGTTGCCCAGCGTCACCGTGTTGAAATTCACGGTGCCGTCGCCGTTCTTGTCGTATGCGACAGCGCCGACCAGCTTCGTGGCCTCACCAAGGTTGTCCTGGATCTGCGTGACCCGGTTGTCGATGTTCGTCAGTGCGTCGCCTGCGTTGTGGAAGGTGTTGCCCCCCACGTCGTAGGTCGGCGCGACGACCTTGCCGGTTTCCTCGTCGATCTTCGCACCGCCGCCGAGCGCATCGGTCACGCCACTCAACTGGCTGACGTTCACCGCATCCGTCGCAGCCTTGCCGGCCGCCACGTTGTGCAGGGCGACCGGAGTAGCCGCGCCGACACCGCCGAGCGTCACCGAACCGTAGTTCGTCGTGCCGTCCGCGTTCTTGTCGTAGACGACCGCCGACTGCAGCTTGCCGTCTTCACCGACCAGGCCGGCCGAGCGCAGTTGTCGCACGTTGACCGCATCGGTCTCGTCGACACCGTCCGCGACGTTCTTCAGCATGACGGGCGCCGCGCCTGCGCCACCGAACGTGACAGCGGCATGCGTTGCGTCGTCGTACTGAACCGCATTCGCGACACCCTTCTCCAGCGTGTCGATCTGCTTCGTGTGCGTCGACACGCGCTCGTCGACGTGCTTGAACGCGTCGCCGACGTTGTCGTACGTGTTCGTCAAGCCATCCGCCGCAGTCAGTTCATACGTCGGCGCCGAGATGTCGCCGGTCACCGGGTCGAACTTCGCACCGCCGCCGAGACTATCCGCGATGCTCGACGCGAGGAAATTCACCTGACCGCCGTTGACAGCCTCGGTGCTGAACTCGGCAAGCGAGCCGTCCGCGACGTTACGAAGCACCGTGCCCTTCGCGCCAGCCAACGTCACCGCTGCCTTGGTGGCGTCGTCATAGACGACCGCGTTCGGGTTCGTACCGTTGCCGGTGCCGCCCTCACGCTGCTCCAGCGCCTTGATGGCATCGCCGACCGACACATAATCCTTGCCGTCGACGTTGTAGACCGGCGAGGTAACCTTGCCGTCCGCATCAATGCCCGCACCACCGCCGATGATGTCGGTCACGCCCTTCAACTGCGACACGTTGACTGCATCAGTCGATACCTTGCCGGCAGCAACGTTATGCAGCGCGACGGGGACGCCGGCGTTCATGCCACCGAACGTCACCGAAGCGAAGTTCGTGGTGCCGTCGGTGTGCGTATCGTAGGTCACGGCTGCAAGCGCCTTGCCGTTCTCGCCGATCAGGCCCGACGACTTCAGTTGCGACACGTTCACCGCGTCCATGTCGGCCGTACCAGCCTTCACGTTCGACAGCGTCGTACCCGTCTGGCCGCCGGCCAGCGTCAGCTTGTCCTTCGACGCGCTGTCGTACACCACTGCCAGCGATTCGCCCGTCGTCTTGTCGATCACGCCGCCATCCGTCAGGGAGTCCTTCAGGTTGCCGAGGTTCTCGTTCGTCGCGAACAGTTGCGAGCCGTTCACCGCGTCCGTGCTCGTCGCCGACAGCGCACCGGCCTTCACGTTCGTCAGCGTCGTGCCGCCTTCGCCTGCCAACGTTGCCGACTTGTAGTTCGGCGTGCCGTCCGTGTTCTTGTCGTACGTCACTGCAGCACGCGACTTACCGTCCTCACCAACGAGGCCCGACGACTTCAGTTGCGACACGTTCACTGCGTCCGTGTCGGCCTTGCCTGCCGCAACGTTCGACAGCGTCGTACCGTTCTGGCCGGCCAGCGTCACCTTGTCCTTCAGCTCGCCGTCATAGGCCACCGCATTCGGATCCGTGCCGCTGCTGCCATCACCGCCACTCTTCGCCGCAGCCTGCAGCGCGTCGTTGACGTTGTGGTACTCCTTGCCGTCGATCGTGTACGTCGGTGCGGTCACGTCGCCGTTCTTGTCGAAGCCCGTACCGCCGGCAACCACGTCCGCGAGGCCCTTGAGCTGCGCGAGGCTGACTGCATCGGTGTCCTGCGTGCCCTTCGCGACATTGACGATCTGCCGTTCGGCGCCTGCCTTGCCGATCGACAGCGCATTCGCACGATTCGCGATCGAGTTGGCACCCAACGCGACGCTGTTCGAGGACAGCGCCTGCGAGTTCGCCCCGAGCGCGATGGCGTCGGCCACGTTCTGTTGCACGTTCGCATTCGTACCGATAGCGATGCTGTTCACGGTGCCCGCGTTCGTCATCGCCTTGTCGCCGATCGCGATCGAGCTCTTACCCACGGCTACCACGCCGTTGTTGCCGACCGCCACCGCGTTATCGGCGTTGGCTTTTGCTCGGGAACCGATTGCCAACGCGCCTGCGCCGTTCGTCGTGACCATGCTGCCCATCGCGACCGCATACGGTTGATCAACCCCGGTCTGCGCAATACTGCCGATCGCCACCGAGTGATCCGAATTCGAGACCGCCTGCAGCCCGACCGCGATCGAATTGATCCCGCTGGCGCCACTCCCGACGCCAATGGCGGCGGCCGTGCCCATGTTCGGATTGCGACCGTTCATCGATGCAATGTTCGTCATGCTGCCGTCCGCGCCCAACCCTTCGACCGCGACGAAGCTGCCCGGCTTCGATTCGACGTCACGCACCATCCGCGTCATCTTCGCGTCGAGCTTCGTATTGGCGGAATGCATCGCATCGGTCAGTTGCCTCATGTTGACGGCATCGGTGTCGTCGACACCAGCGGCGAGGTGAACGACACGGCGCTCTTCACCGACGTTACCCACCGCAACGGTGTTGTCGTCGTCGGCGACGGAGTTGTAGCCGATTGCCACCGAGTTGACACCGTTCGCGCGCGAACCCGACCCCAATGCCATCGCTTGCGGCCTGGTTGCCCACGCGTTCGCACCAATCGCGACGCTCTCGGGACCTCTCGCAATTGCCTCGCGACCTTCCGAGTTGACCTTGATGTACTTGAGCTTGATCGCACCGTTGACCAGCGAGTCTTCCAGATTGTTCAACTGGTCGACGTTTACTGCGTCTGTGCCGGCCTTGCCCTGTGCAACGTTCGACAGCGTCACCGGGCCCGTCGACTTACCGCCGCCCAGCGTCACCGAGTTGTAGTTCGGCGTGCCGTCGGTGTTACGGTCGTACGTCACCGCGGCAATCGACTTGCCGTCTTCGTCAATCAGACCCGACGACTTCAACTGCGACACGTTCACCGCGTCCAGGTCGGCCGTACCGGCCTTCACGTTCGACAGCGTCGTGCCCGTCTTGCCGCCGGCCAGCGTCACCTTGTCCTTCGACGTGCTGTCGTACACCACCGCCAGCGATTCGCCCGTCTTTTCGTCGATGACACCACCATCCGTCAGCGCGTCCTTCAGGTTGCCCAGGCTCTCGTTCGTCGCGAACAGCTGCGAGCCGTTCACCGCGTCCATGCTCGTCGCCGACAGTTCGGCCGCCTTCACGTTCGTCAGCTTCGTGCCCGCCTTGCCCGCGAGCGTCACCGACTCGTGGTTCGCCGTGCCGTCCGTATTTTTGTCGTACGTGACCGCGGCAATCGACTTGCCGTCTTCGCCGATCAGGCCCGACGACTTCAGCTGCGATACGTTCACCGCGTCCTTGTCCTCCTTGCCGTCTGCAACGTTCGACAGCTTTGTGCCGCCAACACCGGCCAGCGTCGCCGACGTGTACTTCGGCGTGCCGTCCGCGTTCTTGTCGTACGTGATTGCAGCACGCGACTTACCGTCACCATCGATCAGGCCCGTCGACTTCAGCTGCGACACGTTCACCGCGTCCATGTCCTTCGTACCAGCCTTCACGTTCGACAACGTCGTACCGCCTTCGCCTGCCAGCGTCGCCGACGTGTACTTCGGCGTGCCGTCCGCATTCTTGTCGTACGTGATGGCAGCGCGCGACTTGCCGTCTTCGCCGATCAGGCCCGTCGACTTCAGTTGCGACACGTTCACCGCGTCCTTGTCTTCCTTGCCGTCTGCAACGTTCGACAGCGTCGTGCCGCCAACACCGGCCAGCGTGGCCGACGTGTACTTCGGCGTGCCGTCCGCGTTCTTGTCGTACGTGATTGCAGCGCGCGACTTGCCGTCACCATCGATCAGGCCCGTCGACTTCAGCTGCGACACGTTTACCGCGTCCATGTCCTTCGTACCAGCCTTCACGTTCGACAACGTCGTACCGCCTTCGCCTGCCAGCGTCGCCGACGTGTACTTCGGCGTGCCGTCCGCGTTCTTGTCGTACGTCACTGCAGCACGCGACTTGCCGTCTTCACCGATCAGGCCCGTCGACTTCAGTTGCGATACGTTCACCGCGTCCTTGTCCTCCGTGCCGTCTGCAACGTTCGACAGCTTCGTGCCGCCAACACCGGCCAGCGTCGCCGACGTGTACTTCGGCGTGCCGTCCGCGTTCTTGTCGTACGTGATTGCAGCACGCGACTTGCCGTCACCATCGACCAGACCCGACGACTTCAGCTGCGACACGTTCACCGCGTCCATGTCCTTCGTACCAGCCTTCACGTTCGACAACGTCGTACCGCCTTCGCCTGCCAGCGTCGCCGACGTGTACTTCGGCGTGCCGTCCGCGTTCTTGTCGTACGTCACTGCAGCACGCGACTTGCCGTCTTCACCGATCAGGCCCGTCGACTTCAGTTGCGATACGTTCACCGCGTCCTTGTCCTCCGTGCCGTCTGCAACGTTCGACAGCTTCGTGCCGCCAACACCGGCCAGCGTCGCCGACGTGTACTTCGGCGTGCCGTCCGCGTTCTTGTCGTACGTGATTGCAGCACGCGACTTGCCGTCACCATCGACCAGACCCGACGACTTCAGCTGCGACACGTTCACCGCGTCCATGTCCTTCGTACCAGCCTTCACGTTCGACAACGTCGTACCGCCTTCGCCTGCCAGCGTCGCCGACGTGTACTTCGGCGTGCCGTCCGCGTTCTTGTCGTACGTGATGGCAGCGAGCGACTTGCCGTCCTCGCCAACGAGGCCCGACGACTTCAGCTGCGACACGTTCACCGCGTCCTGGTCAGCCGTACCAGCCTTCACGTTCGACAGCTTCGTACCGCCCTCGCCTGCCAGCGTCACCTTGTCCTTCTTCGCGGTGTCGTAGGCCACGGCCAGCGGGTTCAGGCCGCCTTCCACGTCGCGAAGTGCGTCCGTCAGTTGATCGACGTTCACCGCGTCCGTGCCCGCCTGACCCTTGGCCACGTTCGACAGCGTCACCGGGCCCGTCGACTTACCGCCGCCCAGCGTCACCGAGTTGTAGTTCGGCGTGCCGTCCGTCTTCTTGTCGTACGTCACCGCGGCAATCGACTTGCCGTCACCATCGATCAAGCCCGACGACTTCAGCTGCGACACGTTCACCGCATCCATGTCGGCCGTACCGGCCTTCACGTTCGACAGCGTCGTGCCCGTCTTGCCACCGGCCAGCGTCACCTTGTCCTTCGTCGTGCTGTCGTACACCACCGCCAGCGATTCGCCCGTCGTCTTGTCGATGACGCCGCCATCCGTCAGCGTGTCCTTCAGGTTGCCGAGGTTCTCGTTCGTCGCGAACAGTTGCGAACCGTTCACCGCGTCCGTGCTCGTCGCCGACAGCGCGCCGGCCTTCACGTTCGTCAGCGTCGTGCCGCCGTCGCCCGCCAGCGTCGCCGACTTGTAGTTCGGCGTGCCGTCCGTGTTCTTGTCGTACGTGATTGCAGCGAGCGACTTGCCGTCCTCACCAACGAGGCCCGACGACTTCAGCTGCGACACGTTCACCGCGTCCATGTCGGCCGTACCAGCCTTCACGTTCGACAGCGTCGTCCCGGTCTTGCCGCCGGCCAGCGTCACCTTGTCCTTCGTCGTGCTGTCGTACACCACCGCCAGCGATTCGCCCGTCGTCTTGTCGATGACGCCGCCATCCGTCAGCGTGTCCTTCAGGTTGCCGAGGTTCTCGTTCGTCGCGAACAGTTGCGAGCCGTTCACCGCGTCCGTGCTCGTCGCCGACAGTGCACCGGCCTTCACGTTCGTCAGCGTCGTGCCGCCGTCGCCCGCCAGCGTGGCCGACTTGTAGTTCGGCGTGCCGTCCGTGTTCTTGTCGTACGTGATTGCAGCGAGCGACTTGCCGTCCTCACCAACGAGGCCCGACGACTTGAGCTGCGACACGTTCACCGCGTCCATGTCGGCCGTACCAGCCTTCACGTTCGACAGCGTCGTCCCGGTCTTGCCGCCGGCCAGCGTCACCTTGTCCTTCGTCGTGCTGTCGTACACCACCGCCAGCGATTCGCCCGTCGTCTTGTCGATCACGCCGCCATCCGTCAGCGTGTCCTTCAGGTTGCCGAGGTTCTCGTTCGTCGCGAACAGTTGCGAGCCGTTCACCGCGTCCGTGCTCGTCGCCGACAGTGCACCGGCCTTCACGTTCGTCAGCGTCGTGCCGCCTTCGCCCGCCAGCGTCGCCGACTTGTAGTTCGGCGTGCCATCGGTGTTCTTGTCGTAAGTGATTGCAGCACGCGACTTGCCGTCTTCACCCACGAGGCCCGACGACTTCAGCTGCGACACGTTCACCGCATCCATGTCGGCCGTACCAGCCTTCACGTTCGACAGCGTCGTCCCGGTCTTGCCGCCAGCCAGCGTCACCTTGTCCTTCGTCGTGCTGTCGTACACCACCGCCAGCGATTCGCCCGTCGTCTTGTCGATCACGCCGCCATCCGTCAGCGTGTCCTTCAGGTTGCCGAGGTTCTCGTTCGTCGCGAACAGTTGCGAACCGTTCACCGCGTCCGTGCTCGTCGCCGACAGTGCACCGGCCTTCACGTTCGTCAGCGTCGTGCCGCCGTCGCCCGCCAGCGTCGCCGACTTGTAGTTCGGCGTGCCATCGGTGTTCTTGTCGTACGTCACTGCAGCACGCGACTTACCGTCCTCACCAACGAGGCCCGACGACTTCAGTTGCGATACGTTCACCGCGTCCAGGTCAGCCGTACCGGCCGCCACGTTCGTCAGCTTCGTGCCACTCTTACCCGCCAGTGTTGCCGATTGGTAGTTCGGCGTGCCGTCCTTGTTCTTGTCGTACGTCACCGCGGCACGCGTGTCGCCATCCGCATCCACCAGGCCCGTGTTCGTGAACTGGTTCTTGATGTGCGTGATGTCGCCCGTGTTGCTTGCCACTCGACCGTCCAGGTTCTCCAGCGCATCGCCTACCGTGTGGTAATCGACCTTCTTCGTATCGTCCGCCGGATCGGCCAGCGTGTACGTCGGCGCCTTCAGCTTGCCGTTTTCGTCCACTGCGGAGCCACCACCCAGCGCGTCCGCCACGCTCTGCGCCGTACCGTGCAGCTGCGAGCCGTTGACCGCGTCCTTGCTGTCCGCGCTCACCTTGCCCGCCGCGACGTTCGTCAGCGTCGTGCCCGTCGTGCCACCGGCCAGCGTCACCTTGTCCTTCGTCACGCTGTCGTAAGACACGGCCAGCGGGTTCATGCCGCCTTCCACGTCGCCGATCGCTTTCGTCAGCTGATCGACGTTCACCGCATCCGTGCCGGCCTTGCCCTGTGCAACGTTCGACAGCGTCACCGGGCCCGTCGACTTACCACCGCCCAGCGTCACCGAGTTGTAGTTCGGCGTGCCGTCCGTCTTCTTGTCGTACGTCACCGCGGCAATCGACTTGCCGTCACCATCGATCAGGCCCGACGACTTCAGCTGCGATACGTTCACCGCATCCATGTCGGCCGTACCAGCCTTCACGTTCGACAGCGTCGTACCCGTCGTGCCAGCCAGCGTCACCTTGTCCTTCGTCGTGCTGTCGTACACCACCGCCAGCGATTCGCCCGTCGTCTTGTCGATCACGCCGCCATCCGTCAGCGTGTCCTTCAGGTTGCCGAGGTTCTCGTTCGTCGCGAACAGTTGCGAGCCGTTCACCGCGTCCGTGCTCGTCGCTGACAGCGCACCGGCCTTCACGTTCGTCAGCGTCGTGCCCGTCGTGCCACCGGCCAGCGTCACCTTGTCCTTCGTCACGCTGTCGTAAGACACGGCCAGCGGGTTCATGCCGCCTTCCACGTCGCTGATCGCTTTCGTCAATTGCTCGACGTTCACCGCGTCGGTGTTGGCCTTGCCCTGTGCAACGTTCGACAGCGTCACCGGGCCCGTCGACTTACCGCCGCCCAGCGTCACCGAGTTGTAGTTCGGCGTGCCATCCGTCTTCTTGTCGTACGTCACCGCGGCAATCGACTTGCCGTCACCATCGATCAGGCCCGACGACTTCAGCTGCGACACGTTCACCGCGTCCATGTCGGCCGTACCGGCCTTCACGTTCGACAGCGTCGTCCCGGTCTTGCCGCCGGCCAGCGTCACCTTGTCCTTCGTCGTGCTGTCGTACACCACCGCCAGCGATTCGCCCGTCGTCTTGTCGATGACGCCGCCATCCGTCAGCGTGTCCTTCAGGTTGCCGAGGTTCTCGTTCGTCGCGAACAGTTGCGAGCCGTTCACCGCGTCCGTGCTCGTCGCCGACAGCGCGCCGGCCTTCACGTTCGTCAGCGTCGTGCCGCCTTCGCCCGCCAGCGTCGCCGACTTGTAGTTCGGCGTGCCGTCCGTGTTCTTGTCGTACGTCACTGCAGCACGCGACTTACCGTCCTCACCAACGAGGCCTGACGACTTCAGCTGCGACACGTTCACCGCATCCATGTCGGCCGTACCGGCCTTCACGTTCGACAGCGTCGTGCCCGTCTTGCCACCGGCCAGCGTCACCTTGTCCTTCGTCGTGCTGTCGTACACCACCGCCAACGATTCGCCCGTCGTCTTGTCGATGACGCCGCCATCGGTCAGCGTGTCCTTCAGGTTGCCGAGGTTCTCGTTCGTCGCGAACAGTTGCGAGCCGTTCACCGCGTCCGTGCTCGTCGCCGACAGTGCACCGGCCTTCACGTTCGTCAGCGTCGTGCCGCCTTCGCCTGCCAGCGTGGCCGACTTGTAGTTCGGCGTGCCATCGGTGTTCTTGTCGTAAGTGATTGCAGCAAGTGACTTGCCATCTTCACCGATCAGGCCCGACGATTTAAGCTGCGACACGTTCACCGCGTCCATGTCCGCCGTACCGGCCTTCACGTTCGACAGCGTCGTACCCGTCGCGCCACCGGCCAGCGTCACCTTGTCCTTCGTCGCGCTGTCGTAAGACACGGCGTTCGGGTCGGAGCCGCCGTTCTTCGCCATCGCGTCCAGCGCGTCGCCGACGTTGTTGTACGTCGTGTCGCCGACCTTGTACGTCGGTGCCGTGATGTTGCCATCGGTGCCGATGCCCGCGCCGCCGCCGAGCGCATTCGTCACGCCCGTCAACTGGCTCACGTTCACCGCGTCGTTGTTTTTAGTACCCTTTGCGACGTTGACGATCTGGCGCTGGAGCGAATTCGACCCCACGGAGAGCGCATTGCCGCGATCGGCGACAGAATTGGCGCCCAGTGCGATGCCGCCGTTATTGCCCGACGCCACACTCGCGTTGGCACCCAGTGCAATGGCATCCGTGACGTTTTGCGCGACGTTGGCAGACTTGCCCATCGCGACGCTGTTCACGGTACCCGCCGCCGTCATCGCCTTGTCGCCGATCGCGATCGAGCTCTTGCCCACAGCTGCCACGCCGTTGTTGCCGACCGCCACCGCGTTATCGGCATTGGCCTTCGCGCGAGAACCGATTGCCAGCGCGCCGGCACCATTCGTCGTAACCATGCTGCCCATCGCGACCGAATACGGCTGATCGACTCCCGTCTGGGCAATACTGCCGATCGCCACCGAGTGGTCCGAACTCGCGACCGCCTGCAAACCAACCGCGATCGCGTTGAGCCCGCCAGCACCACTCGCCACGCCGATGGCAGCAGCCGTGCCCATGGTCGGATCGCGACCGTTCATCGATGCAATGTTCGGCGAGCTGCCGTCCGCACCCAACCCTTCGACCGCGACGAAGCTCCCCGGCTTCGATTCGACGTCACGCACCATCCGCGTCATCTTCGCGTCGAGCTTCGTATTGGCGGAATGCATCACATTGGTCAGTTGCTTCATGTTGACGGCATCGGTGTCATCGACGCCATCGCTGACATTGACGATCCGGCGCGTCGCACCCACGTCACCTATCGACACGGTATTGGCGTCCGCGGCAACCGAGTTGACGCCGATCGCGATTGAGTTCACGCCCGATGCCCGGGCGCCCGAACCGATCGCCAGCGTATCGACGTTCGTCGCATTCGCTTGCGAGCCGATCGCCACGCTGTTCTTGCCGAGCGCATTGGCCTGCATGCCGGCGGCATTGACCTTGATGTACTTCATGTTGAGCGTGCCGTCGCCGAGATCCTTCTTGATCTCGTCCTTGACGTCGCTCATGCCGCTTTGGAGCTGGGCTACGTTGACAGCGTCGGTGGCGGCCTGGCCCGTCGCGACGTTCTTCAGCGAAACCGGATTCGATGCACCCGCGCCGCCCAGCGTCACGCTCGTCTTGCCCGCGCCGTCATAGTGCACGGCGTTCGCGTCCTCGCCGCCGGCGCCGCCACCCGAGGCGGCCGCGGCCTGAAGCGCGTCCCCGACGTTGTTGAAAGTCTTGTCGCCGACCTTGTAGGTCGGCTTCGAAAGGGTGCCGTCCGCATTGACGATCGTTTGGCCACCGAGTGCGGACGCGACGCTCGACGACACGTCATACAGCTGGCCGCCGTTCACGGCGTCCTTGCTGGCCGATGCGACCTTGCCCGCCTTCACGTTCGTGACGACCGTACCGCCCGTGCCGCCCAGCGCAACGGTGCTCTTCGTCGCATCGTTGTACACGACCGCGAGCGACTCGCCGGTCGACGGATCGATCACGCCGCTATCCTTCAGCGACTGCTCGACATTGGTCACGCGGTTGTTGGTCGCAAACAGTTGCGCACCATTGACGGCGTCCGTGCTGTTCGCCGCCAACGTGGCCGCACGCACGTTGGTAAGTTTGACCGCGGCCGAACCAGTGCCGCCGAGGGTGACCGAGTTCTTCGTGGTGGAGTCGTACTCCACCGCGTTTGCGGAGCCGCCGCCGGATTCGGACGCCGCCAGTAGCGCGTCGCCGACGTTGTCGTAGGTCTTGGTGCCAATCGTGTACGCCGGTTTCTTGATGTTGCCGGTCGCGTCGACGGCAGCGTTACCGCCCAGCGTGGCGGTCACGTCCTTGAGCTGCGCAATGTTGACGGCATCGGTCGCCTGCGTGCCGCGCCCGACGTTGACGATCTGACGCTCGAAACCGGCGGTACCGACCGATACCGTATTGTCGCGGTCTGCTTCCGAATACGAACCGAGTGCCAGCGAGTCGGCGCCACGCGCCGCTGCGCTCTGGCCGATCGCGATCGCATTTTCCGCGGCTGCGGCAGCCTGCGAGCCAATCGCCATCGTGCCGGCCCGCGTCGCCATCGACGAATCACCGATCGCAAGCGATGATTCCGCCGCCGCCTTCGCCTTGCGCCCCAGCGCATAGGCGCCCCAACCGGTCGCCTGTGCCTCGTTGCCGAGCGCGATCGACGACTTGCCGCCCGCATTGGCCCCGGTACCCAGCGCAATCGCGCCTTCCTCTCCGAGTGCCGATGCATTGGCGCCGAATGCGACGTTGTTGCCAGCCGCGGTCGCCTTGTTGCCGATCGCCACCGCACCGCCGAGACCCGACGTAGCCGGGCGCGTGCTGGCGCTGGCGCCGATCGCGATCGAGTTGTCGCCCGTCGCCGACGCGTTATCCGTGCCATCGCCCTTCGCATTGATCTTCACGTATGCGCTGTTGTCGGGCACGACTACGCGCGTATCAAGACCACTGCGCTTGAGCGTCTTCTGATCTTCCTGCTTGACGTCGGTCAGATGGGTCGGATCATCGAGCACCGGATCTGCCGCGTCGACTTCGTCCGCGTACGCAGACCCCATGGAGGCAACGACAAGCGCGGCGGCTACCGCAATTTTCGATTTCGCGGAGCGCGACGATTTCGAGCGCCCACGTGCAATTTCCGATGCCGCGCACCAAGTGCTGGTCGAGGCGTTCCACACGACACGATACGACTTGTTCATACGAACCTTTTCCTTTGGTAAACCTCTCCTCGACGCGCATCGGCTTTGACAAGCCATATCGATGCGACGACTCGGCGAGCGGTGACAAGTAGCTCAACGCTTACGGCTTTCCGGGAAGAAATGCGAAACGTGCATACTGAGAAATCGCATGAACACAGGGGACGATCACGTCGACAGCGCTGCGAAATCGCGGGTTTCAACCGGATACTGAAAGCTGGCTGAAACTCTATTGACATGCCCTCATCCCAAAAACAGGACACGAACTAAATGTATGAAAATTCACTTAGAACCTGTACGAATTACTTTTTAATTTTAATAAATGTCACGGGATTTAAAGGATTTACCGCTGCACCGGCTATCGGAACAATTCGATATTTTCTGTATTAAAAAAATCGTGGCGACAACGCGTTTCACTGAACAGTGACGCCGGACGGCATGCGCCGGCCCCTGCTCGAGCGCGGTCTTCCGGACCGCTCCCTCGCCAGAAAATCCGCTATACTTTGCCGACTGCCGCCACCTGGCGGCAGGTCGGAAGCGCGCCGATTTGCTGACTCGATTGCGGGCGCGCGAACCGGCCGGGCCTTGATGCGTCTTGGTCCCGGCAGGTTCACTACAAATGCGGCTAAAGAGGTCGTCAGCCGCGCACCTTCGCCTCCGCGCATCGCCGACACCGTTTAGCCGCCCAGTCATAAGGCGGAACGAATGGAATCGATCGGCATCGTCGCTCCACAGACCATGCACTTCGCCGAACCACTGCGCTTGCAAAGCGGCAGCGTGATCGGCAACTATCAGCTCGTCGTCGAAACGTACGGCGAGCTCAACGCCGCGCGTTCGAACGCGGTGCTCGTCTGCCACGCGCTCAACGCGTCGCATCACGTCGCCGGCGTCTACGCGGACGATCCGCGCAGCACCGGCTGGTGGGACAACATGGTCGGCCCGGGCAAGCCGCTCGACACCAACCGCTTCTTCGTGATCGGCGTGAACAACCTCGGCTCGTGCTTCGGCTCGACCGGCCCGATGAGCATCGACCCGTCGAGCGGAAAGCCATACGGCGCGCGCTTTCCGGTCGTCACCGTCGAGGACTGGGTGCACGCGCAGGCGCGCGTCGCGGATGCCTTCGGCATCGAGCGCTTCGCCGCGGTGATGGGCGGCAGCCTCGGCGGGATGCAGGCGCTCGCGTGGAGCCTGATGTATCCGGAGCGCGTCGCACACTGCATCGACATCGCGTCGACACCGAAGCTGTCCGCGCAGAACATCGCGTTCAACGAAGTCGCGCGCTCGGCGATCCTGTCCGATCCCGACTTCCACGGCGGCGACTATTACGCGCACGGCGTGAAGCCGAAGCGCGGCCTGCGCGTCGCGCGGATGATCGGCCACATCACGTACCTGTCCGACGACGACATGGCCGAGAAATTCGGCCGTGCGCTGCGCCGCGCGGACGGCGCGCTCGACGCGTACAACTTCAGCTTCGACGTCGAGTTCGAGGTCGAGTCGTACCTGCGCTACCAGGGCGACAAGTTTGCCGACTACTTCGACGCGAACACCTACCTGCTGATCACACGCGCGCTCGACTACTTCGATCCGGCCAAGGCGTTCGACGGCAATCTGACGGCCGCGCTCGCGCATACGCAGGCGAAGTACCTGATCGCGAGCTTCTCGACCGACTGGCGCTTCGCGCCGGCGCGTTCGCGCGAGATCGTGAAGGCGCTGCTCGACAACAAGCGCACGGTCAGCTACGCGGAGATCGACGCGCCGCACGGCCACGACGCGTTCCTGCTCGACGATGCGCGCTATCACAACCTGCTGCGCGCGTATTACGAACGAATCGCCAACGAGGTAGGCGCATGAACCAGCAAGCCCTGAACTCCCTGTCCGCGCGCGCAGACTTCCGCACGATCGCGCGCTGGGTCGAACCGCGCTCGACGGTGCTCGACCTCGGCTGCGGCGACGGCTCGCTGCTCGCGCTGCTGATGGAAGAACTGGACGTGACCGGCTACGGGATCGAGCTGAACGACGCGGGCGTGCTCGCGAGCGCGAAGAACGGCATCAATGTGATCCAGCAGAACCTGGAAGACGGCCTGCGCCTGTTCGAGGACCACAGCTTCGACATCGCGATCCTGTCGCAGACGCTGCAGACGATTCACCAGACGGCCGCGATCCTGCGCGAAACCGCGCGGGTCGGGCGCGAATGCATCGTGTCGTTCCCGAATTTCGGCTACTGGCCGCATCGGCTGTCGGTACTGAACGGCCGGATGCCGGTGTCGAAGGCGCTGCCTTATCAGTGGCACAACACGCCGAACGTCCGGGTGCTGACGATCGAGGATTTCGAGGCGCTCGCGCCGGAAGTCGGCGTCACGATTCTCGACCGCGTCGTGCTGCACGAAGGCCAGCCGATTCGTTGGGGAGCGAACTGGCGTGGTAGTCTTGCTGTCTATCGCGTCAAGCGCAGCTGAGCCCGGGGGCCGTTGACGGATGATCCGGCCCGCACGCGCGTGCGGCCGCCCCCTTCTGCGCCGCTCGCGCCGCCTGCGCTGCCGCCGCAATCAGTCAACGCTACCCAGTTCCATTCCATGTCGAAAACGCCACACGAGGCGCCCGCGCTCACCGCTCACGAGGATCACCCCGGCTGGCGAGCCTATCTGAACACGCACATGCTGATCTGCGTGTTCCTCGGGTTCACGTCCGGTCTGCCCCTGTTCACGCTCGTCTACCTCGTGCAGGCATGGCTGCGCTCCGAAGGCGTGAACCTGAAGGAAATCGGCCTGTTCGCGCTGATCCAGTTCCCGTATACGTGGAAGTTCCTGTGGGCGCCGCTGATGGACCGCTACATCCCGCGCCTGCCCGGCTGGCGGCCGGGCCGCCGGCGCGGCTGGCTGCTGCTCACGCAGCTGCTGGTCGCGGGCGCGATCGCCACGCTCGGCTTCGTGTCGCCGCGCGACTCGATCTGGACGGTCGCCGCGCTCACCACGCTCGTCGCGTTCTTCGGCGCGAGCGCCGACATCGTGATCGACGCGTACCGCCGCGAACTGCTGCGCGACACCGAGCAGGGCCTCGGCAACGCGGTGCACGTGAACGCCTACAAGCTCGCCGCGCTGATTCCCGGCTCGCTGGCGCTGATCCTGTCCGACCACATGCCGTGGGACGCCGTGTTCGCGATCACCGGCGCATTCATGCTGCCGGGCATCCTGATGACGCTCGTCGTGCGCGAGCCCGAAGTGGTCGGCACGCCGCCGCGCAACCTGCGCGACGCGATCGTGCTGCCGTTCCGCGAATTCATCCAGCGCGACGGCTGGGCCGGCGCGCTGCTGGTCATCGCGTTCATCTTCCTGTTCAAGATCGGCGACACGATGGCGACCACGCTGTCGACGTCGTTCTTCCTCGACATCGGCTTCACGCGCACCGAGATCGGCATCGTCGCCAAAACCACCGCGCTGGTCGCGAGCGTCGCCGGCGGCATCATCGGCGGCGTGTGGCTCGTGAAGATCGGGATCGGCCGCGGGCTGTGGATCTTCGGCGCGCTGCAGATGGTGTCGACCCTCGGCTTCGCGTGGCTCGCGCAGCTCGGCCCCGGCTCGCCGGTGCTGGCCGTGCTGTACGACTTCACGGTATCGACGAGCCACGCGATCGCGTCGGCGCTGTCGGTGTTCGGCGTCGTCGTCACGCCGCAGTTCAGCCCGATGACGGTCGCGCTCGCGATCGTCTACGGCGTCGAAACCTTCACCACCGGCCTGACGATGGCCGCGTTCGTCGCGTACATCGCGAGCACGACCGACCCGCGCTACACGGCCACGCAGTTCGCGCTGTTCACGAGCCTCGCGTCCGTGCCGCGCACGCTCGCGTCGGCCGCGAGCGGCTTCATCGTCGCGAAGATCGGCTGGTTCGACTACTTCATCGTGTGCACCGCGCTCGCGATCCCCGGCATGCTGCTGCTGTTCAAGATCGCGCCGTGGAACGGCGTCGCGCGCAACGGCGAGGCGAGCCGTGCGCAATGACCGCCTGCTTCGCGCCGCACGCGTCGCCGCCGCACTGAGCGTCGGCGTCGCGGCGCTCGGCGCGGCGGCAAGCACGCATCCGACCGACGCCGGGGCAGCCGCGGCCGGCTCCGCGGCGGCTGCGCCGTCCACGCCGGCGACCACCGTCGCGCCGTCTGCCGCCGAAGCCGCGCAGCCGAGCGGCGGGGCCGTGCCGTCGAAAGCCTATGCGCCGACGTCGCAGCAGGTCCGCTACGGCGACGCGATCGCGTTCCGCACGCTGATCCCGTCGCCGCTGCTCGAACAGCTGACCGCGAGCGAATACGCGCAGATCGTGCAAACGGCCGCCGACAGCGACCGCCTGCTGCCCGCGAATCAGCCGCGCGTGAAACGCCTGCGCGCGATCGTCATGAAGCTGGCGCCGTATTCGGTGAAGTGGAACGATCGCGTGAAGAGCTGGGCGTGGGACGTCAATGCGATCCGCTCGCGCGACATCCGCGTCACGTGCCTGCCGGGCGGCAAGGTGCTCGTGTACGGCGGGATGCTCGATCGCGTCCGCCTGAACGACGACGAACTCGGCGTGCTGCTTGCGCACGGCATCGCCCATGCGCTGCGCGAACACGCACGCAGCAATCTCGGCACGGCGTCGCAAACGTCGCTGCGCGCGGCCGCGCTGCCGCCGCTGTTCGGCGTCGGCGATCCGCTGCCGCAGGCGCTGAACCTCGGCGCACGTCTGCAGACGCTGCGCTACGACCCGACCGACGAGACCGAAGCCGACGTGATCGGCGGCGACATCGCCGCCCGCGCGGGCTTCGATCCGCGCGCGGCGATCACGCTGTGGGACAAGCTCGCGGCGGCCACCCGCGCGAACAAGACGTCGGGATTCATCTACACGCATCCGTACGGCGCGACGCGGCGGCAGGATCTGCTGAACCGGCTGCAGGACCTGATGCCGCTGTATGCGAAGGCGACGGGCAAGCGCGTCGACACGCTGCCCGACTATGCGGGCATCAGCGCGCAGCGACGCAAGGTCGCGCGGCGCTGAGCATCGCCGCAGGCCGCGGCTTTCCGTCGGGCATCGCCAGCGTGTGACGCGGCGCTACGCGCCGACGCCCGATTCGACCGGCCGGCTGCCGCTCTCGCGCATCCAGCGCACTTCGTCACCGGGACTGCGGCCGAACAGCCGCTTGAATTCGCGGCTGAACTGCGACGCGCTCGCATAGCCGACCCGCGCGGCGGCGGCACCCGCGCCGACGCCGTCCTGCACCATCATCAAGCGCGCCTGGTGCAGGCGCGCGGCCTTCACATACTGCATCGGCGACGTCGCCGTCACGTGCTTGAACTGCGCGTGGAACACGGCGAGGCTCATCCCGGCCTCGCGCGCGAGCGTCTCGACATCGAGATCGGCCTTCAGGTCCGCATGGATGCGCCGCAGCGCCTTCGCGACGCGGCCGAAATGATGCTGCTGGGCGAGCGCCGCGCGAATCGCGTCGCCCTGCGCGCCCGTCAGCACGCGGTATGCGATCTCGCGCATGATCGCCGGCCCGAGCACGCAGGTGTCGTGCGGCGACGCGAGCGCTTCGAGGAGCCGCACCACCGCGTCGGCGAGCGGCGCATCGAGCGGCGTCGAATAGACGCCGTGCGGCTCGCTGACCGCCGCGCCAAGCGTCTCGTCGAGCAGGATCGCGAGCTCGGCGATCACCGCGAGATCGACGCGGATCGAGATCGCGAGAAACGGCTCGTCCGGGCTCGCGAAGGTTTCGCATTCGAACGGCAGCGGCACCGACAGCACGAGATACTGCTGCGCGTCGTAGACGAACGAGCGGTCGCCGAGATAGCCGAGCTTGCGGCCCTGGCACACGACGATGATGCTCGGCTCGTACAGCACCGGCATGCGCGGCACGGGGCGGCTCACGCGGAAGAAGCGCACGCCGTCGAGCGCCGCCAGCGTATCGCCCTCGTTCGGCGCGAGGCTCGAATGCAGCTCGATCATGCGGCGCCGCACACGGTCGCCCATATCGTCGAAAAGGGGCTGGAAGCTCATCGCGTCGTCCTGTCCGGCAAGAGAATCTGGCTTGCAATGTAGCACTTTGAAAGCGTTTTGACGGCTGTTGGCGTGCAATTCGAGAGGAATGGGCAAATCTTCCAGACCTTCGTGTATTTCGCCGCGGCGGCTCGCTCCGTACGATGGGCACCTGTCTCGCCGCGTCGCCACATGGCGCGGCGGCAGTCTGTTTCGCCGGATGTTTTCCCGGACAAGGAGCCCCCTGCATGAGCACAACCTACGCTTACGCGGCGACCGATGCGCAATCGCCGCTCGCCCCGTTCGAATTCCAGCGCCGCGCGCTGCGCGACCTCGACGTCCAGATCGAGGTGCTGTACTGCGGCGTCTGCCACTCGGACCTGCACCAGGCCCGCAACGAATGGCGCAACACGATCTATCCGGTCGTGCCGGGCCATGAAATCGTCGGCCGCGTGACCGCAACCGGCCCGCAGGTGTCGCGTTTCAAGGTCGGCGAGCTGGTCGGCGTCGGCTGTCTCGTCGATTCGTGCCGCACCTGCCCGAGCTGCGCGGAAGGTCTCGAACAGTATTGCGAGAACGGCTTCGTCGGCACCTACAACGGCCAGGACCGCGTGACGGGCGACATCACGTACGGCGGCTATTCGACCCAGCTCGTCGTCGACGAGGCGTTCGTGCTGCGCGTGCCCGAGACGCTGGACCCGGCCGGCGCCGCGCCGCTGCTGTGCGCGGGGATCACGACCTACTCGCCGCTGCGCCAGTGGAACGTCGGGCCCGGCAAGAAGGTCGGGATCGTCGGCCTCGGCGGGCTCGGCCACATGGGCGTGAAGCTCGCGCGCGCGATGGGCGCGCACGTCGTGCTGTTCACGACCTCGCCGTCGAAGATCGAGGACGGCAAGCGGCTCGGCGCGCACGAAGTGGTGATTTCGAAGGACGAAGCTCAGATGAACGCGCACCTGAACAGCTTCGACTTCATCCTGAACACGGTGGCCGCGCAGCACGACCTGAATCCGTTCCTGCACCTGCTGAAGCGCGACGGCACGATGACGCTCGTCGGCGCGCCGGAGCACGACCATCCGTCGCCGCAGGTGTTCAACCTGATCTTCAAGCGCCGCCGCCTCGCGGGCTCGCTGATCGGCGGGATCGCGGAAACGCAGGAAATGCTCGATTTCTGCGCGGAGCACGGGATCACGTCGGACATCGAAACGATCCCGATGCAGCAGATCAATGCCGCTTACGAGCGCATGCTCAAGAGCGACGTGAAGTATCGGTTCGTGGTGGACATGGCGTCGCTCAAGCAGTAACGCAGCAAGCGCTACCCCAAGCGAAACGGGCCGCATGTTCGACATGCGGCCCGTTTTGCATCTGGCTACCGGTCGGCCCGGCCGCTACGCGCATCGCATCGCGTAGCGCCGCCGATCACTTCTTGTAGTCGTAATCGACCGTCAGCGGCGCGTGATCGCTGAACTTGATGTCCTTGAAGATCGACGTGCGCTTCGCGGTGCCGGCCACGCCCGGCGTCGCGATCTGGTAATCGATCCGCCACCCGACGTTCTTCGCGTAAGCCTGGCCACGGTTGCTCCACCACGTGTACTGCTCGGGGCGCGGGTCGAGCGTGCGGAATACGTCGACATAGCCGACATCGTCGAACAGCTGCGTGAGCCATGCGCGTTCTTCCGGCAGGCAGCCCGAGTTCTTCTGGTTGCTCTTCCAGTTCTTGATGTCGATTTCCTTGTGGACGATGTTCACGTCGCCGCACAGGATCACCTCGCGCTTGCTCTTCAGCTCGGCGAGATGCGGCATGAACTCGTCCATGAAGCGGTACTTCGCCTGCTGACGCTCTTCGCCGCTCGAGCCGGACGGCACGTACACGGACACGACCGACAGCTTGCCGTAGCGCGCCTCGACGTAGCGTCCCTCGGGATCGAATTCGCTGCTGCCGAAGCCGATGATCACGTCATCGGGCTCGTGGCGGCTGTACATGCCCGCGCCACTGTAGCCCTTCTTCTCGGCGTGGTGGAAATAGCTCCGCAAGCCATGCGGCTCGACGAAGTCGGCCGGCAGGTCGTCGGCCGATACCTTGATTTCCTGCACGCACACGCAGTCGGCATTCTGTTCGCCGAGCCATTCAAAAAAGCCCTTCTTCGCGGCGGAGCGGATGCCGTTCAGGTTGGCGGTAATCACTCGCATCATGTCGGGTTCCGTTGTTCAGTTCAGTTCGATGTGTTTGACAGGATCGCAGCCTAGCGGATCTTCACGCCTTCGAGCTCCGGCTTCGGCGGCGGGAATTCGAGCTTCATGTCGGTCATCGTGCGCAGCAGCAGCTCGGCGATCATCACGTTGCGATGGGTTTTCGAGTTCGCCGGGATCACGTACCACGGCGCATGCTCGGCCGAGGTTGCGGCGAGCGCATCGCGGTACGCCGACTGGTATGCATCCCAGTGCTTGCGCGCGTCGAGATCGGCGATGTCGAACTTCCAGTGCTTCGTCGGATCGTCAATGCGCGCCTGCAACCGCTCGCGCTGCTCGTCCTTCGAGATGTGCAGGAAGCACTTGACGATCGTCGTGCCGTTCTCCGCGAGCATCGTCTCGAAATCGCGGATCTGCCGGTAGCGGCGCTCGCATTCCTTGTCGCTGATGAGCTCCAGCACGCGCGGCACGAGGACGTCCTCGTAGTGGCTGCGGTTGAAGATCGCGAGTTCGCCCGCGGCCGGCGCCTGCGCGTGCACGCGCCACAGGAAGTCGTGCGCGGCCTCGATCGGCGTCGGTGCCTTGAACGGCACGATGCGCAGGCCGAGCGGATCGACGTCGCGAAACACCGCGCGCACGGTGCCGTCCTTGCCACTGGTGTCCATCCCCTGCAGCACGAGCAGCACGCGCTTCTTCTGCTGCGTGTGCAGGCGCTCCTGCTGCACGTCGAGCTCCGTCGACACGGCGCTGAGCCGTTCGCGGTCGGCATCCTTCGAGCCCGACGAGAACGGCTTCGCGGCCGGATCGAACGCATCGAGCCTGAATGCGGCAACTTCCTTGTCACGCGTGCTGTACGGCACGCGGAAATCGTCGAGCGACGGTTGTTTCGCCATTCGTTCCTCCGTTGGACGGTGCGATGCACACGCGCACACGATAACGCATGCACCAAAGCGACGGGCCGCCCCGAACAGGTTCGGCGGCGGCCCGTCGTCAGGCGCGGTTCAGGCGCGCGGCCATGTTCAGCCGAGCTTCTTCTTCAGCAGTTCGTTGACCTGCTGCGGATTGGCCTTGCCCTTGGTCGCCTTCATCGCCTGGCCGATCAGCGCGTTGAACGCCTTTTCCTTGCCCGCGCGGAATTCCTCGACCGACTTCGCGTTCGCGGCGAGCACCTCGTCGATGATCGCTTCCAGCGCGCCGGTGTCGGAGATCTGCTTCAGGCCCTTCGCGTCGATGATGCGGTCGGCCGCGGCTTCGTCGGTCGCCTTCTCGTCCCAGATCGCCGAGAAGATTTCCTTCGCGATCTTGTTCGAGATCGTGCCGTCGGCGATGCGCTGCAGCACCAGCGCGAGCTGCGCTGCCGACACCGGAATCGCGTCGATCTCGATGCCGTCGCGGTTCAGCTGCGACGACACGTCGCCCATCAGCCAGTTCGCGGCGATCTTCGCGTTCGCGGCGCCGGCCTTCGCGACCACGGCCTCGAAGTACGCGGCCATCGCCTTGCTCGACGTCAGCACGCCGGCGTCGTACGCGGACACGCCATATTGCTCGACGAAGCGCTGCTGGATCGCCGCCGGCAGTTCGGGCATCCCGGCCTGCACGCGCTCGATCCAGTCCTGGCCGATCACGAGCGGCATCAGGTCGGGGTCGGGGAAGTAGCGGTAGTCGTGCGCGTCTTCCTTGCTGCGCATCGAACGCGTCTCGCGCTTGTCCGGATCGTAGAGGCGCGTTTCCTGCACGACTTCGCCGCCGTCCTCGATCAGCTCGATCTGGCGACGCACTTCGTAGTTGATCGCTTCTTCAAGGAACCGGAACGAGTTCAGGTTCTTGATTTCCGCGCGCGTGCCGAACTTTTCCTGGCCGACCGGCCGCACCGACACGTTCGCGTCGCAGCGGAACGAGCCTTCCTGCATATTGCCGTCGCAGATGCCGAGCCACACGACGAGCGCGTGCAGCGACTTCGCGTAGGCCACGGCCTCGGCCGCGCTGCGCATTTCCGGCTCGGTGACGATCTCGAGCAGCGGCGTGCCCGCGCGGTTCAGGTCGATCCCGGTCATCCCGGCGAAGTCTTCATGCAGCGACTTGCCCGCATCTTCCTCGAGGTGCGCGCGGGTCAGGTTGACCGTCTTCTCGTACGCCGGCTTGCCGGCCTTTTCGTTGGCCGGCACCTGGATCGTGATCTGGCCGCCCTGCACGACGGGAATCTCGTACTGGCTGATCTGATAGCCCTTCGGCAGATCGGGGTAGAAATAATTCTTGCGCGCGAAGATGCTGCGCGGCGCGATGGTCGAGCCGATCGCGAGGCCGAAGCGGATCGCCCGCTCGACCGCGCCGCGGTTCAGCACCGGCAGCACGCCCGGCAGCGCCAGGTCCACCGGGCATGCCTGCGTGTTCGGCTCGGCGCCGAACTGCGTCGGTGCGCCGGAGAAAATCTTCGAGACGGTCGACAGTTGCGCGTGCGTCTCGAGACCGATGACGACTTCCCATTGAGTAGCCATATGCTTACACCCCTGCCGGAACTTGCTTGTGCCAGTCGGTCGCGCGCTGGAACGCGTC
Source organism: Burkholderia ambifaria AMMD (assembly GCF_000203915.1). NCBI lineage: Bacteria > Pseudomonadati > Pseudomonadota > Betaproteobacteria > Burkholderiales > Burkholderiaceae > Burkholderia > Burkholderia ambifaria. The sequence continues at coordinate 3,496,703 of NC_008390.1, forward strand.
GGCGACCTGCAGCATCCGGGCTTCGTTGAAATAGTTGCCGATGATCTGCAGACCGACCGGGCGCTTCGCGTTCGCGCTCGCACCGAAGCCGCACGGCACGCTCATGCCGGGCAGGCCGGCGAGGCTCACCGACAGCGTGTAGATATCCGCGAGATACATCTGCACCGGATCGTCGCCCTTCGAGCCGAGATCCCATGCGACCGTCGGCGAGGCCGGGCCCATGATCACGTCGCAGGACTTGAACGCTTCCTGGAAATCCTGCGCGATGATGCGGCGGATCTTCTGCGCCTGCAGGTAGTACGCATCGTAGTAGCCGTGCGACAGCACGTAGGCGCCGACGAGAATCCGGCGCTTCACCTCGGGGCCGAAGCCTTCGGCGCGCGACTTCTTGTACATGTCGAGCAGGTCGCCGTACTGCGCTGCGCGGTGGCCGAAGCGCACGCCGTCGAAACGCGACAGGTTCGACGACGCCTCGGCCGGCGCGATCACGTAGTACACGGGGATCGACAATTCGGTTTTCGGCAGCGACACGGGCACGAGCGTCGCGCCGAGCGCCTCGTACTGCTTGAGCGCCGCGTCGATCGACGCACGCACGTCGTCGGCGAGGCCGTCACCGAAATACTCGTTCGGCAAACCGATGCGCAGCCCGGCAAGCGGCTTGCCCGCATCGTTGCCGGCCGCCCACGGCTGGCCGAGGTGGCGCGTGAAATCCTCGTCCTCACGCTCGAGGCTCGTCGAGTCGCGCTCGTCGAAGCCGGACATCGCGTTCAGCAGCAGCGCGCAGTCGGACGCGCTCTGCGCCATCGGGCCGCCCTGGTCGAGCGACGACGCGAACGCGATCATCCCGTAGCGCGACACGCGGCCGTAGGTCGGCTTGATGCCCGTCACGCCCGCGAACGACGCGGGCTGGCGGATCGAGCCGCCGGTGTCGGTGCCGGTCGCGGCCGGCGCGAGGCGCGCGGCGACGGCGGCCGAGCTACCGCCCGAGCTGCCGCCCGGCACCGCGTTGGTGTCCCACGGGTTCTTCACCGCGCCGAACGCGGAGTTCTCGTTCGACGAGCCCATCGCGAACTCGTCCATGTTGGTCTTGCCGAGCGTGACCATGCCGGCCGCCTGCAGGCGGGCGACGACGGTCGCGTCGAACGGGCTCTCGTAGTTCGCGAGCATCTTCGAGCCGGCGGTCGAGCGCCAGCCGCGCGTGACGAACACGTCCTTGTGCGCGATCGGCAGGCCGGTCAGCGCGCCGCCCGCGCCGCGCGCGAGTTCAGCGTCGGCGGCCTTCGCCTGCGCAAGGGTGAGGTCGGCGTCGACGTGGACGAACGCGTTCAGGTCGCGTGCCGCGTCGATCCGTTTCAGGTAGAGCTGCGCGAGCTCGACGGCCGAGCATTCCTTGGCGGCGAGCGCGGCGCGCAGTTCGGTCAGGCTTTTTGCGTGCATTGAGTGGTTTTCCTGGGAATTCTGGGTGGCGCGCGGCGCGGCGCCGGCGCGCTTGTCATCGAATGCTTACTCGATCACCTTCGGCACGAGGTAGAGGCCGTCCTGGACGGCCGGCGCCGGGCGCTGGTTGTCGTCGCGATTGACGACTTCCGTCACGGCGTCGTCGCGCAGGCGCTGCGCGACTTCCTGGATCTGTTCGATCGGGTGGGCGAGCGGCGCGATGCCGGCGGTGTCGACCGCCTGCATCTGTTCGACGAGGCCGAAGAATTCATTGAGCTGGCCGAGCATGTGCTCGGCGTCGGCGTCGGCCATTTCGAGTCGCGCCAGGTGCGCGATGCGTTTCACATCGGTCAGGGTCAGGGCCATGCGATCACCGGAAAAAACAAGGCTGCGCGGCGCAGCGAAAGCAGCGCTGCGGCGGGGGGTTGGAGGGTGCGATCCCACCCTCAAAAATCGGGGCCGAAGCGGCAAAAATACCGCCCGTTTCGATTCAAATACCGTGAAATTATAAGGTATCATTACGCGTTCGACCCAAACCCGGCAGCCTTTTCCCGCACCGTTTCGCCTCGTTTCGGCAAGCCGTGCGTGCTTCGTGCGATCCCCGGTAGACATCACTCGCAGCTTCGTGCGCCGCGGCGGCCGCTTCCGCCACGCTTCCCGAGGCTGTTATTTTTTCCGCTGCCGCCCTCAGCGCTCGCTATGCAGGGCCGGCCCAGAGCGAAACAGGATTCTGAATGTTCGGTTTTTTGCGCAGCTACTTCTCCAACGATCTCGCGATCGACCTCGGCACCGCAAACACCCTGATCTACATGCGCGGCAAGGGCATCGTGCTCGATGAGCCCTCCGTCGTGTCGATTCGCCAGGAAGGCGGCCCCAACGGCAAGAAGACGATCCAGGCGGTCGGCAAGGAAGCCAAGCAGATGCTCGGCAAGGTGCCGGGCAACATCGAGGCGATCCGCCCGATGAAGGACGGCGTGATCGCCGACTTCACCGTCACCGAGCAGATGATCAAGCAGTTCATCAAGACAGCGCACGAGTCGCGCATGTTCTCGCCTTCGCCGCGCATCATCATCTGCGTGCCGTGCGGCTCGACCCAGGTCGAGCGCCGCGCGATCAAGGAAGCGGCGCACGGCGCCGGCGCATCGCAGGTCTACCTGATCGAGGAGCCGATGGCGGCCGCGATCGGCGCGGGCCTGCCGGTGTCGGAAGCCACCGGCTCGATGGTCGTCGACATCGGCGGCGGCACGACCGAAGTCGGCGTGATCTCGCTCGGCGGCATCGTGTACAAGGGCTCGGTGCGCGTCGGCGGCGACAAGTTCGACGAAGCGATCGTCAACTACATCCGCCGCAATTACGGGATGCTGATCGGCGAGCAAACCGCCGAGGCGATCAAGAAGGAAATCGGCTCCGCGTTCCCGGGCTCCGAAGTCAAGGAAATGGAAGTGAAGGGCCGCAACCTGTCGGAAGGCATTCCGCGCAGCTTCACGATCTCGAGCAACGAAATCCTCGAAGCGCTGACCGATCCGCTGAACCAGATCGTGTCGTCGGTGAAGATCGCCCTCGAGCAGACGCCGCCGGAACTCGGCGCCGACATCGCCGAGCGCGGGATGATGCTGACGGGCGGCGGCGCGCTGCTGCGCGACCTCGATCGCCTGCTCGCGGAAGAAACCGGCCTGCCGGTGCTCGTCGCCGAAGACCCGCTCACCTGCGTCGTGCGCGGCTCGGGCATGGCGCTCGAGCGCATGGACAAGCTGGGCAGCATCTTCTCGTACGAGTGATCGCCGAGTGATCGCCTAAGCAGTCCCGTTTGATATGACGCACCCGCGGCGTGGCCGGATCGCTCGTTCAGAACGAACCGCCACGCCGTTTGCGCGTCTGAGCATTATTTAACCGATCACCACGCGCCCGGCGCCGACCATGGAATACAGTCCGCCGCCCCTCTTCAAGCAAGGTCCGCCCGCGCTCGCGCGGCTCATCTTCTTCGTCGCCCTCGCCATCGCGCTCCTCGTGTCGGACGCGCGCTTCAGCACGCTCGAAATCGTCCGCGGCGTGCTCGGCACCGTGCTGTACCCGCTGCAGCGCGCGGCGCTCGTGCCGCGCGACCTGTTCATGGGCGCGGCCGACATCGCCGTCACGGGCGCATCGCTGCGCCACGACAACGACGCGCTGCGCAAGCGCAACCTGCAACTGTCCACGCAGGCCAACCAGGCCGCCGTGCTCGCGCAGGAAAACATGCATCTGCGCGCGGTGCTCGAACTGCGCCAGCACATCGCCACGCAGTCGACCCCGGTCGAGATCCAGTACGACACGAGCGACCCGTTCACGCAGAAGATCGTGATCGGCCAGGGTTCGCAGCAAGGCATCCAGGACGGCTCGCCGGTCGTCAGTGAAGACGGCGTGGTCGGCCAGGTCACGCGCGTGTTCCCGCTGCAGGCCGAAGTCACGCTGATCACCGACCGCGATCTCGCGATTCCCGTGCAGGTGCTGCGCACCGGCCTGCGCAGCGTGATCTACGGCACGCCGAAGGGCGATTCGCTCGATCTGCGCTTCGTGCCGACGAGCTCGGACCTCGTCGCGGGCGACGAGCTCGTCACGAGCGGCCTCGACGGCGTCTATCCGCCGGGCCTGCCGGTCGCGAAGGTCGTGCACGTCGACAAGCTCGCCGATACCGCGTTCGCCCGCGTGACCTGCGCACCGGTCGCCGCCGTGCGCGGCGCGCGCCAGATGCTGGTGCTGCATTACCAGAACGACGTCCCGCCGCGCCCGGCGGAGCCGGAGCCGGCCGCCGACAAGAAGGGAAAGAAAGGCGCGAAGGCCGCCGCGAAGGGCGAGAAAGCGGAGAAAGCCGAGAAGGCCGACGCGAACGCGAAGCCGGCCGCCGCGGCCGCACCCGGCGCGAAACCCGCGCCGGCGGCGCCCGCAGCTCCCGCCCAGCCCGCTGCCGCGGCCGCGAAGCCCGCGGCCGGGCAACCAGGAGCCCAGCGATGAACCGTCCGCAATACATCCTGCAGCCGGTCAACCCGTACTTCATCGTCTTCAGCCTCGCCGCCGCGTTCCTGCTGAACCTGATGCCGTGGGGCCGCCTGCCCGGCGTGCCCGATTTCGTCGCGCTCGTGCTGCTGTTCTGGAACATCCACCAGCCGCGCAAGGTCGGGATGGGCGTCGCGTTCGTGCTCGGCATCCTGATGGACGTGCACGACGCGGGGCTGCTCGGCGAGCACGCGCTCGCCTATACGCTGCTGTCGTACGGGGCGATCACGATCCACCGCCGCGTGCTGTGGATGCCGATCGGCGTGCAGGTGCTGTATGTCACGCCGCTGCTCGTCGCCGCGCAGCTGGTGCCGTTCGTGATCCGCCTGATGATGGGCGCCGCGTTTCCCGGCTGGCGCTATCTGGTGGACGGCTTCGTCGAGGCCGCGCTGTGGCCGATCGCGAGCCACCTGCTGCTGATGCCGCAACGCCGCCCGGTTGACCCGGACGATACGCGCCCCATCTGAGCCGCACCGGGACCGACCTTGAACACCCGCCGCCCCCACGCCCGCCGCGCGCCGCGCTCCGGGGCGGCCCCTCGTCCGCGCGCGCTCGCCGTGCATGGGCCGGATCAAATGTAACCGCATGACCGAATTCAACGACACCCAACAGCAGCTCTCGAAGTTCCGCCTGCGCGTCGCGGCGGCGGGCGTGTTCGTGTTCGTCTGCTTCGGGCTGCTCGCGAGCCGCTTCTTCTACCTGCAGCTGATGCAGCACGGCAAATATGCGCTGCAGGCTGAGGAAAACCGCATCTCGGTCGCACCGATCGTGCCGAACCGCGGGATCATCACCGACCGCAACGGCGTGGTCCTCGCGAAGAACTATTCGGCGTACACGCTCGAGATCACGCCGTCGAAGCTCGACGACACGCTCGACAACACGATCGACAAGCTGTCCGAGATCATCCCGATCGACGCGCGCGACCGCCGCCGCTTCAAGAAGCTGCAGGAAGACTCGAAGAACTTCGAGAGCCTGCCGATCCGCACGCGCCTCACCGACGCGGAAGTCGCGCGCTTCACCGCGCAGCGCTTCCGCTTCCCCGGCGTCGACGTGCGCGCGCGGCTGTTCCGCCAGTACCCGCTCGGCATGACGGCCGCGCACGTGATCGGCTACATCGGCCGGATCTCGAAGCGCGACCAGGATCGCATCGATGCGATGAGCGACGAGAACGACAGCGACCAGGAACATTACGATCCGCGTCGCGACGCGAACAACTACAAGGGCACCGACTACATCGGCAAGATCGGCGTCGAGCAGAGCTACGAAGCCGACCTGCATGGCCTCACGGGCTTCGAGGAAGTCGAGGTGACGGCCGGCGGCCGGCCCGTGCGCACGCTGTCGCGCACGCAGGCGACGCCCGGCAACAACCTGGTGCTGTCGCTCGACATCGGGCTGCAGCAGGTCGCCGAGCAGGCGTTCGCCGGCAAGCGCGGCGCGCTCGTCGCGATCGAGCCGAAGACGGGCGACGTGCTCGCGTTCGTGTCGTCGCCGAGCTTCGACCCGAACTCGTTCGTCGACGGCATCGACCAGCAGACCTGGGACGAGCTGAACAACTCGCCCGACAAGCCGCTGCTGAACCGGCCGCTGCACGGCACCTACCCGCCCGGCTCGACGTACAAGCCGTTCATGGCGCTGGCCGGCCTGACGCTCGGCAAGCGCACGCCGGGCTGGGGCTTCCAGGATCCCGGCTACTTCACGTTCGGCGGCCACACGTTCCGCAACGACGTGCGCTCGGGCCAGGGCTGGGTCGACATGAACAAGGCGATCATGGTGTCGAACGACACCTACTTCTACATGCTCGCGCGCGACCTCGGCGTGAACGCGATCGCGAACTTCATGAAGCCGTTCGGCTTCGGCCAGATCACCGGCATCGACATCCAGGGCGAGGCGCGCGGGATCCTGCCGTCGACCGACTGGAAGAAGAAGGCGTTCAAGAAGGCCGCGCAGCAGAAGTGGTTCGACGGCGAAACGATCAGCCTCGGGATCGGCCAGGGCTACAACTCGTACACGATCCTGCAGCTCGCGCACGCCACCGCGACGCTCGCGAACAACGGCGTCGTGATGAAGCCTCACCTCGTGAAGGAAGTCGAGGATCCGATCTCGCGCGCGCGCCACCTGACCGTGCCGAAGGAAAGCGAAGTGATTCCGCTCAAGCAGGGCGACATCGACGTCGTGAAGCGCGGGATGGAAAACGTGATCGAGAATCCGTCCGGCACCGCGTACAAGGTGTTCCGCGGCGCGCCGTACCTCGCGGCCGGCAAGACCGGTACCGCGCAGGTGTTCTCGCTGCAGGGCTCGAACTACAAGGGCCACCTGCTCGCCGAGCACCTGCGCGACCACGCGCTGTTCATCGCGTACGCGCCGGTCGACCATCCGCAGATCGCCGTCGCGCTGGTCGTCGAGAACGGCGGCTGGGGCGCGCAGGCCGCGGGCCCGATCGCGCGCCGCGTGCTCGACTACTACCTCGTCGAACGTCAGAACCCGAACAACGAGGCCGCGGCCGTGGCCGCCGCCGCGTCGGCGACCGAGCCGGTGAGCGCGCCCGTGGTCGGCGACGCATCGAAGCCCGCCGCCGTCGCGGCCGGCTTCACCGCGCTGCCGCAGCCGGTCGTGCCGACCGCGGCGAGCGCGGCAAGTGCGGCGGACGCCGCGTCGGCACCCGATGCATCGAGCGCGGCGCAGCCGTCCGACGCGAGCGCCGCGGCGCCGATGGCCGCGAGCCTGCCGCCGATCCGGCGCCCGCACCGGCCCCACCGGCCCGCGAGCGGCGCACAGCCGGTCGCCACCGGGCCGCGCGACGACAACTTCCGTGCCTCGGCCACCGCGAAAGCGGTGAACGCCGGCACCGCTCATTAACGGAGAAAGGCATGCAATTCGACAAGCGCGCCTGGCTCGACAAGATCAAGCAGATGTTCGCGGGTTTCGACCGCCCGCTCGCCCTCATCGTGTTCCTGCTGCTGTGCGTCGGCATCGTCACGCTGTACAGCGCGGCGATCGACATGCCGGGCCGCGTCGAGGACCAATTGCGCAACATCCTGCTGACGTTCGTGCTGATGTGGGTGATCGCCAACATCCCGCCGACGACGCTGATGCGCTTCGCGGTCCCGCTATACACGTTCGGGGTCGCGCTGCTAATCGCGGTCGCGCTGTTCGGGATGACCAAGAAAGGCGCGAAGCGCTGGCTGAACGTCGGCGTCGTGATCCAGCCGTCCGAAATCCTCAAGATCGCGACACCGCTGATGCTCGCGTGGTACTACCAGCGCCGCGAAGGCGGGCTGCGCTGGTACGACTTCGTCGTCGCGTTCGGGATCCTGCTCGTGCCGGTCGGCCTGATCGCGAAGCAGCCCGACCTCGGCACCGGCCTGCTCGTGTTCGCGGCCGGCCTCTTCGTGATCTACCTCGCCGGCCTGTCGTTCAAGCTGATCGTGCCGGTGCTGGTCGCGGGCGTGATCGCGGTCGGCTCGATCGCCGTGTTCGAGGATCGCATCTGCCAGCCCGAAGTGCAGTGGCCGCTGATGCACGACTACCAGAAGCACCGCGTGTGCACGCTGCTCGACCCGACCTCCGACCCGCTCGGCAAGGGCTTCCACACGATCCAGGCCGTGATCGCGATCGGCTCGGGCGGCGCACTCGGCAAGGGCTACCTGAAGGGCACGCAGGCCCACCTCGAATTCATTCCGGAGAAGCACACCGACTTCATCTTCGCGGTGTTCTCGGAAGAATGGGGGCTCGCCGGCGGCCTCGTGCTGCTGACGCTGTACATGGCGCTGATCGCGCGCGGGCTCTACATCGCCGCGCAGGGCGCGACGCTGTTCGGCCGGCTGCTCGCGGGCTCGCTCACGCTCGCGTTCTTCGTCTACGCGTTCGTCAACATCGGGATGGTGAGCGGCGTGCTGCCCGTCGTCGGCGTGCCGTTGCCGTTCATGAGCTATGGCGGCACCGCGCTGGCGACGCTCGGCGTCGCGATCGGGATGATCATGAGCGTCGGGCGACAGCGGCGGTTGATGAAGAGCTGACGCTGCGGCGTGGCACGCGGCTGCGAGCAGTCGCAGCAATGAAAAACGGCGCCGCGGGCGCCGTTTTTCGTTGGGCAGGCCGAGTTCAGCCGGCCGCCGTCATTGCGGCGTCGCGCGTGGGCTTGCGTGGTCTGCACCGGCGCCCGATGCCGGCTCCTGCGTCTTCAGTCGCGCGCTCAGCTCCTTGAATTTCAGCTCGGCCGTCTCGTCGCCCTGCGCGGCCGCGGCCGCATAGTACGCGCGCGCGATGTTCAGGTTCTGCGTGACGCCGTCGCCGCCGCGCTCGTAGAACGACGCGGTCACGTACTGCGCGGTCGGCTCGCCCGCGTCGGCCGCCTGCTTGTACCACGCGAACGCCTGCCGGTTGTCGCGCGGCGTACCGCGCCCGTCGAGGAACTGGTTCGCGAGCGACAGCGCGGCCTGCACGTGCCCCTGCTTCGCCGCACGCAGGAACCAGCGGTGCGCTTCGGCCGGATTGCGCGCGACGAATTCGCCGTCGTCGAACATCCGTCCGTACACGTACTGCGCGTGCGACATGTTCGCGTCGGCCGCCCGCTTCAGCCAGCGCAGCCCTTCGTCGACTTTCGCGGTCACGCCGACGCCGGTGAGCAGCATCATCGCGTAATTGAACTGCGCGAGCCGGTCGCCGCGTTCGGCTGCGTCGTGGAACTGCACCAGCGCCGCGCGATAGTCGCCGGCGTTGTAGGCGGCCACCGCCGCTTGCGTCTCGTGTGCCGGATCCGGTTTCGCGTGCGGCGCATTCTGCGCCGACGCCGCGATGCACACGACCCACAGCCCGAGCATCGCACCGATCCGCCCACGTACACCGGTCGCGCGCCGCGCGCGTCCCGTCCCGGCGCCGTCGTCGTCGTCGTCGTTCATGACCGCACCTCCTGCAGCGCCTGGCGCGTCGCGCGCAGCAGCCAGGTCACGTCGGCCGACAGCGTGATCATCCGGTAGCCGGCCTCGCGATACTGGCGCGCGATGGCCGTATCGCTCGCGAAGATGCCGACCGCGACGCCGGCCTGCTTGCCGGCCGCGAGCACGCGCGCCATCGCGGTCTCGACATCCGGGTGGCGGCTGTCGCCGAGATGCCCGAGGCTCGCCGCCAGATCGGCCGGGCCGACATACAGGCAGTCGACGCCCGGCGTCGCGGCGATCCGCTCGACTTCGTCGATGCCGCGCGCCGATTCGATCTGCACGATCACCGCGATCTGGGCGTTCGCCGTCTGCAGGTAATCGCGGCGCATGCCGAACGCCGCCGCGCGCACCATGCCGGCCACGCCGCGCAGCCCGTCCGGTGAATCCGGCGACGGGAAGCGCGTGAGCCGCACCGCGTGCGCGGCCTCGTCGGCCGTCTCGATGCACGGGAACATCAGCGTGCGCGCGCCGGCGTCGAGCGCGCGCTTCACGAGCCACGGCTCGCGCCCCGGCACCCGCACGACGGGCTCGCTCGGCAGGTGCGCGGCGGCCAGCGCGCGCAGTTGCGACGCGACGTCCCGGCTGTCGTTCGGCGCATGCTCCATGTCGATGCAGAGCCAGTCGTAGCCGGCGTGCGCGAGCGCTTCAGCCGCCGAATCGCAGCCGAGCGACAGCCACAGGCCGTACAGCGGCTCGTCTCCGTCGTGCAGACGTTGTTTGAGGGAATTGGTGAGCGTGCTCATCGATACGGCCTCCTGGCGGACAGGCAATCGAACGGAACAGGCAACGGGGGACGGCCGGACGGCAGCAGCCCGATCGCGGGCGCGCAGGCTGCGCCACGCAACGATCATAGCGCGCCGTCGGGCGAAATGTGGGGAGACAGGTGAAGCGGGCCCGATCGGGCACCGCGTGGCGGGCGACCGGCTTCGGGGGGACCGGCTACAAGCGACCGGCGGCGGGGCGACCGGCGGCCGGCCGCCGAGCGCACGCTCGGGCCGGCAATGACGCGTCAGCGGGCGGGATCGCGCTCGACGTCGGCCCAGCAGTTCGGCGTTTCGTACAGGCGCACGCGCTCCAGCCGCAGGTTCACGCCGTAGTGCGCGTCGTACACGTTCGCGAGGATGTCGAACGCGATCGCCGCGAGGTTCTCGACCGTCGGGATCCGGTCGAGCACGACCGTCTTGTGGTCGGCCATCTGCTCGAGGAACGAGCGCACGACTTCGTCGCGCGCGTAGACCAGGAACGCGTGATCCCACTTGTTGACGAGATGCTCGACCGCGAGCGCCTTCACGTCGGCGAAATCCATCACCATGCCGCGGTCCGGCGCCCCCTCGGTATCGACGAGATCGCCGCGCAGCGTGACTTCGAGCACGTAGCGATGACCGTGCAGGTTCCGGCACTGGCTGCGGTGATCGGGAATGCGGTGGCCCGCGTCGAATTCGAGTTTTCGGGTAATCAGCACGATGTCAAAGGCCGTGGCTCAGGGAATGTTCAGGTATTTGTGGGTCTGCATCGACAGCCGCCACTGCGGATGCCGCTTGCACCAGTCGATCGCGAGCTTCGTGTTGAGATCGCGCGACGGGCCGTCCATCGGCTGCACGAGAAAATACTCGAAATCGAGCTTCGCGTAGTCGGCAAGCCGCTGGTTGTCCTGCGGGATCACGACCTTCAGCTCGTTGCCCTTCGTGACGACGAGCGGCGCGTCGGCCTTCGGGCTCACGCAGATCCAGTCGATCGTCTCGAGCACCGGCAGCGAGCCGTTGGTCTCGATCGCGATTTCGAAGCCCGCCGCGTGCAGCGCGTCGACGAGCGGCTGGTCGAGCTGCAGCATCGGCTCGCCGCCCGTGCAGACGACGAAGCGATGCGCTTCGCCGTCGGGCCACAGGCCGGCGATCGTCGCGACGAGCGCTTCGGCGTCCTTGAACTTGCCGCCGTTCTCGCCGTCGGTGCCGACGAAGTCCGTATCGCAGAAGCGGCACACGGCCTCCGCACGATCCTCTTCGCGGCCCGACCACAGATTGCAGCCGGCGAACCGGCAGAACACGGCCGGACGGCCCGCGTTCGCGCCCTCGCCCTGCAACGTGTAGAAAATTTCCTTGACCGCGTAAGTCATCGTGCTTCGTCCGGCTCGCGCCGCTCGTTGTCGATCAGAATCCGTTATTCATCAAGCGCCGCCGGCGCACCGCGTCACAGCGGCGCTTCGGTCACCCGCTCGCCCTTCAGGTAGGCCTCGTAGCCGCGCTTGCGCAGCTTGCAGGCCGGGCATTCGCCGCAGCCGAAGCCCCAGTCGTGCAGTTCCGCGCGCTCGCCCACGTAGCACGTGTGCGTCTCGACGCGGATCAGCTCGACGAGCGCATCGCCGCCGAGCTGTTCGGCGAGCTGCCAGGTCTGCGCCTTGTCGAGCCACATCAGCGGCGTCTCGAGCACGATGCGCGTGTCCATCCCGAGGTTCAGCGCGACCTGCAGCGCCTTCATCGTGTCGTCGCGGCAGTCGGGGTAGCCCGAGAAATCGGTCTCGCACATCCCGCCGACCAGCACGCGCAGCCCGCGGCGATAGGCGATCGCGGCCGCGATCGTCATGAACAGCAGGTTGCGGCCCGGCACGAACGTGTTCGGCAAGCCATTCGCCGTGGTCTCGATCTCGATCGTGCGCGTCATCGCGGTATCGCTGATCGCGCCGAGCACCGACAGGTCGATCATGTGATCGTCGCCGAGGCGGCCGGCCCAGGCGGGAAACCGATGCTTCAGCGCGTCGCGCACGCCTTCGCGACATTCGAGTTCGACGCGGTGGCGCTGGCCGTAATCGAAGCCGAGCGTCTCGACCGTCTGATAGCGTTCCAGGGCCCAGGCCACGCACGTGGCCGAGTCCTGCCCGCCGGAAAACAGCACGAGCGCGCCGTCTTTAGCGTCTGTCCGAATCACCGTGATACTCCGTGAATGTATAGGCTCGCGTCGCGCTGCGCCCCGGGGCCGGCTGCCGCCGGGCGGCCCGACACGTGCCGGCCTGCGCCGGCTCGACCAGTATAGGCAGCGCGGTTGTGCGCGAACGCGGCGGAGCGCTTATACCGCCCATCGCGCGGCATCGGTGCCGCGCGTCACGGCGGCGCCTGCGGGCAGCCCTGCCGTGCGCATGAAGCGATGCGCTAAGTCATTGAGCGGGCACGGATTTTATCACGCTCCGGCGAATGCTGCCGGACGCACCACCGATGCCGCGCAAACCCACCACAAACGAAAAACCCCAAGAACCTTCCGATTCTTGGGGTTGGAACTGCTGGTGGCCTGGGACGGAATCGAACCATCGACACGCGGATTTTCAATCCGCTGCTCTACCAACTGAGCTACCGGGCCAACGAAGAAGAGAAAGTATATCCAGCCCTGTTACTTTGCGCAAGTAGTTTTCGCAAAATATTTTACGCGGCGCCTTCCGACGGCTTCTTGCCGAGCTCGACGCCCAGCTGCTTGAGCTTGCGATACAGGTGCGTGCGCTCGAGGCCCGTCTTCTCCGCGACGCGCGTCATGCTGCCGTTCTCGCGCGCGAGGTGATATTCGAAGTACGCGCGCTCGAACGCATCGCGCGCTTCGCGCAACGGGATGTCGAACGGAATCGCGGCCGTCTGGCCTGCGAGACCGAGCGCCGCGGCCATGTCGTCGCCGAGCGTCGGCAGCGCGGCCGCGGACGCGACCGCCGCCGGGCCCGAAGCCTGCCCGACGCCGGCCTTCGCCGCCGCGTTGACGGACACCGGTGCCGCGCCGCGCACGAGACCGTGCTCGACTGACTTCAGCAGCTTCTGCAGCGCGATCGGCTTCTCGAGGAAATCGAGCGCGCCGATCTTTGTTGCCTCGACGGCCGTGTCGATCGTCGCGTGCCCGGACATCATGATCACGGGCATCGTCAACAGGCCCTGCGCCGCCCATTCCTTGAGCAGCGTGACGCCGTCGGTATCGGGCATCCAGATATCGAGCAGCACGAGATCGGGCGCCTGATTCAGACGGTATTCCCGCGCGGCCTGCGCGTTCTCCGCCGCCTCGACGACATGTCCTTCATCGCTGAGGATTTCCGAGAGCAATTCCCGGATGCCCATTTCATCATCTACCACCAGGATGGTTGCCATTTACGCTGCCTTTGTCTGCACACTTGCTTTTGTCTTAGCGGGGGCCGTCCCGACCTGCGCGCCGGGTTCGGCGCCTGGCGTATCGCTCGCCATCTGCAGGAACAGGATCGACACCTGCGCACCCTCGACGGTCTCGCCGTGCATGCGATTGCGCAGATCGATCCGCGCGCCGTGCTCGTCGACGATCTTCTTGACCATGGCCAATCCGAGCCCCGTGCCCTTCGCCTTTGTCGTCACGTAAGGCTCGAACGCACGGGTCAGGATGCGTGCCGGAAAACCGGGCCCGTTGTCGGACACGGTAAGACGTACCGCGACGCGCGTTTTGCCCTCGGCGTCGGGATCGCCATATTCTACTGTCTTGGTTTCGATCAACACACGCGGTTGCGCGACTTCCGCCACCGAATCCTGCGCATTCTGCAGCAGGTTGTGGATCACCTGGCGCAGTTGCGTCGCGTCGCCGCGAATCACCGGCAGCGACGGCGCGAGTTCGGCGACGATCGGGCTCTTGCCTTCGCCGACACCATACAGCCCGAGCACCTCGCTCGCCAGTTCGTTCAACTGCAGGTTGCCGAGCACCGCCGGCGGCGTGCGCGCATATTCGCGAAAGTCGTCGACCATCCGCTTCATCGCGGCCACCTGATTGACGATCATCGTCGCGCCGCGCTTGAGCACGTCCGCATCGGGCGGCGCGAGCTTGTCGGACAGCTTCATCTGCAGCCGCTCGGCCGACAGCTGGATCGGCGTCAGCGGGTTCTTGATCTCGTGCGCGAGCCGCCGCGCGACCTCGCCCCATGCGACCGAACGCTGCGCGGAAATCACGTCGGAGATGTCGTCGAACACGACCACGTAGCCGGACGTCTGCGGATCGTCGGCCTCCCCCTCGACCGTCGACACGAGGCGCGTGCCGCGCACGAGCAAGGTCAGCGGATCGGATTCGCCCGGCACCTCGACCGCGAACTGCTGCTGCCAGTGGCCGCGATCGCCGCTCGCGCCGTCGGAAGCCGCCTCGCGATCGGCGAATGCCTTGCGCACCATCGCGCCGAATTCCGCCACGACGTCGATCCGGTCGAGCGCCGTGCCGATCATCGCGCTGAACGGCTGCCGGAAGATCCGCTCGGCGCCGCGGTTGGCCGTCGTCAGCCGGAACTGGCGGTCGAGCACGAACACGCCGGCGGTCAGGTTCGCGAGGATGCTTTCGAGATATGTTTTCGAGTGCTCGAGCGCGATCCGGTTCTTCTCGACCGCGAGCCGCGCCTCGGACAGCTGGCGCGTCATCGCGTTGAACGACTGCGTGAGGAAACCGAGCTCGTCGCGCGACTTGATCTCGCGCTTCGGCGTGTAGTCGCCTTCGGTGATCTCCTTCGTGCCCTGCGCGAGCAGGAACAGCGGCCGCGCGAGCTGCTGGCCGAGCGCGAGCGCGAGCATCATCGCGATGAAGGTCGCGAGGAACAGCGCGAGCGTCAGCGTGCCGATGTACATCTTGCGCAGCCCGGTGCGGCCGAGCGCTTTTTCCTGGTACTCGCGATACGCGCGCTGCACCGCGTCGGCGTTGTGCGCGAGCGTGGGCGGCACCGGCTGCGTGAGCTGCAGGAAACGCTCCGCCGGCTGCAGCAGCGACGTCGTCGCGTCGGGGATCGGCCGCACGACGCGCAGCCGCAACGCGCCCTTCGCGCCGTGTGCGCGCGGGTCGCCGTCGACTTCGCCCTCGATCGCCGCGTACGCGCCATGCTCGCGCGCCTGGCTCAGCATCAGTGGCGTCGGCAGGTCGTCCGGAATCAGCACGGCGAAATTGCCCGATGCCTGCGCAACGATGTGCAGGTCGGGCGCCGCACCCGAGCCGCCGCGGCTCGGCTCGACGATGGTCGCGTCCTGCACGCCGAACTGATCGCGCAGGCGCAAGAGCGTGAGCGTCGTGCCGTTGGTGTTCGCATCGACGCTCGCGAGCTGGTCGGACATCAGGCGCGCCTTCGTCTGCAGGTCGGACAGCGACGCGTCGAGCATTCCGCGGCCGAGGTTCAGGCCGGCCGTCAGCGCGGTCTCGACGTTCACGTCGAACCACGACTCGATGCTGCGCGACACGAACTGGTACGACACGATGTAGATGATCCCGCCCGGCACCACGCCGACGAGCGCGAAGAAGACCGCGAGCTTCGCGAGCAGCCGCGTGCCGAACTTGCCCTTCCGCAGGCGCACGACGATCATCCCGATCAGCCCGAGCACCACCAGCAGGAACACGAGCGCGACGATGATGTTCATCGCGTACAGCCACGAGTAGTAGCGATCGAAGAACTCGGTGTTCGCGCTCGCGGCCGCGAGCAGCACGAGCAGCAGCAGCGCGGTAAGCGCGACGGTCGCTACGATGACGCGAACGAGGAGGCTCTTCCCGCTGGCCGCGCGGCGCACTTTATTTAGCACGTTCGGTCACCGTGAAGTTGAAGCGCTTCCAGTCCGAGCCGAGCGTCCAGTCGCGGTTGTTCACCGCGTCGACCTGGAACGGCTTCGGCATCAGCGCCGTATCGAGCTGCATGCGCACCGAGGCCATGTAGGTTTCGCCGGCCCGCACCTGGTTGCGATCGATCACGTGCCACGACGTGATGTGCCGGACGACCGCGAGCGCGTCCTTCAGCGACGGGAAGCCGAGTTGCAGCCCGCCCGTCGACACGCGGTACTCGCGCGTGAGCGGCTGGAACGACAGGCGGATCGTCTGCGACACCGACACCGGCTGCTCGTCGAACCAGTACCAGCGCGCGCGGCTCAGTTCGAAGTCGGTCGTGAAGTACAGCGGGATGCCTTTGTTGACGGCATCCTCGAGGTTCGGGTTCAGCTCGAAATCGAAGCGGGCATCGAGGCTCCAGCCGCTTCCGTCAGCCTGCAGCGAGGCGCGCTGCACAGCGATCGACTCGGCGGCGCGCGCCGGCCGAACGACAGTCAGGCACAGCGCCAATGCGACCAGCAGGACGGCCGCAAGCCGAAGTGGAAAAAGGTGTTTGATCGTCACCGTTTCTGAAACCGCGCGTAGAAAAATCCGTCGTGATCGGTGGTCTGGTCGCGTGCGCCGGCCGCTCCGGCGGGCACGCCGCCGGGCAGCAGTTGGCCGGGCGCGTCCAATCGTACCGCATCTTCACAGGCCGCTTCAAACCAGCGGGCCTGCAATTCGCCCTCCTCGGGGAAGATCGAACACGTCACGTAGAGCAGTTCGCCGCCCGGCTTCACGAGCGGCCACAACGCCGTCAGGATGCGGCGCTGTTCCGCGACGAGCGCCGCGATGTCGGCTTCGCGGCGCAGCCAGCGGATGTCGGGATGACGGCGCACGATGCCTGACGCCGAGCACGGCACGTCGGCGAGGATGCGGTCGAACGGCCTGCCGTCGTACCACGCATCCGGCGCGCCGGCATCGCCGACGCGCACGTCCGCCGTGAGCGACAGGCGCGCGAGGTTCTCGCCGATGCGCGCCGCACGGGTCGCGTCGCTTTCGAGCGCAACGACCTCCGCGCCGGCCAGCTCGAGGATATGACCGGTCTTGCCGCCCGGTGCCGCGCATGCGTCGAGCACGCGCATGCCGTCACGCGCGCCGAGCCATTCGGCGGCGAGCTGCGCGCCGGCATCCTGCACCGACACGACGCCGTCCGCGAAGCCCGGAATGCGATCGACCGGCAGCGCCGATGCGAGCCGCACCGCATGGCGGCCGATCGCGGTCGCGTCGATCCCGTTCGCGCGCAGCGTGTCGAGATACGCGTCGACGCTCGCACGGCGCGCGTTCACGCGCAGCGTCAGCGGCCCCTGGCGCTCGCCGGCGGCGAGGATCGCCTGCCATGCGTCCGGCCACGCGCGCTTCACCGCATCGATCCACCACGGACGGTAGTTCCAGCGGGCGACCGGATCGTCCCGCAGCGCCGCGACGAGCGCGTCGCGCTCACGCTGGAAACGGCGCAGCACCGCGTTCACCAGCCCCTTCGCGAACGCGAATTCGCGCCGCGCGCCGATCACGGTCACGGCCTGGTCGACGATCGTGAACGCCGGATACGCGGCCGTCTCCTCCGGATCGAGCAGCAGCGCGAGCGCGGCGGCGAGTACCGCCTGCACGTGCGCGGGCGGCGCCTTGCTGACGAGCCGGCCGATCAGCCAGTCCGCGCTGCCGAGGCGCCGCATCGTCCGGTAAGCGACGTCCTGCGTCGCGCCGCGCGCCAGCGCCTGCGCGTCGGCCGGCATCTGCGCGAACACCGCGGCCAGTGCCGCCGGCAGCGCGGTGCCGCGCCGCACCGCATCGACTGCCTGCGCGGCCGCGTCGAGCGCGAAGCCGAGCGAATCGGGCGCGAGACGCAGCGCGGACAGGCGCGCGGGGCGGCCGGAGGAAGACGGAGCAGAGGAACGGGTTCGTGTCATCGGAGCAAAATCGGCAAACGGGCGCCGCGAGCGGCGGGAACCCTGCGGCCGTGCGCGGCCGCCGCGATTCCAAACCGCGCATTGTAGCGTGAGGCCATGCGGCCCCTTTACCGGACACACAAATGAAACGCCCCGCAGCGCGAGGCGTGCGGGGCGAGGTGCGAGTGCGACGCGAGTTAGTCGAAGCGGCCGGTGCGCGCCATCTCCATCAGGCGCGCGATGCGCTCCTCGGTCGCCGGGTGCGTGGAGAACAGGTTCTGCAGGCCGCCGCCGTGCAGCGGGTTCATGATCATCATCTGCGCGGTGGCCGGATGCGCTTCGGCCGCCTGGAACGGGATGCCCGCCGCATAGCGATGGATCTTGTCGAGCGCGGTGGCGAGCGACTGCGGATCGCCGGAGATCTGCGCGCCGCCGCGATCGGCCTCGAATTCGCGCGCCCGCGAGATCGCCATCTGGATCAGCGCGCCGGCAATCGGCGCGAGCAGCGCGACCGCAATCCCCGCGATGGGGTTGGCCGGACGGCCGTTTTCATCGCGGCCGCCGAAGAACATCGCGAAGTTGGCCAGCGCCGAGATCGCGCCTGCCATCGTCGCGGTGATCGTCGAGATCAGGATGTCGCGGTGCTTCACGTGCGCAAGCTCGTGCGCCATCACGCCGCGCATCTCGCGCTCGGACAGCACGCGCAGGATGCCCGTCGTCGCGGCCACCGCCGCGTGCTCCGGGTTGCGGCCCGTGGCGAACGCGTTCGGCGCATCCTCGTTGATCAGGTAGACGCGCGGCATCGGCAGGTTCGCGCGCGTGGCAAGCTCGCGCACCATCCGGTAGAACTGCGGCGCCGTGTTCTCGTCGACTTCCTGCGCGTTGTACATGCGCAGCACCATCTTGTCGGAGAACCAGTACGAGAAGAAATTCATGGCGAGCGCGAACAGCAGCGCGATCGTCATGCCGCGGGTGCCGCCGATCATGCCGCCGATCACGATGAACAGGGCCGTGATCCCGGCCATCAGCATCGCCGTTTTGACCCAATTGAACATACCCACTCCTTATCCGTCAGGGGACCCGTCGCGCATCAAAGGGCGCGACGGAAAATTGTAAGCGATTTGTTAGATAAGGTCTTGCGCGAAAAATTCAATCTCAGCGTTGCGATGTTGCAAGACGAAGGCCCAGGCCGACGAAAGCGCTGCCCACCGTACGGTCGAGCCACTTCTTGACGCCCGGCTTGCCCGAAAAGCGCTGCGTGACGCTGCCCGCGACCCACGCGACGAGGCTGGTCCACACCGTGCTCATCGCGACGAATACCGCGCCGAGCGTCAGGAACGCCCAAGCCTTGTGCGGACTGTCGGCCGACACGAACTGCGGGAAGAACGACACGAAGAACAGCACGACCTTCGGATTCAGCACGTTGGTCCAGAAGCCCTGCATGAAGAGCTGGCGCAGCGGCTTTGCGGCCGTGCCCTGCGCGGCTGCGGCCCCCGACGGCTCGGCGGCCTGCCGCGCGACGATCATCCGCACGCCGAGGTAGATCAGGTAGGCGGCGCCGACCAGCTTGATCACCGTGAACGCGGTGGCCGATGCCGCCAGCAACGCGGTCAGGCCGAATGCGCACGCGAGCGCGTGAACGCAGCAGCCGGCCGAGATGCCGAACGCCGACATCAGCCCCGCACCGCGCCCCTGGGCGACGCTGCGGCCGACGATGTAGGCCGTGTCGGGGCCGGGCGTGACGTTCAGCAGGAACACCGCGAACACGAAGAAGCCGAAATGGGTGATGCCAAGCATGAAGACCTCGAAACCGGAAAGCGCAGGTAAATTCTACGCGCGCCTGCCGCGCCGTGCGACTCGGCCGTTCGGGCAATTGCGCGCGACCGGCAGGTCGGGTCGAATGACGCTCAGGCCCCGTCGGGCAACGCGAAACGCTGGCCTGCGGCGAGCGGCGAGCCGGCCAGGAATTCACGCGCGGGCAACCGCTTGCCGCCCGGCTTCTGCAGTTGCGTGACGCGTAGCGCGCCGCTGCCGCACGCGACGATCACGCCTTCCGGCGCTGCGTCGACGATCGTGCCGGGCGCCGCGTCGCCGCGCGCCGCCACGGGCTCGGCCGCCCAAAGCTTGATGGCCGCGCCGTCGAGCGTCGCGACGCCGCCCGGGAACGGGTCGAACGCGCGCACCTGGCGCGCGAGCACGTCGGCCGGCTTGCGCCAGTCGAGCGCCGCCTCGTGCTTGCCGATCTTTTCCGCATAGGTCACGCCGTCGGCCGGCTGCGGGGTGGCGGGCAATGCGCCGTCGCGCTCGAGCCGCACCAGCGCATCGACGATCAGCCGCGCGCCGTCGGCGGCCAGCCGGTCGTGCAGGGTGGCGGTCGTATCGTCGGGCGCGATCGCGACGCGCGCTTCGTCGATCATCGCGCCGGTGTCGAGGCCGACGTCCATCTGCATCAGCGTGACGCCCGTCTCGGCGTCACCGGCCTCGATCGCGCGGTGGATCGGCGCGGCGCCGCGCCAGCGCGGCAGCAGCGACGCATGGATGTTGATGCAGCCGGCGCGCGGAATGTCAAGCACCTCCTGCGGCAGCAGCAGGCCGTATGCGGCGACCACCATCACGTCGTGGGGGGTCGTGCGCAGCAGCTCGATCGCGTCGGCTGCCTCCGCCGGGTACTTGCCCGCGCGGCGCAGCGACGGCGGCTGCGCGACGGGCATCCCGTGCTCGACGGCATAGCGCTTCACGGCGCTCGCCTGCAGTTTCATCCCGCGTCCGGCAGGGCGATCGGGCTGGGTGAGCACGAGCGGCACCGGAAAACCGGCCTCGTGGATCGCGGCGAGTGCGGCCGCGGCGAATTCCGGCGTGCCGGCAAAAATCACGCGCAACGTATGGGTCATGAAAGCGTTCGGGAGCGGGCTTGGCGAATACGCGTCACATCGCGCGTTCGAGTTTCTTCATCTTCGTCTTGATGCGCGTCTGCTTCAGCGGCGACAGGTATTCGACGAACACGCGCCCCATCAGGTGATCCATCTCGTGCTGCACGCACACGGCCAGCAGGCCCTCGCAGTCGAGCTCGAAGGTCTCGCCCTGCTCGTTGAGCGCACGCACGCGCACATGGTCCGGGCGCTCGACCTCGTCGTAGATCCCGGGCACCGACAGGCACCCCTCCTCGTAGATCTGCTTCTCGTCGCTCGACCAGATGATCTCGGGGTTGATGAACGCGCGCAGCTCGTTCTTCTCCTCGGAGATGTCGATCACGATCACGCGCTCGTGCACGTCGACCTGCGTCGCCGCGAGGCCGATGCCCGGCGCTGCGTACATGGTTTCGGCCATGTCGGCGACGAGCTTGCGGATCCGGTCGTCGACCTTGTCGACGGGCTTGGCGACCTTGTGCAGCCGCTTGTCGGGGTAATGAAGAATGTTCAGCAATGCCATGGTGTTCGGTATTCGGTGGAGCGGCGGGCCGCATCGGCCATCCGGCCGGCTGGCGCCACTGCCGGGATGCAATGAAGATGAGGCGGACGCGCGGCATATCAATGCCGCAGGTCATGCCTCCTGCAAATGGCCGGACGCCGGTGGCGCGCGGCCCTGTCGAGTATTTCGGATGATGAAAATTTTATCATGGCGCCACGCTGTCCGCTGGCCGTCGCATTCGAGGGGAACCTCATGTCGCCGCAAGCGCTGACCCCTTCCGCGCTGCGCGCGTGGCTGCAGCTCGCGCATGCGCCGGGCCTCCCGCCTGCCGTGCTGCACGCGCTGCTCGACGCATTCGGCTCGCCGGCGGCGCTGCTGCGCGCATCCGACGAGGCCATCTGCGCGGCGAGCAGCGCGGCCGCGGCGCGGGCGGTGCGCGCCAGCGAGCGGCACGACCTCGACGCGCGCACCGACGCTGCGCTCGCGTGGCTCGATGCACCGGGCAACGCGATCGTCACGCTCAACGATCCCGTCTATCCGCCGCGGCTGCGCGACCTGCACGATCCGCCGCCGCTGCTATATGTAAAGGGCAGGCTCGAGCTGCTGCACGCACGGGGGCTCGCCGTCGTCGGCAGCCGCCACGCAACGCCGCAAGGGCTCGCCGACGCCACGCGCTTCGCGCATGCGCTGTCCGATGCGGGGCTCGCGATCGTCTCGGGCCTCGCGCTCGGCATCGACGGCGCCGCGCATCGCGGCGGGCTCGCCGGCCGCGCCAGCACGATCGCGGTGATCGCGACGGGCGCCGACCTCGTCTATCCGGCGCGGCACCGCACGCTCGCGCACGAGATCGCCGCGCGTGGCGCGATCCTGTCCGAATGGCCGCTCGGCACGCCGGCGCGAGCGTCGCATTTCCCGCAGCGCAATCGGCTGATCGCCGCACTCGCCGTGGGCGCGCTCGTCGTCGAAGCCGCGCCGCGCTCCGGCTCGCTGATCACCGCGCGGCTCGCGAACGAGCTGGGCCGCGACGTGTTCGCGATGCCGGGCTCGATCCACGCGCCGCTCGCGCAGGGCTGCCACGCGCTGATCCGCGACGGCGCGAAGCTCACCGCGGCGCCGCTCGACGTGCTGGAGGAATACGGGCTGGGCGAAGCGACTGCTCACATCGCGCAGCATTCTGGATCGAGCCCCGATAACGTCGAAGCAGCCGGCACGGCGGAGCAACGCATGGGCGAGCCTGCCGCGAAGGCCGGCTCCGCCGTTGCGGCCGCCGCGTCCCCCGTAAGCGAAGGCGCACCGCCCGATACCCCCGCCGAACGATCCGTGCTGGCCGCGCTGGGATACGGCCCCGTGACCTACGAGTGGCTCGCCGAGCACAGCGGCCTGTCCGACGACGTGCTGTACAGCGCGTTGCTCGCGCTCGAACTGGCCGGCCGCGTCGCCAGCGTGCCCGGCGGACGCTTCGCGCGGCTTGACGCGGCGCCCACCCCGCCCCGGTCCGGCGTGCTACATTCCCCCGAATAGGGGCGGCCATGCCGTCGACGTTACCCAAGGAATTCCATGCCCGCGCTGAATCTCGACACCGATGCCGATCGGATCGCCGAGCGCCTCGCCGATCCCGACACGCTGCTGGTCGCCTGCCTGTGCGCCGAGTGGTGCGGCACCTGCCGCGACTACCGGACGGCCTTCGACCAGCTCGCCGACGCCCATCCCGACGCCTGCTTCGCGTGGATCGATATCGAAACCCACGCCGACCGGCTCGACGATCTCGACGTCGAGAATTTCCC
The DNA here is from genome assembly GCF_000203915.1 of Burkholderia ambifaria AMMD. Classification (NCBI taxonomy): domain Bacteria; kingdom Pseudomonadati; phylum Pseudomonadota; class Betaproteobacteria; order Burkholderiales; family Burkholderiaceae; genus Burkholderia; species Burkholderia ambifaria. The sequence goes on from NC_008390.1 coordinate 3,519,773, forward strand.
GACGATCCTGATCGAGGACGCAAACACCGCGCGCTTCTTCGGCACGGTGCTGCCGCACGCGGCGATCGTCGAACGGATGCTGTCGGACCTGAGCGCGGTACCCGGCGCGCCGCACGCACCGAAATTGCGCAATATCCTGAACGTCGAGGCGTAAAACGCGCCCCGGCCAGACGGCTTCGCGCGACGTTGCGCGTGCCGCCGGGCCGGGCGCTTGCCGCCATTGCGGGCCCCCTCTATGATGAGCCGCTTTTTACACGCCGCGCCGCCGTCGCCGCCGCGTGTGCTATAAAGCCGTCGTAAAAGGGACCCACGCCGGCGAACCCGGTCTACCAACACACACCTGTCATGTCCAAAGCTCTGATCATTGCGGAAAAGCCTTCTGTCGCGAACGACATCGCGCGCGCTTTGGGCGGCTTTACCAAGCATGACGAATACTTCGAAAGCGACGAATTCGTCCTTTCGTCCGCGGTCGGCCACCTGCTGGAAATCGCCGCCCCGGAAGAGTACGAGGTCAAGCGCGGCAAATGGAGCTTCGCTCATCTGCCCGTCATCCCCCCGCATTTCGACCTCAACCCGATTGCAAAAAGCGAATCGCGCCTGAAGGTCCTTACCAAGCTGATGAAGCGCAAGGACGTCGACCGCCTGATCAACGCATGTGACGCGGGGCGCGAGGGCGAACTGATTTTCCGCCTGATCGTGCAGCATGCGAAGGCGAAGCAGCCGGTCCAGCGCCTGTGGCTGCAGTCGATGACGCCGCAGGCGATTCGCGACGGTTTCGCGCACCTGCGCAGCGACACCGACATGCAACCGCTCGCCGACGCCGCACGCTGCCGCTCCGAAGCCGACTGGCTCGTCGGGATCAACGGCACCCGCGCGATGACCGCGTTCAACAGCAAGGGCGGCGGCTTCTTCCTGACGACCGTCGGCCGCGTTCAGACGCCAACGCTGTCGATCGTCGTCGAACGTGAAGAGAAAATCCGCCGCTTCGTCCCGCGGGACTACTGGGAAGTGAAGGCCGCGTTCGCCTGCGCGAACGGCTTCTACGAAGGCAAGTGGTACGACCCGAAATTCAAGCGGGACGAGTTCGATCCTGAAAGGCGCGACTCCCGCCTGTGGAGCCTGCCGGCCGCCGAAACCATCGTCGCCGCATGCCGCGACCAGGTCGGCACGGTATCCGAGGAATCGAAGCCGTCGACCCAGCTGTCGCCGCTGCTGTTCGATCTGACGAGCCTGCAGCGCGAGGCGAACAGCCGCTTCGGCTTCTCCGCGAAGAATACGCTCGGCCTCGCGCAGGCGCTGTATGAAAAGCACAAGGTGCTGACGTACCCGCGTACCGACGCGCGCGCGCTGCCGGAAGACTACATTTCGACGGTGCAGTCGACGCTCGAAATGCTCAAGGAGAGCCACAACTACCTGCCGCATGCGAAGCGGGTGCTGGACCAGGGCTGGGTGAAGCCGAACAAGCGGATCTTCGACAATTCGAAGATCAGCGACCACTTCGCCATCATCCCGACGCTGCAGGCGCCGAAGTCGCTGTCCGAGCCGGAGCAGAAGCTGTACGACATGGTCGTGAAGCGCTTCCTCGCGGTGTTCTTCCCGGCGGCCGAATTCCGTGTCACGACGCGGATCACCGAAGTCGCCGGTCATCACTTCAAGACCGAAGGCAAGGTGCTCGTCGAGCCGGGCTGGCTGCAGGTGTACGGCCGCGACGCCGAAGGCGCGGACGCGAACCTCGTGCCGGTGCAGAAGGACGAGAAGGTGAAGACGGACGAGATCGCCGCCGTGGCGCTCGTGACCAAGCCGCCCGCACGCTACTCCGAAGCGACGCTGTTGTCGGCAATGGAAGGCGCGGGCAAGCTCGTCGAGGACGACGAGCTGCGCGAGGCGATGGCCGCGAAGGGCCTCGGCACGCCGGCAACGCGCGCGGCGATCATCGAAGGCCTACTGGGCGAAAAATATCTCGTCCGTGAAGGCCGCGAGCTGATCCCGACCGCGAAGGCATTCCAGCTGATGACGCTGCTGCGCGGGCTCGGCGTGAAGGAGCTGACCGCGCCCGAGCTCACCGGCGAATGGGAATACAAGCTGTCGCAGATGGAGCGCGGCAACCTCGGCCGCGATGCGTTCATGCAGGAAATCGCCCGCATGACGCAGCAGATCGTCAAGCGCGCGAAGGAATACGATTCCGACACGATCCCCGGCGATTACGCGACGCTCCAGACGCCGTGCCCGAACTGCGGCGGCCAGGTGAAGGAAAACTACCGCCGCTTCGCGTGCACGAAGTGCGAGTTCTCGATCTCGAAGATTCCGGGCAGCCGGCAGTTCGAGATCGCGGAAGTCGAGGAACTGCTGCAGCAGAAGACCATCGGTCCGCTGTCCGGTTTCCGCAGCAAGATGGGCCGTCCGTTCTCGGCGATCCTGAAGCTCTCGTTCGACGACGAAACGAAGAACTACAAGCTCGAGTTCGACTTCGGCCAGGACCAGGGCGGCGAGGAAGGCGAGGCGCCCGACTTCTCCGAGCAGGAACCGGTCGGCGCGTGCCCGAAATGCAACGGCCGCGTGTTCGAGCACGGGATGAGCTATGTGTGCGAGCACTCGGTCGCGAATCCGAAGACCTGCGACTTCCGTTCGGGCAAGGTGATCCTGCAGCAGGAAATCACGCGCGACCAGATGGCCAAGCTGCTCGCCGACGGTCGCACGGATCTGATGCCGAACTTCAAGTCGTCGCGCACGGGCCGCAACTTCAAGGCGTTCCTCGTGAAGCAGCCGGACGGCAAGATCGGTTTCGAGTTCGAAAAGAAGGAGCCGAAGGCTGCCGCCGCGAAGAAGACGGCAAAATCGGCGACGAAGGATGCCGAAACCGTGACGGAAGGCGCCGACGAGAAACCGGCACCGGCCCGCAAGACCGCCGCCCGCAAGACGACGGCGCGCAAGACGGGCTCGTAACGACCCCACCGCCGGGGGGCTCCCCCCGGCGCATTGCACGCCGGTCAGCCGGTCAAACGGCGATAAAAAAACGCGGATCGATCGCTCGATCCGCGTTTTTTCTTTGGCGCCGGCCGCGTCGGTGCGCGGCCGCCGCGCCGTTACAGCGGCGACGGCACCGCGACGCGCGGGCGCGCCGAGCGCGCGACGCGCGGCTGCAGGTTCGGGTCGGTCGATTCGGGCTGCTCGGCACGCATCTCGACGCCGATCGGCGCCGGCATCGCACTCTGTGCGGCCCATTGTTCGCCAATCACCGCGTCGGTCGCGTGGCTGAAATATTCGACGAGGTGGTCGATGAACGTGCGCACCTTCGCGGGCAGATGGCGCCGGCTCGGGTATGCAATGTTGATCTCGACCTGCGGCAGCCGGAAATCCGGCAGCAACCGCACCAGCGCGCCGCGTGCGATGTCGCCGCCGATCAGGTAGCTCGGCAGGATCGCGACGCCCATCCCGAGCAGCGCGAACTGGCGCAGCATCGCGGTGTTGTTCGCGACGATCACGTTGGTCGGGCGCACGCGCACTTCGCCATCGGGCCCCGTGAACACACGCTCGTCGCCCCAGTATTCGGTCGGCAGGCTCAGCGCCGGGTGCTCGGCGAGTTGTTCCGGATGAGTCGGCACGCCATGCTTTTCCAGATAGCTCGGCGTCGCGCACACGGTCATGCAGCCCGTGGTCAGGCGCCGCGTGACGATGCTCGCGCTGCGCATCTGGCGCGTGACGACGATGCCGACGTCGAAACCTTCCTCGACGAGATCGACCTGGCGGTCGACCAGCGTCAGATCCGGCACGACTTTCGGGAAATTCTCCGTGTACGACTGCAGGACGGGGGCGAGGTTATGCAGGCCGAACACGACCGGCGCGACGATGCGCAACGTGCCGACCGGCTCGTGATTGCGCGCGACGACCATCTGTTCGACATCCTCGAGCTCATCGAGAATCTGGCGCGCCCGCTCCAGATAGACCTGGCCCGACTCCGTCAGCGAAAGGCTGCGGGTGGTGCGGTTCAGCAACCGTGTGCCGAGGCGGCCCTCCAGATCGGCGACGTGACGCGTCGCGACCGCGTTGGAGATATCCATAGCACTCGCGGCCCGCGCGAAACTGCCGAGATCCGCAACCTTGACGAACACGCGCATCGACTGCAAATGATCCATAAACGACTCCTGCCGCTGTTACAACTTCAAAAAGTTGAAGCCTATGCGTAATTCTCCTACGACAACGGAAATGATGCAGAGTTGCTCAACAAGGTGGCCGTTGACGATAAAAATAGTCAAAAATCCTCACTCATCGCGAACGGATGATCCAATTATTCTGATCGAAGCAACAATTGGGTGAACCTCGGCGGGTAAACGGTCGAATCAGAAAGGACGTATTTGGTGCGACACAACAGCGCACCCCGGCTCCTGACACGGGAGCGGCGCCGCATCAGGCGGGCGCGATTGCGGCGGAGCGTAACAACCTGTTAAAAAGACACCACGACGGACACCGACGTAGCATCATGTCGGCCCCGGCCGGGCGGGACGGGTGCGCCACACGTGCGCCGCCGCCACCGCCGCCGCTTTCAACGCGCGACTCCCGCTGATCATGAAAATTGCCATTCTCGACGACTACCAGGACGCCGTCCGCAAGCTGAACTGCTTCGAGATGCTCGCCGAGCACGACGTGAAGGTCTTCAACAACACGGTGCGCGGCCTGGGGCAGCTCGCGAGCCGTCTCGCGGAAGTCGAGGCGCTCGTGCTGATTCGCGAGCGCACGCCGATTTCGTCGCAACTGCTCGCCAAGCTGCCGAACCTGCGCATGATCAGCCAGACCGGCCGCATCTCGACCCACATCGACCTCGAAGCGTGTACCGACCGCGGCATCGCGGTGCTCGAAGGCACGGGTTCGCCAGTCGCGCCGGCCGAACTGACCTGGGCACTCGTGATGGCCGCCCAGCGCCGCATTCCGCAATACGTCGCAAACCTGAAGCAGGGTGCGTGGCAGCAGTCGGGCCTGAAGACGTCGGCCATGCCGCCGAACTTCGGCCTGGGCCAGGTGCTGCGCGGCCAGACGCTCGGCATCTGGGGCTACGGCAAGATCGGCCGGCTGGTCGCCGGCTATGGCAAGGCGTTCGGGATGAACGTGCTGATCTGGGGCCGCGAGCATTCACTCGAGGCCGCGCGCGCCGACGGCTACACGGCCGCCGAGAGCCGCGAAGCGCTGTTCGAGCAGAGCGACGTGCTGTCGCTGCACTTGCGCATGCACGACGACACGCGCGGGATCGTCAAGCAGGAAGACCTGATGCGGATGAAGCCGACGTCGCTGCTCGTCAACACGAGCCGCGCGGAGCTGCTCGAGGAAAACGCGCTCGTCAACGCGCTGTCGCACAACCGTCCGGGGATGGTCGCGATCGACGTGTTCGAAAGCGAGCCGATCCTGCAAGGCTACAGCCTGCTGCGGATGGAAAACGTGATCTGCACGCCGCACATCGGCTACGTCGAACGCGAAAGCTACGAGCTCTATTTCAGCGCGGCTTTCCGGAACATCCTCGCGTTCGACCAGGGCGACATGTCGAGCGTGGTCAACCCGGAAGCACTGACGCCGCGCCGCGTGCGCTGACCGGCGCGGGCCGCGCCCGCCGCGCGGCCCCGGTTCTCCCTTCCCGCCTTCAGGCGGCCACGCGGCCGCCTGTCATCGCGTCGACGCGCGTGAGGAAATGCTCGCCGTCGCGCCGCCCGAGGTCGTACGCATGCCGCATCTGCGACGGACTCGTGTAATCCCAGCTCGAAATCGGCACCTTGCTCGACGGTTGTACATAGAGCCGCCGCTGCTCGCCGTGCGCGACCGTAAACATCTGCGGGCGCGGATACAGCCGCGTGACGAGCACCAGCACGTCGCCCGGCGACGGGTCGAGCGCGCCGACCGGCACGTTGTCGACCATGCCGCCGTCGAGCACCGGCCGGCCGCCGCGCCGCAGCACCGGCGTGAACGGTGGCGTGCACGACGACTGCAGGATCAGGTCGGCGAGTTCGTCGACGCTCGTGCAGGCCTGCGCGCGCACGAATTCGGGCCGGAAGCCGAGCGTGCGCCCGAGCGTCGGGTGTAGCGTCTTGCGCACGTACTTTTCGATGTTGTACGCGACGAGGCCCGCGGCGACCGCGCTGCGCGCGCCGAGCCAGCGCGGCACGTGCGACACGCCGATGCGGATTTCCGGTGCGTCGGCGAGTTGCGCGAACGGCTCGCCGTAGATGTCGAGCAGCGCCTGGCGGTAGATCCGGTAATGCGGAAACACGGGCTCGCGCCCGAACAGGTTGCCCCAGTACGCGTTCTTGCGGTTGTGGCGCAGCGCGTCCTCGTAATAGCGCATCACCCACGCGGCGTCGCGCGTATACAACATGCAAGCGGTCGCCGCGCCGGCCGAAATGCCGGCGATCACGCGCGGGCGCAAGCCGAGCGCCGGCTGCGCGACGTCCCAGAAGCCGGCCTGCCACCAGCAGCGATTGCCACCTCCCGCGAAGACGATCTGGTCGAACATCGCGCCGCTCAGCTGACGAGCGCGTAGGTCGACGTCGCGTGAACGGCCATCTTGCCGTCCTCGTCGAACAGTTCGACTTCGCCGAATACCAGGTTGCGGCCCATCCGCAGCACGCGCGCGGTGACGAGCACGTCGCCCTTGCGCACCGGACGCATGAAGTTCGTGTTCAGCGATACGGTCGTCATCGGCCGGAATTCACCGAGCGAGACCGAGATCGCGACCACCATCGCGGTGTCGGCGGCGGCCGTGAACACCTGGCCGCAGATGATGCCGCCCGAATGACGGAATTCGCCGGAAAACGGCAGACGCATCGTCACGCTGTCGTCGCCGATCGATACGGGGACCAGACCGAGCGAGCGGACCCACGGGGCCAGCAGGCGATCCAGCAATTCGCGGACTGCGTTTTCGTCCATCTTCGAATGTCCAGAAAACGTTGCGCGACCGCCGCGCAACAGGTGTGGACGTCATCATACCGGGAGCGCGCCAACTGCGATCGCTCGCCGCCGCACGGACGGCCGCGGTCGAGGTGACGAAATATTTTCAGGAAATTCGCAGAAAGGTGTTGCAAAGACCGAAATACCCGTGCATAATCTTTCTTCTGTTGGGGGCGTTAGCTCAGTTGGTAGAGCAGCGGACTCTTAATCCGTAGGTCGAGTGTTCGAGTCACTCACGCCCCACCAGGAATTCCGAAGCCCGGTTAGCGAAAGCTAACCGGGCTTTTTCCATTTCCGGCGCCGCCCGGCTCTCCCGCAGCACGGCATGCGCATACATACATGCCCCGCTCCCGCGCTTTCCCGCTAGAATCATCCGACAAATATCACACAACCGGCCGGTGATCGCCGTATCGCCGCCGGCACTGAGAGAGCATGGGACGTCGAACATGGAATCATGTGAGCGAGACGCGACCATTCAGAGGCCATGGTCACGCCGATATCGGTGCGCACGTCGAGTCGCACCCTCCACCCGATCGCATCCGGATGCATCACACGACGCACGAAGCGAAGCCGGTCATGCTGCGTAAGGACGCACTCGTCGCGTTCGCGCTCGGCATTGCGCTGCTCGTGGCCGCGGCCGCGCTCGCCGTCACCGCGGGCGGTGCGGCCGGCCATCTGGTCCGCGCGCCGGGCACGGTCGTGCGCATCGTGCAGGACAGCGACGCGATGCGTGCATATCGCCCGATCGTCGCCTATCTCGCGAACGACGGCCGGCGCCGCGAAGTCGCCGGCAATACCGCGTCGATGGTGCCGGCTTACGACATCGGCGAAAGCGTCGACGTCCTGGTCGACCCCGACCATCCGAACCGTCCCGCGCTGATCGACGATTTCGCGCAACGCTGGTTTCCCGTCGCGGTGCCCGCCCTGCTCGCGCTCGCGTCGCTTGCGATCGGCAGCCTGTTGTACGTGAACGAGCGCCGCAGCCGGCAAGCCGACGCGTTTTCCGCACCGGCCGACCGCAAGACGATCCGGCGCCGCTGGAACATCGCGATCGTGCTGATCCCGATCGCGATCGGCACCGGTTTCCTGGCCGGCGCCGGCGCTGTCGGGCTGCGCCAGTGGCAGATCGACCGCCATTACGCGCGCTCGACCGGCCATGTCGTCGAGATCGCCGAAACGGCCCACTCGCCGCCCGCCCGCACGTCGCTCTACTCGGTGAGCATCGCGTTCAAGACCGACAGCGGCCGCCAGGTCACGTTCGCGCAAGGCTCGGCGTCATCGAATCCCGGGCTGTACGAAGGCGAGATCGTCGACGTGCTGTACGACCCCGTCACGCCCGAGCGCGCGCTCGTCGACCGGTTCTGGGACCGGTGGGCGCTCACGGCGATCCTGTTCGCGATCGGCGCGCCGTTCCTGGTGGCAGGGTTGTTCATTGCCGGCACCCTATGGCCCGATCATCGGCCGCACGAAATCCCCGAATGACGCACGGCGAACCGGGGCCGCGACGCCGCTGCCCCCGCCTCACCGCTCCCTGAACGCCTCCACCTTCGCGCGGTTCCCGCACGTACGCATGTCGCACCAGCGTCGCCCGACGCCGCGGCCGCGATCGACGAAGAACCACGTACAGCGGCCGCACTGCCGCACGCGCGCGAAATCGTCACCGCGCAGCAGATGCTCGAACCCGAGCGCGGCCGCGTCGATCCAGCGCGACGCGGCGCGCGCATCGGGGCGCCACGCGAAGCGGCCGTCGACGGCCTCGAACGTGCTGCGCCCGATCGCATCGCGAATCGCCACGGCGAGCCGGTCCGCCGCTCGCGCGCCGGGGCTGCCGCCGTCGCCGGCCGTCAGGTACGCGAGCGCCGCATACGCATCCTCCCGAAAGCCGTGCAGCGCAGCCAGCTCGTCGGCGCCGTCCTGCCGAGGATGACGCAGGAACCGCGTCAGGTCGGCCGCCGCCAGCAACCCGGATTTCGCCGCCCACGCACGGACGGCCGGCCAGTCGGCGAGCTTGTCCTCGTCGCGCGTCTTGCCCGTGTCGGCCACCGTATTCAGGAAGTCGAGCGCCGGATGGCCGCCGACGAAATCGGCCGCGCTCCATGCGTGCGCCTGTCGCGCAGGCTCGTATCGAGTAACCATTTATTTGCACCTATCGGTTTCATATCCGGACGAACCGGCGTAACCTGTTAACCACCAATATAGGTTAGCACGGAGGTACCGATGCTCGATCTCGCCAATCGCTTCAATTTCGAAGGTCACCGGATCGCCTGGGGCACGCTCGGCGAAGGGCAGCCGCTCGTGCTCGTGCACGGCACGCCGTTTTCATCGCAGGTGTGGCGCCGGATCGCGCCGTGGCTCGCGCGGCGCCATCGCGTGTTCTTCTACGACCTGCTCGGCTACGGCCAGTCGGACATGCCCGACGCGGACGTATCGCTCGGCCGGCAGAACGTGCTGTTCGGCGCGCTGCTCGACGAATGGAATATTTCGCGCCCGCGCGTGCTTGCGCACGACTACGGCGGCGCGACGGTGCTGCGCGCGCATTTCCTCGACGGCATCGCCTATTCGGACCTGACGCTCGTGAACCCGGTCGCGATCGCGCCGCAGGGCTCGCCGTTCGTGCGGCATGTCGCGCAGCACGAAGCAGCGTTCACCGGGTTGCCGGCCTATGCGCATCACGCGCTCGTGTCGGCCTATATCGGCCAAGCGGTCGCGCAGCCGTTGAGCGACGACGTGCTGTCGATCTACCGCGCGCCATGGCTCACGCCCGCCGGCCAGGCCGCGTTCTATCGGCAAATCGCGCAGATGCGCCAGCGCTACATCGAGGAAGCGGAGGCCCGCTACGCGCCGCCGGACTTTCCGGTGCGCATCGTCTGGGGCGAGGACGACCGGTGGATTCCGCTCGAACAGGGGCAGGCGCTGGCCGATCGCATCGCGAACGGCAAGCTGATCAGGGTGCCGCGCGCCGGTCACCTGGTCCAGGAAGATGCGCCGGAGGCGATCGTCGCCGCCGTGCTCGACCGGTAGGCGCACCGGCGCGGGTAGAACGTGCAGTGCCGCTTACCAGGGCAGCGAATAAGTCTTCGTATTCGTGAAGCTCTTCATCGCTTCCTGCACGCCCTCCTTGTAGCCGAGGCCCGAATCCTTCACGCCGCCGAACGGCGTCAGTTCGAGCCGGTAGCCCGGCACCTCGCGCACGTTCACGCTGCCGACCTCGAGCTCCGTGATGAAGCGCGTGATGCTGTCGAAGCGGTTCGTGCAGACCGATGACGACAACGCATAGTCGGTGCTGTTCGACATCCGGATCGCCTCGTCGATGTCGCGAAAGCGCATGATCGGCGACACGGGGCCGAACGTCTCGTACTTCACGAGCGGCATGTCGGGCGTCACGCGATCGACGACGGTCGGCGAGTACAGCGCACCATCGCGCACGTTGCCGACCAGCAGCCGCGCCCCGCGCGCAATCGCGTCGTTCACCTGCTGCTCGCAGAACTTCGCGGCCGCTTCGTCGATCACCGTGCCCATGTCGACCGACGGATCGGCCGGGTTCCCGTACGCCCATGCACGGGTTTTCTCGACGACCAGCTCGGTGAAGCGATCGGCCACCGCCTCGTGCACGAGCATCCGCTTGATCGCGGTGCAGCGCTGCCCCGAGTTCCTGTACGAACCCGACACGGCGAGCGTGCTCGCCTCGTCGAGATCGGCGTCTTCCATCACAATGATCGGATCGTTGCCGCCCAGCTCGAGCACCGCGCGCCGGTAGCCCATCCGCGACGCGATCGACTTGCCGATCGACACGCCGCCGGTAAACGTGATCAGGTCGATCGCCGGGTTCGTGATCAGCTCGTCCGCGATGTCCTGCGGGTCGCCGGTCACCACCTGCAGCATCTGCGGCGGCAGGCCGGCTTCATACAGGATGTCCGCGAACAGGTAGCACGACAGCGGCACCTTCTCCGACGGCTTCACGACGATCCGGTTGTTGGTCGCGACCGACGGCACGACCTTGTGCGCGACCTGGTTCATCGGATGGTTGAACGGCGTGATCGCGGAAATCACGCCGAGCAGCGGCTCGCGCTGCGTGTACACGCGGCGCTTCTTGCCGTGCGGCGTCAGATCGCACGAGAAGATCTGTCCGTCGTCCTTCAGCACTTCACCCGCGCCGAACGTGAGCACGTCGGCGACACGCCCGGCTTCATACGTCGAATCCTTGAGACACAACCCGGCCTCGGCCGTGATCAGCGCCGCGATCTCGGCGGTGCGCGCACGCACGATGTCGGCCGCGCGGCGCAGGATCGCCGCGCGCTCGTGGCGCGTGAGCGACGGCCGGTAGGCACGCGCGACCGCAAACGCGCGTCGCACGTCGTCGAGCGTCGCCTTCGGCACGGTGCCGACGAGCGCGCCGTCGTACGGGTTGCGCACCTCGATCACCGCGTCGCGATGGATTCTTTCACCATCGATTCGCAGTGCTTCACGATGAAACCCGCAGGCGTCCGTCGATGCTGCAATGGCGTTCATGAATATCTCCCGGCGGATGCGTCCGCGTCACTGCAGATGGTTGAGCGCGATGTCGATGATGTCGAAGTTGCGCAGCCGCGCGCGGCTCGTGACGTCAGTCGCGACCGGCTTGCTGAAGATCAGCGGCACGATCTGCTCGGAGATCCCGCCGTGCGAGCGCAGCGGCACGTCGAGCCCCGACAGGTCGTGCTTGATGCGACGCGTGCCGAGCACGACGTCCTGCTTAGAGATCACGATCAGGTCGCCCATCCGGTCGGGCGGCAACTCGAAGCGCGCGCAGCCTTCGGCGCCCGTCAGCACGACCTCGATGCCGTCCACCGCGGCGAGCCGCGCGCGCAGCGCGTCGACGTCGGCGGAAGCCGGCACGTAGACGGTCGCGAACGAGCCGAGCGCACCGTGATGCACGACGTACGGGTCGGTGATCGGCAGGATCACGCGCGCCACGTCGTGCCCGAGCCATTCGTCGAACAGCTCCTGCAGGTAGATCACGTTCGGCTCGCCGGTCTCGCCGTCGTGCTTCGCGTTCATCCCGTGATCGGCCGTGATCGCGACGATCGCGCCGAGCTCGTCGAGCCGCTTCAGATACGTGTCCATCATCTGGTAGAACGCGTTCGCGCCGTCGGTGCCGGGCGCGCACTTGTGCTGCACGTAGTCGGTCGTCGACAGGTACATCAGGTCGATCGGCCGCGTCTCGAGCAGGCGCACGCCGGCCGCGAACACGAATTCGGACAGGTCGGCGCTGTACACGCTCGGCACCGGCTTGCCGACCAACTCGAGCACGTTGTCGATGCCGTTTTCCGAGAGGCTCGCCTCGTCGGCCTTCTCCGACGAGAAGCAGATGCCCTTGAGCCCCTTGCCGAGCAGGCGGCGCAGCTTGTCCTTCGCGGTGACGACCGCGACGCGCGCGCCCCGCTCGGCGAAGGTGGCGAGCACGGTGGGCGCGACGAGGTACTTCGGATCGTTCATCAGCACCTCGGCGCCGGTGTCGCGATCGTAGAAGTAGTTGCCGCTTATCCCGTGGATCGCCGGCGGCACGCCGGTAACAATCGACAGGTTGTTCGGGTTCGTGAAGCTCGGCACCACGCACTCGCCCTTGAGCGCCGTGCCCGGCTTCAGCAGCGTGCGCAGGAACGGCGCGACGCCGGCCTCGGCCGCCATCTCGAGATATTCATAGGCGCAGCCGTCGACGCAGACCACCACCACCGGGCGGCTCATCCAGTTGTAGCGGCGGCCGTTCACTTCCACGGATACAGGCGTTTCAGTCATGACGTTCATTCCTTTCGGTTCGAAGAGGGTTGAGTCGTCGGCGCCCGCGCCGCGCCGATGGGGGTGTTTTCCATGCTTGACATTAAAATTGATGATTTGTAGATTGTCAACAATAGGCAGAGAACAGAAAGCAGGAAGTGGAAGCATGCGGATCGGTGCGACCAGCGGATGTACATGCAGCGCACGACGCAATGGCGCTTCACGGCGCCAACGCACGTGGTCGCGGCGCTCGACGCGGCTGTCGCGCAATACGTCGACGAAGGTGGGCTCGCCGCGCGGGGCGGACGGTTTTATCAAGAGGTCAAAAAGCGCGGCTACATTCTGTATCCGGGCAAGCTGACCGAAGTCGAGACGTTCCGCGTCGGCTGCATCGGCCACTTCCCCGAAGCCGGCATTCCGGGCGCGGTCGCCGCGATCGCCGACACGCTGAAGGCGATGGGCGTGCGCCGCGTGTCCGCCGATGCGTCGGCCTGACGCGACGCACCCGGCCGCATCGCGGCGCGCGCCTCATCGCCGCGCGCCGTCGTGCGGCGGTTTCGCTTTCGTTTTCCCGCCGTGCGCGGCACGGCAACCCGACTCTTACCGGCACGACACCCGATGCGACCCTTCTGGATCGAACAAGCACTGTTCAACGACGGCGATCTCGCCCCCGCGCTGCAGGGCGCGACGCAGGCCGACGTCTGTATCGTCGGCGGCGGCTTCACCGGGCTCTGGACCGCGATCCAGGCGAAGCAGCAGAACCCGGCGCTCGACATCGTGATACTCGAGGCCGACCTGTGCGGCGCCGGCGCGAGCGGACGCAATGGCGGGTGCCTGCTCACGTGGTCCGCGAAATTCCTGACGCTGCGCCGGCTGTTCGGCGAAGCGGAAGCGATCCGGCTCGTGAAGGCGTCGGAGGCGGCCGTCCAGCACATCGCCGACTTCTGCCGCGCGCATCGCATCGATGCCGAACTGCGGCTCGACGGCACGCTGTACACGGCGACGTCGCGCGCGCAGATCGGCACGCTCGCGCCTGTGCTCGACGCGCTCGCCGCGTGCGGCATCCACAGCTACGAACCGCTGCCGGCCGCCGACGTCGCGCGCCGCTCGGGTTCCGTCCGCAATCTCGACGGCGTGTACTCACTGATCGCCGCGACCGTGCATCCGGGCAAGCTCGCGCGCGGGCTGCGGCGCGTCGCGCTCGATATGGGGATCCGGATCCACGAGCGCACGCCGCTCGTCGACTTCACGCCGGGGCAGCCGGCCGTCGTGCGCACGCCGTCCGGCAGCGTGCGCGCGGGCAAGCTGGTGTTCGCGATCAACGCGTGGATGGCGAGCCGCTTCCCGCAGTTCGAACGCACGATCGCCGTCGTGTCGAGCGACATGGTCATCACCGAAAAATGCCCGGAATTGCTCGAGCAGACCGGGCTCGTGGACGGCGTATCGGTGCTCGATTCGCGGATCTTCGTGTACTACTACCGCACGACGGCCGATGGTCGGCTGATGCTCGGCAAGGGCGGCAATACGTTCTCCTGGCGCAGCCGCATCGCGCCGGTGTTCGACCGGCGCTCGCCGTACGAGGCGCAGCTCACGCGGAGCCTGCGCGAATTCTTCCCGTCGCTCGCGGGCGTGCCGATCACCGCGAGCTGGAACGGTCCGTCGGACCGCTCGGTGACGGGCTTCCCGTTCTTCGGCCGCCTCGACGACGCGCCGAACGTGTTCTACGGCTTCGGCTATTCGGGCAACGGCGTCGGGCCGACCTACATGGGCGGGCAGATCCTGTCGTCGCTGGTGCTCGGCCTCGACAACGCATGGACGCGCAGCCCGATCGTGCGCGGCCCGCTCGGCCATTTCCCGCCGGAGCCGATCCGCTATGTCGGCGCGCACGTCGTGCGCAACGCGATCCGCCGCAAGGAGCGCGCGGAAGACGAGAGCCGGCGGCCGGCGGCCGTCGACACGTGGCTCGCGAAATTCGCGAGCGCGGCGGGGAAGGCGGACAAGGGGTGACGAGGTTCCGATGCGATGACGTGACGCGCAACGAAAAAGGGACGCTGCGAAGCGTCCCTTGGCTTTGGGTACGGCGTGCCGGGTGGCGGCGTTACACGCGCTCTGCTTTCTCCCGCGCCGCCTTGCCCGTCGCGGGCAGCCCCTGCTCGTGCGTGCGGCGCATCCGCGCGAGGCCGTGTGCGACGTGCTCGCGCACGAGCGCAACTGCCTTGTCCTCGTCGCCGCTCGCGAGCGCCTGCACGATCTTGTCGTGCTCGGCCGCGGACACCGCGATCGCATCCTCTTCCGCCTCGATCGCGGCCTGGCGCAGCAGCCCGAGCTGGCGCACGAGCCGGCGATAGGTATCGATGAGGTGCGTATTGCCGACGCCGACCACCATCGCGTCGTGGAACTGCACGTTCAGCTCGGTGTAGCGCGTGACGTCGTGCGCCTTCGCGGCTTGCTTCATCGACTGGATGATGCCCTTCAGCACCTTCAGCGTGTCGGGCGAAATGCGCTTCGCGAGCGCCCGCGCGACCGACTCATCGAGCATCGCGCGCACTTCGTAGATTTCCTCGGCCTCGCGCAGCGGCACGACCCGCACCGTCACGCCGCGGTTCTTCTCGTTGCGCAGGAGCCCAGCCTGCTCGAGCGCGCGGAACGCTTCGCGCACGGGGCCGCGCGACACGTTCAGCCTGGTCGCGATATCGACTTCGTTGAGCTTCTCGCCGGGTGCATATTCGCCGGACACGATCGCGCGCTCGAGCATGTCCTGCACGATCATCGCGAGCGACTGGCTTTGCAGGAGTTCGATGGCGTTGAGGGCGGTCGGGGCGGTCATGGTCGGGCAGGCAGCGACGCTGCGGGTGAAAACGAGGGCGCCATATCGGCGAATGGTCCCTGTATACCGTCGCCCCCCCACATTGTCAACAGTTTTCAGTTTCCAAAAACCAATCGCGCGGCCGACGTAAAAAAACGCCGGACCGCGCGATGTCAGCCTGCGCCGTCAGGCGGTCTGCTTCACCGGCCCCGGGTCGCTCTGGCTCGGCCGGCCCGTCTCGACGTGGCCCGCGAAGCGGCGCACGACCTTGTCGTCGCCGCCGCGCAGCGTCGTCGCGGTGATCGTCAGATCGTACCAGCCGTGGCTCGACGACAGCTCGACGTGATCCTCGATGCGTGCGCCCGGCTCCAGCGTGTAGGTGCGTGCATGCGCATGGCTGTACGCGTTGTCGACGACCACCCGGCACGCCGCGCGGCCGCTGTTGCGCAGCTGCAGGTACACGTGGCGGTTGCGCACGTCGTAGCCGATCTTCGCTTCCGGGTTCGCGTGACTGCCGTCCGCGGCCAGCCGCGTGTTGCCCTGGAACTCGCACAGATAGCCGTTCGGGCCATACGCGGCGAGATGGTAGTCGCCGCGCGCGGCCGACGTGCTCCAGGTATCGACGAAGCGGTCGTGCGACGACACCGCGTAGCGGCGCGGCGGCGTCGCCGGATTGCGGCGGTCGTACACGTAGAACGCGGCGCCCGCGTCACCCGAGTTCGCGAAATCGAGCGACACGCTGTCGTCGCGGCCGTTCACGCGGGCATGCACGAACAGCTCGTACGGCAGCGCGCGCGCCGGACGCGTGCCGGGCTCCTGCGCCGGCATCGACTGCTGCGCGGGCACTTGATACGCGTGGCCGGCGGTGGCGATGTGCTGCGGCACCGTGAAGCTCACCGTGCGCGTATCGGGGCGCGCGGAGAAATCGAACGCCGACGTGAGGTCGCCGCAGACCGACCGGCGCCACGCGCTGATGTTCGGCTCCTTCACGCCGAAGCGCGCTTCGAGGAAACGCAGCACCGACGTGTGGTCGAACGTCTCCGAGCAGACCCACCCGCCCTTCGTCCACGGCGAGATGATGATCAGCGGCACGCGCGGCCCGAGGCCGATCGGCTGGAGGCCGCCCGGGTCGGCGCCGGGCACCAGCGGGCTCATCTCGCCCGGGTACTTGTTCAGGTCGAGCAGTTCGTCGCCGAGGTTCGACAGCAGGTTCGACGACACGATGCCCTGGCCGCCCACGCCGCTCGTGACCGGCGGCACCGGTGGCACGACGTGGTCGAACAGCCCGTCGTTCTCGTCGTAGTTGAGGATGAACACCGTCTTCGCCCACACCTCGGGGTTCGACGTCAGCGCCTCGAGCACCATGTTGATGTAGAACGCGCCGTCGGTCGGCGACGCCTGCGGGTGCTCGCTGTACTTGTACGGCGACACGATCCACGACACCTGCGGCAGCCGGTTCGCCTGCACGTCGGCCTTCAGCTCGGCGAGCGTGTGGTCCGACGCGCCCTTGTCGACCAGCGCGCCGCTCGCGCCTTCCTTCACCTGGAAGCGCTTGAAGAACATCAGCGAATTGTCGGTGTAGTTGTCGGTCGGGTCGCCCGGAATGCCGGTGCCGCCCTGGTACACCTTCCAGCTGATCTTTGCTTCCTCGAGGCGTTCGGCGTAGGTCGTCCACGTGTAGCCGTTCACGTCGTTGCGCTCGCCGATGCCCGGGCCGTTCGGCTGGGTGCCGTAGATGTTGCGCGGGTCGACCGTGCCGGTCCACAGGTAGATGCGGTTCGGCGCGGTGTCCGCGTGCGCGGAGCAGAAGTACGAGTCGCAGATCGTGAACGCGTCGGCGAGCGCGTAGTGGTACGTGAGGTCCTGACGCTTCAGGTAGCCCATCGTCAGCACGTCCTGCTTCTGGTTCACCCACTGGTCCCACTGGCCGTTGTTCCAGGACAGGTGGCCGCTGCTCCAGCCGTGGTTGGTGCCCGGCTGGAATTCGGTCGTCTGCTTCGGGTCGAGGTAGAACGGCAGCACGTACGGCGCGGCCGGGTCGAGCCCGCGCGAATGGTAGTTCTTCGTGAACACCGATGCCGGCGGCTGCTGCCATACCGGCGCACCGCTCGGCAGCAGGTGCGGACGCGGGTCGTTGAAGCCGCGCACGCCGCGCAGCCCGCCGAAGTAGTGGTCGAACGAGCGATTTTCCTGCATGAAGATCACGACGTGTTCGACGTCGCGAATCGTGCCGGTGCGATACGCTGCCGGCATGGCCAGCGCCTTGCGGATCGCGGGCGGAAAGCCGGCGTAGGCGGCCATCGCGCCGGCCGACTGGGCGGCGAGGCGCAGGAAATCGCGTCGATTGTTGGCGGACATGAAGAGGATCCTGTGGGTCGGTAGAGGTGGCGCCGGTCGAGCGGGGCCGGCGGTCGTGCGTTGCCGCTATTAGTCCGCACCGGCATGTCCCGGCCGTGACCGGATCCAGCAGGTTTCTTGCGCTCACCCCCAGCTTTTTTTCGAAGCGGCGCACGACGCGCCTTTCATCCGGCCGACACATGCGTACGCTACGCTGACGCGCGATGAAGACGGGGGAGAAGCCGAGTCGTGTTCGATCAGCTGAAGGCGTTCCACGCGACCGTCCGGCAGGGCAGCATCACGCGTGCCGCGCGCCATCTGGGCGTGAGCCAGCCGACGATCGCCGCGCAGATCCGGCAGGTCGAGCAGTGGTACGGCGTCGAGCTGTTCTACCGCAGCGGCCGCAAGCTCGAGGTCACCGAGACCGGGATCGAGCTGCTGCCGCTCGTCGAAAAGATGATCGCGCTCGAGGCGCAGGCCGACATCATGCTGCGCAACGTCGGCGGCCTGTTCGAAGGCCATCTGCGGATCGGCGCCACGGGGCCGTACTACATCATGGATGCGGTCGGCCGCTTCTCGCATGCGCATCCGTCGATCGCGCTCACGTGCCGGATCGGCAACTCCGAAGAGATCCTGCAGGCGCTGCAGGAATTCCGCATCGACCTCGCGGTGTCGTCGCAGCGCAATGACGCGGACGGCCTCGAACGCAAGGTGATCTCCACCGATCCGCTCGTGCTCGTCGTGCATCGCGACCATCCGCTCGCGCGCTTCGACGCGATCGACGCCGCGCAGCTCGCCGACGTGCGGCTGCTGATCCGCGAGGAAGGATCGGTCACGCGCCGCTGCACGGAGACGATCCTCGCGGCGGCCGGCGTCGCGGCCACGTCGGTCGCCGAGATCGGCAGCCGCGAAGCGATCCGCGAGGCGATCCTGCATGGCGTGGGCGGGAGCCTGTTTCCACGCGGCGAGGCCGAGCGCCATCCGGACCTGCGCGTCGTCGCGCTGCGGGGCGTCGACACGACGATCGACGAATACGTGTACTACCTAAAGGCGCGCCGCCAGAGCCCCGCGATCGATGCGTTCCTCGCGTGCATCCTGCGGGCGCAGCCGGCCACGCACGATGCGGCAAGCGCGCCACGCGCAGCGCGGCCGGTGAACGCGCGCTGAGCCGCCGCGCATTCACCGGTTTCGCGTATTTCCCGCCGCACTTCCCTGCCCTTTCCGGCGCTTTTCCCGCACCTTCCCTCGTTGTCGTCCTCGTGCCTTCCTTGTTGCTTCCCGCCGCGCGCTACTTCGGCAGCGCGGGGATCATCCACGTCAGCACGTGCTGCTGCAGGAACACCAGCACGCCGAGCAGCAGCGTGAGGATCACGCTGTGCCAGAAGGTGCGCGCGAACACGACGCCTTCCTGCCCTTTCAGGTCGGTCGTCGACACGCCCGTCGCGATGTTCTGCGGCGAGATCATCTTGCCCATCACGCCGCCCGACGAGTTGGTCGCGGCCATCAGCACCGGATCGAAGCCGAGCTGGCGGGCGGCGACGACCTGCAGGTTGCCGAACAGCGCATTGCCGGACGTGTCGCTGCCGGACAGGAACACCGCGATCCAGCCGAGCGACGCCGACACGAGCGGGAACAACGCGCCGGTCGACGCGACGCCGGTGCCGAGCGTGTAGCTGATCCCCGAGTAGTTCAGCAGGTACGCGAGCCCGACGATCATCATCACGGTGACGATCGCGATCCACGTCTGCCGCCACGTCTTGACCACGCATTCGAAGAACGCGCCGACGCCGGTGCGCGTCAGCGCGGCCGTGATGATCGCCGACAGGAGGATCGCGGTGCCGGTGCCGAGCGGCTGGAAGTCCCAGATCGCCGCATACGGCTTGTGGTACAGCGACACGAACACCGCGTTGTGCAGGCCCGGCCACTTGATCTTCACGTCGCCGATCGCCGCGATGTTCGCGTGCACCCACACGATCACGACCACCGACACGACGAGCCACGGCAGCCAGCCGCCGAAGCCCGCGCGCACGGCGCCGGCCGTGGCCGGCACGCTGCGCGCGAGCGCGTACTGCGGATCGGGCTGCGGCTTCCACACTTGCAGGAAGCCGATCGTGACGATCAGCGACGTGAGTGACGACAGCACGTCGGTGAGCTGGTAGCCGAGGAAGTTCGACGTGACGAACTGCGCGATCGCGAAGCTGGCGCCCGACACAAGCAGCGCGGGCCACAGCTTCGCGATCGAGCGCATGCCGCCGTATGCGCCGACCACGTAGAACGGCAGCAGCAGCGCGAAGAACGGCAGTTGCCGGCCGACCATCGCGCCGAGCGTCGCGGGCGGCAGCGACGTGACCGCGCCGAGCACGGTGATCGGCACGCCGAGCGCGCCGAACGCGACCGGGGCCGTGTTGAACAGCAGCGTGTAGGTGAGCGCTTCGAGCGCGGGGAAGCCGAGCGCGATCAGCAGCGCGCTGGTGATCGCGACCGGCGTGCCGAAGCCGGAGATCCCTTCGAGCAGACAGCCGAACGAGAACGCGACGACGAGCAGCACGAGGCGGCGGTCGTCGGGCAGGTTGTCGAGCATCCACTGCCGGAACTGGTCGAAGCGGCCCGACTTCACCGCGATGTTGTACAGCAGCAAGGCGTTGAACACGATCCACATCACGGGCACGAGCGCGAGCGCCATGCCGGCGCCGACCGCGTTGAACGCGAGGCCGACCGGCATGCCCCACGCACCGATCGCGACCGCGAGGCCGGCGACGAGCCCGGCCAGCGACGCCTGCCACGCCGGCCGGCGCAGCACGCCGAGCGCGATCAGCGCGACCGCGATCGGGATCACCGCGACGAGGAACGACAGGAGCAGCGAGTTGGCGACGGGCGTCAACGGCTGCGCGAACAGGATGCCGGGCGGCAGGGCTGCGGTGGGATTCATCGTGTCTCGTGTCTCCGTGTCGATAGGAGTTAGCGCTTTAGCGCTTACTCCTGTCCCATGCTTCGCGGTTGGCGGGAGTTGGCGCTTCAGCGCTTGCTCCCATCCCATGCTTCCCAGTCGACCGAAGTAGGCGCTTCAGCATTCGCTCCCGCGCCATGCTTCGCGGTCGACCGAAGCATGGCGCCCTGGCGCCCGCGCACACCCCGCCCCCGTATCAAACGTGCGTTCCACGGCGGCAAAGATCGCCCGACGCTTGCGCATGCAACCATGCCGCGGCGCCGACCGATCGGTCGCTTAAAAGAGGTTAGGAGGCGCATCGCGCTTGTACAAGGAGGGCAAGCCCGATGCGCGCGGCGCCGATACGCGGCGTCCCCCGCACGCTGACGGCAGGCCGGCAGCCCGCTGACACGTGCGCCAGCAAGCCGCTGGCGCAATGTTGCTCAACCGGCAAAGGTGACTGATGGCGCGCGGGGTGTTTCGTTTGCCATCCGAAGCCTAGACTCGCTGCATCGATTCCGCCCGTGCCGACGACGGCACGGCTCCGGAGACTCACGGAGCAACACGATGAAAACCATGAAGCTTGCGGGCTGCACGTTACTGGTGATCGGCTCGACTATCGTCGCCCAGGCCCAGGCCCACGCCGCGTCGACATTGACGCGTGCGGAAGTTCGCCAGGAACTCGTTGAATTGCAGGCCGCCGGCTACCGGACGAGTCTCGCCAGCAGTCCCGACTTTCCGCAAAACATGCAGGCGATCATGCAGCGTGCCGCACAGGCGCGCGGCGACGCGGCCGGCTACGGCAGCGACGGCCATGCGAACGTGGAATCGGGAAAACCGGCGCTGCCGCACGTGGTCGATCGCGACACGTACGCGCATCATTGAAGCGGGTGAACCGGGCCGCTCGCGTGGACACGCGACCAGCCGGGCCGCAGCCGGCTACCCGCCGCGCGACGCGCAGCGGGTTGCTGCCATCAAACGCTGAAGCGGTTCAGCGTGTACGCGCGATAGGCCGCGACGAACGCGTCGAATGATCCGGCCTCCTTCGCTTCCAGCTCGGCCTGCTCGGCCAGCGACTTCGCCGCGAGCGCCTGCTCGGCACGCATCGTCTCCGCCGACGGCGGGTTCGCACGGAAATGCGCGGCATGCGCTTCGCTGTGCGCGAGCGCGAACGCGAGGAACGACTGCCCGTTCTCGCGCATCTCGCGCAGCACGCGCGCCGACGGCGTGCGCTCCGGATCGGCCAGCTTCTCGCGCTGCGCGGCGATCGCACGCGCATGCTCGTCACCGCCGCGGATCTCGTCGAGACGGCGCCCGACGGTTTCGATATCGGCCATCAGGTCGTCCGCCCATGCCTGCAGCGTGACCGGCTGGCCGTCGCGCATCAGCGTGAGCCCCGGCTTGCGCCCGTCCATCGTCACGCTGGCGAAGTTCGCATTCGCTTCCTTGTACGCGCCGCAGTCGAGCACGGGGCTCTCGTCGAGCGCGCACGCGAGCAGGAACGCGTCGATGAAGCGGGCGGTCTCGAGCGCGATGCCGGTCGGCTCGAACGGATCGATGTCGAGGCAGCGCACTTCGATGTACTGCACGCCGCGCGACGCGAGCGCATGCAGCGGACGCTCGCCCGAATACGTGATGCGCTTCGGACGGATCGTCGAATAGAACTCGTTCTCGATCTGCAGCACGTTCGTATTGATCTGGATCCATTCGCCGTCGCGATGCGTGCCGATCGCCTCGTACGGCGGATACGGCTCGCTCACGGCCGTCGACAGCGCGTCGAGATAGCCGGACAGCGTGTTGTAGTCGACGTGCAGCGCGGCCTGCGCGGTCGTGTTCGAGTAACCGAGGTCGCTCATCCGCAGGCTCGTCGCATACGGCCGATACAGCGTGTCGGCATCGAACGCATCGAGCTTGTGCGGCTTGCCGCGCAGGAATCTCGTGTCGAGCGCGGGCGATGCGCCGAACAGGTACATCAGCAGCCAGCTGCGACGGCGGAAGTTGCGGATCTGCGCGAGATAGCGCTCCGATTGATAGTCGACGAGCGTGGCCGTCGAGCCTTCGTCCGCATGCAGGCGCCGCCACACCTCCTCGTGCAGCGAGTAGTTGTAGTGGATGCCGGCGATGCACTGCATCGTGCGGCCGTAGCGATGCGCGAGGCCGCGGCGGTACACCGTCTTCAGGCGGCCGATGTTCGACGTGCCGTAGTCGGCGATCGGGATCTCATCGTCGGCCGGCAACAGGCCGGGCATCGATTCGTTCCACAGCAGCTCGTCGCCGAGCGACGCATACACGTAGCGGTGCAGATCGTCGAGGCGTTCGAGCGTGAGCGACGCGTCGGGCTCCGCCGGCGTGATCAATTCGATCAGCGCTTCGGAATAGTCGGTCGTCAAGGACGGATGCGTGAGGGCCGAGCCCAGCGCGCGCGGATGCGGCGTAAACGCGATCATCCCGTCGCGCGTCACGCGCAGGCTTTCCTTTTCGATGCCGCGCAGGCCGTCGGGCAGATGCTGCCGCGTCGGGCCCGAGCTCAGCGCTTCGAGACGATTCAGCAGCAGTTCGGACTGGCGGTGAGTCATGGTGTTCGACATGGAGGCGCAAGGGCGTGACGGACGCGCGCAGAACGCCGCGCGCGGCCGGCTGGATTATTGGTCGCTTCGTTGGTAGCGGGCACTTTAACATCTCGCCGAAACACGCGCTTGAGGTGGCTCCGGGCGGTGCGCGCCCGCCGCAGCGGGCCGCCGGGCGGGCCGATGGCGACGATCGCAGCGTGCGCATGCGACGGCCGTCGGCACCGCCGGACGCAACGGTCGCGTGAAATTCGTCGGATGGAACGCGAACGGCTCGAATGGCTCGGACGGTGCGCGCAGCGGCGCCGACAGGTGCAACCCGTGCCGCCGAATGCGCCGGGCGATATCGTCGACGCCCGGTCGACCGTACGCCGGCGGCGATCTCGGTCCGCAGATCGGTGGCGCAGCCGTCAGTGCTGGGCCTCCGGATGTGGGCGACGTCCAGCTACGGTTGACAGGCGACAGGCGGCGGAGCGGCTTGATCGTCCGTCAGGCGTCGCAACCGTGAGGACGACCGACCGATCGCAGCCGGACCCGCGCCCGCCGCGGGTTGCATCGCGGCGTTGCCCGCTCGCCGCCCACGGGGAGGCCTACGCGACCGTCATCCGCCGCGCGCGCCGCTGGCCCGGTCCGCCACGTCGTTCCACAGATGAAGCGCCGCATACGCGCGCCACGGCCGCCAGCCTTCGGTGCGGTGCTTCTGGCTCGCGAGCCGGTCGAGCGACGGATCGCGCGCCGCGATCGACTGCATCAGCACGAGATCGGACGCCGGCCACGCGTCGGGGTCGCGCCACGCC
This sequence comes from Burkholderia ambifaria AMMD, assembly GCF_000203915.1. Classification (NCBI taxonomy): domain Bacteria; kingdom Pseudomonadati; phylum Pseudomonadota; class Betaproteobacteria; order Burkholderiales; family Burkholderiaceae; genus Burkholderia; species Burkholderia ambifaria. The sequence goes on from NC_008390.1 coordinate 3,543,887, forward strand.
CGCATCGCGATGTATTCGACGGTCCACGGGCCGATGCCGGGCAGATCGAGCCACGCGCGGCGCAAGGTCCCGAGATCGGCCTGCGCGGGATCGAGCGGCACGTGGCCGGCCGCCACCGCGCGCGCCATGCCCGTCAGCGCCGCGGCCCGCTTGCCGGGCATGCCGATCTTCTCCAGATCGCATGCGGCGAGCGCGTCCGGCGTCGGGAAACGCCAGGCCGGCGCGCCGTCCGCCGCCGGCATGCCGTCGTCGTGCACGACGCGCTCGCCGGCCCGCTGGACGAGCCGGCCGACGATCGTCGTGGCCGCCTTCACGCTCACCTGCTGGCCGACGATCGCCCGCACCGCAAGCTCGAACCCCGACCAGGCGCCCGGCACGCGCAGCCCCGGCGCGGCTTCGACGAGCGGCGCGAACCACGGGTCGCGCGCAAGGCCTCCGCCGATCGCAGCCGGATCGGCGCCGAGATCGAACATCGATGCGACGCGGCGCGCGAATGCGTCGTCCACATGGCGCGCGGCCGCCCCTTCGACCGTCGCGATCAGGCAATGCCGGCGCGGATGCTTCGTGACGGTAAGGCGGCCCGCGTCGCCGTTCAGATCGACGATGCGGCGATACACGCCGTCGACGACCTGTTCGACACCCGGAATCGCACGCCCGCTGAAGAAGCGCAGCACGCGCGCCCAGTCGTACGGCGCCTTGAAGCGCAGCTCCATCTGCGCGGACGGCGGCACCTGGCCGCCGTCCGCGATCGACGTAATCGTGGTTGTTTCGATGCTCAAACTACGTTGCCCTCCGCAACGGCTTCGGTTTCATCGTCGCGCACATGGCGCGCTTCGGACGCGAGCAGCGTCGCCTTGCGGCGCACGCCCCAGCGATATCCGGCCAGCGCGCCGCCCTTCTGCACGACACGATGGCACGGAATCGCGAGCGCGACCGGATTCGACGCGCAGGCCGATGCGACGGCGCGCACCGCACGCGGCGAGCCGAGCGCCTCGGCGATCTCCGAGTAGCTGCGCGTTTCGCCGTACGGGATGTGCGTCAGCGCTTCCCAGACGCGCTGCTGGAACGCGGTCGGCGCGATGTCGAGCGGCAGGTCGAACGCGTGCCGCGTGCCGTCGAGGTACGCGCGGATCTGCGCGACGAACGGCGCGAGCCGCGATGGCGCTTCGACCAGTTCGGCGCGCGCGAACGCATCCTTCAGTTCGTCGACGAGCGGCGCCGGTTCGTCGCCGAACGCGATCCGGCAGATGCCCTGTTCGGTCGCGGCGACCAGCACCGTGCCGAGCGGCGTCGACGCGGTCGCATAGTCGATCCGGAGGCCCGCGCCCTGGCGACGGAACGCGGACGGCGCCATTCCCAGCTCGCGCGGCACCGATGCGTAGAGCCGCGACGGCGAATTGAAACCCGCGTCGACGGCCGCCTGCGTGACCGGCTGCCCGCTTTGCAGCGCCTCGCGCAGCGCGGCGCCGCGCTGCGCGGCCTGGTACTGCCGCGGCGACACGCCGACCACGCGCTTGAACAGCCGCTGCAGGTGGAACGGGCTCACGTGGACGGCATCGCTCAGCTGCTGCAGCGTGAGCCGCTCCGGATGCGCGTCGAGCACCGCGCATGCGCGATTGACGATGTCGAGCTCGCGCGGCAGCCCTTCCGGCTGGCAGCGCTTGCACGGACGAAAGCCTGCCGCGCGCGCGGCGGCCGGATCGGCGAAGAAGGACACATGCTCGCGCCGCGGCAGCCGCGACGCGCAGCTCGGGCGGCAGAACACGCCGGTCGTGCGCACGCCATAGAAGAACGCGCCGTCCGCGTGCGGATCGCGGGCGGTCACGGCGCCCCAGCGGGCATCGTCGGTCGGATAGGCGGTTTTCATCTGAACCTCGCACTCTCTAGTGTAGATGGTGCCTACTCTAGACATCGGCATGGGCCGTCGCGCCCTGAATCTTGCTCTGTGATTCGCATTGGCAAAACCGGGGACGCATCCAAAGCGATCAATCGGACGAAAAGCCGCGCGGATGCTGCCCGGACACCGCCTTCGTCATCTTCCCGTCACCCTTTTGCTGCAGTGCGGATGCGACAAATCGCCGTCCTGACCATTTTTTACACTCGGAATATTGCAACGCACCATCGCCGTGTGTATAGTTGGAACTGTCTCCTCCATGTCTCCTCCTGATATGGATTAAGCCCGTTCCGCTCTGCGTGAACGGGCTTTTTTTCGTCCGTCGATCGGAGCGCGTTCCGGCATCCCGCGCCGGCGGTCTACACTCGGGGCACGCCATCCATGAAGGAGTGCCTGCTCATGAAACCGACCATCCGCGCGATCGATCACGTCGTGCTGCGCGTGACCGACATGGCGGCGATGACGCGCTTTTACTGCGACGCCGTCGGCTGCCACGTGGAGAAGGAACAACCCGACCTGGGCCTCGTGCAGCTGCGCGCCGGCGACGCGCTGATCGACCTGCTGTCGGTCGGCGGCCCGATCGACCGTCCCGACAGCGGCCCGCCCGGCACCGGCCGCAATCTCGACCATCTATGCCTGCGCGTCGAGCCGTTCGACCCCGACGCGCTGATCGCGCATTTCGCCGCGCACGGCGCGCGCCCCGGCGCCCCCGCCGAGCGCTACGGCGCCGGCGGCTACGGGCCGTCGATCTATCTGTTCGATCCCGAAGGGAACATGCTGGAATTCAAGGGGCCGCCCGCCGCGATCGGCTGAGCGCCGCCCGTCACGCGCCGGCGCGCGCCTTCAGCACGGTCCATTCGACCGCAACCGGATCGTGGTCGGCGCTCGAGATCCATGCGGCGCCGTCCTGCACCGTGCATTGCAGACGCATCGTGCGCTCGGCGAGGCGCCCGAGCGCGGCCGCGACGCCGTCGGCCAGCGACAGCACCTGCACGTTGCGCAGCCGCTCCACCTTGCTGCGCACGCCCTGCCACCAGATGTCCGACGCCTTGCCGCCGTACGCGATCACCGTGACCTGCCCGGCGCGGCCGGCCGCCTTCGAGATGCGCCGTTCGTCGGGCTGGCCGGCCTCGATCCAGACGTCGATCGCGCCCGTCAGGTCCTTTTGCCACAGATCGGGCTCGTCGACGTCCGACAGCCCCTTGGAGAATTCGAGACGCTCGTGCGCGAACAGCGCGAACGCGACGATGCGCACCATCATCCGGTCGTCGGTTTCCGACGGGTGACGGGCGACCGTCAATGCGTGATCGGCGTAGTAGTGCCGATCCATGTCGGCGATTTGCAGCTCGGCTTTGTAGATCGTGGATTTCAGCGCCATGCGGATACGGCCCGGGCGGGCATTCGGTTCGGTGGGTCGTGATGATACCGAATGCACGCGGCCCGGCACGCGACGGAAGCTCCACAGCACGACGGCCCGGCATCGGCCGGGCCGCTTTTGGGCCGCGCCGCCGACAAGTCAGGCCGGCGCGCGGGGGCGCGAGAGGCGCGCGTGCGGTTACTGCTTGACGAAGCGCGAATCGGTCCAGAGACCTTGCTGATCGCTGTTGTCGGCGCTGACGAACTGAACGTCGCCCTGGTCGACCGACACCACGCGGAAGCGCTGGCCTTCCGGCACCGACAGGCAACGGTAGTCGTCGAAGTATTGCTGCTTCGCCTGCGACTTGCCGTCACGCTCGTGGTTCAGTACGGAGTCCAGATTGTCTTTCGACAGACAACCCCATGCATTCTTCGTCAGCTGGATTTCCTGCTTCGGCTGGACAGCCGCATCGCCGCCTGCCTGGGCGATCGACACCACGGAAAATGCGCCGACAAGGGCAACAAGGACACCGGTTCGCTTCATCATGTTTTTGTCTCCAGGCTTGCGGGCACCAGGCTGGGTTAGCTATGTGTTTAAAGGTGATCGTGAACCCGCGTTTTTCACTTTAGAAGACCGGTGAGCGATAGCAAGCACATTTGTTGTGCGGTCGCAATAGCGGCGAATTGTCGCACCCTGCGCGCACCCGGTTTTCGCGTGTCGCGCGTGTGCATGGATGTCTTCTGGCTCGCGGTCAGGCGCGACCCCCCCAAGCGCAAAGCATTGCGGGGCAAGGCTTTCACCAAAGTTACAATGAGCCGATTGAACGGTTTGGATAATTCATTTCGATATCCGGATCATTTTGGTGCGCTGCACACAAAGTCATCCGAAACGATATGAATTTACCGCAGTGCGGGATCGGATTTACTTGATACAAGAAAAATGCCAGGTATAAGCGCGTTCGTATTAACCCGTATTTTCCCGAGCGGTCCGGGCGCCTGCGGCAGCGGGGCCGCGGGGGTTTTCATCCGTGTTTTTTACCCGGCGTTATTCAGTCTGATTGCGGGCGCTCGAAATAATCGCGCTGGAAAATGCACATGCGATATGCGTTGTGATACATCCCGTTGCCGAAAAATTCTTCCTTCAATTCGGCCTCGTGCTGGAATCCGCATTTCTCGTACACGTGGATGGCCGCCGCATTCGACGTATCGACGATCAGGTACAGCTTGCGCATGTTCAGCACCTTGAACGCATATTCGATCGCGAGGCGCGTCGCCTGCCCCGCATAGCCGCGCCCCTGGCGTTGCGGCGCGATGATGATCTGGAACTCGCCGCGACGGTGGATGTAGTCGAGCTCGATCAGCTCGACGAGGCCGACCATTTCGTCCTGCGGATCGACCGCGACGAAGCGGCGCTCGCGCTGGTCGTGCACGTGGCGGTCATACAGTTGCGACAGCTCGGAGAAGGTTTCGTACGGTTCCTCGAACCAGTAGCGCATGATCTTCGCGTCGTTGTTCAGCTCGTGAACGAAGCGCAGGTCCTGGCGCTCCAGCGGCCGCAGTGCAAGCGTGTGCTTGTCGTTCTGGAGTTGCATGTTGGTGTCCTTTTTGATGCCCGCGCGTGCGTGAAAACACCCGTGAGGCGCTCCCTCGAACAGGGGTATTCCACGCTGCAAGAAGTTGACCGCGGGCGAAGTTCAGAGCCTAGAATGGGAGCAAGGGTTCCTGCCACCGCAAGGAGGCTATCGTGATCGAGCAAGTCATACTCGGCATCTTCCTTGTGCTGCCACTCGTGATCGTGGCTGCGCTGTTCTCCGACGAACTATGGCAGGAACATCGGCGCCAGCATCCGCGCGATGAAAACGCACCGCATATCGACTGGAAGCATCCGTGGCGCCGCGTGCGGCGCGGGCACTGAGTCGATCGCCGTCCCCGCAGTGCTGCCGTCCGGGCGGGCCGCCCCGGCGGGTCGCCCCGAACGGTGCCGACTTCCGCTACGAACCGATTCCCGCTCAACCAGCGAGACGCCGACGTGAACGACAAACCTGCCCTCCCTCCGCACGATATCCCCGGTGAAGCGATCGACCTGCAGATCGCCGACGTGCTGGCCGCCGTCCGCTACCCCGCGAACAAGGATGCGATCGTCGACGCCGCGCGCGATGCCGGCGCGAGCAACGAAGTGCTGTCGATGCTCGACGGCCTGCCCGAACAGGACTACGCGGACGTCAATGCCGTCACGCGCTGGGTCGCCGGCAACTTCGGCCCCGGCCTCGGTGTTTGAGCGCGCGCCAATAACGAGATAGGATCGGGCCGCACCGATCGCATCGCGGCCGGATGCACGCCGCCCGGCGCCAAGACCGGGCGTTTCCGCACGAGCGCCCGGGGGAGTCCATGGAAGGTATCCTGATCCAGCATACGACGCGTCGTCAGCTGTGGTTCGGCGCGCTCACGGCACTGGTGATCGTGCTCGCGCTCGGGATCGCCGCGCCACACGCGAACGTCGCGCTGCCGGCCGTCGAGCCGTTCATGCCGATGTGCGCGCTGACCGTGTTCACCACCGCGAGCATCGCCGCATTCTTCCTTGGCGCGCAGTTCACCGTGACGCGCCAGCCCGTGCTCGGCGCGCTCGGCGGCGCCTATGCGTTCACCGCACTCGCCGTCGCGCTGCAGCTGCTGACCTTTCCCGGCGTGTTCGCGCCGCATGGGCTGTTCGGCGCACAACCGCAAAGCGCCGCGTGGATGTGGATCTTCTGGCACGCGGGCTTCCCTGGTTTCGTCATGGTCGCGCTGCTCGCGCGTGCTCGGCTGGCGCGCGCGCCGATCGGCGCTCGGCAGACGCGCTGGTGGACGCTCGCGCTGGTCGGCGGGCCCGCTGTCACCGCCGGCGTGCTGTGCCTGTTCGCGCTGAACGTGTCGCTGCCGCCTGCGTTTCGTCCGCCGGGCAATGCGGCCGTGCTGCCCGTCAACGGCGTCGCGCTCGTCGTGTGGACACTCAATGCGCTGGCGCTCGTCGCGGTGCTGGTCTCCGGCCGGCTGCGCACGACCCTCGACCTCTGGCTCGCGATCGCGGTGCTCGCGTGCCTGACCGATACGACGCTGAACCTGTTGAGCACCCATCGTTTCACGATCGGCTGGTATCTCGCGCGCGTGTTCAGCATGTTCACGCCGGGCATACTCGTGTGCGTGCTCGCCTGGGAAGTGACGATGCTGTATCAGCGGCTGTTCGAGGCGCACACGATGCTCATCCGTTCGTCCGCACGCGACGGGCTGACGGGCGCGTTCAACCGCAGCCACTTCAACGATCACTTTCACACGCTGTTCCTGCAGGCGCGGCGACAGGGCGAACCGCTGTCGCTGCTGATGGTCGACGTCGATCACTTCAAGGCATACAACGACGCGTTCGGTCACGTGAAGGGCGATGCGTGCCTGATCGCGGTCGCGAATGCGTTGGCCGGCGCGGTGCGGCGGCCGGCGGATATCGTCGCGCGCTACGGCGGCGAGGAGTTTGCGATCGTGCTGCCGAACACCGGTGCGCGCGGTGCGCGGCTCGTCGCCGAGGAAGCGCGCGAAGCCGTGCTGCGGCTCGATCTCGCGATGCCTTCGTCGCCGGCCGGACGCGTGAGCGTCAGCGTTGGCTGCGCGACCGTGTCGGCCGCCGAGCTGTCGACGCCCGATGCGTTGGTCGAAGCCGCCGATGCCGCGCTGTACCGCGCAAAGGATGGGGGGAGAAACCGCGTCGTCGCGGCGTGAAATCGTCTGCGGATTCGGGAGTTGTTACGGTCATTGTGACCGGAATAATCCTCCGTTACCGAATCCGGCACGGGGATACGATCGCTTACACGCCGTGTTGAGCGCGCTCGCTATGCTCAGTTCGTCTCGAATCCGAGCAGGTGAACGCGATGAAAAAAACCCTTTTACTGATTGCCGGTGTGGCCGTGCTGTTGAGCGGCTGCATCGTGGTGCCGGATGGCGGCGGGTATTACGGTGGTGGCGGGTATTACCATCATCATCGGCACTGGGATTGATGACGGGGGCGGGTTCGGATGCGTCGGCATGCAGCTGTAGCGAGCAGCGTCGACAGTCCGGGCCGCAGCCCCATCGAGCCGGCTTGACCGGCTCCGCATGCATCAGAAATACCTGTACCTATAGCGCAGCGAGCGTTTCGCCATGAAGACGTTCGAGCCGCGCATGCTATTTCCAGTCGTTGACGGGATTAACGGGCTAACGGGGAATGTCCGCGCCGTAGGGCCGCCGCGCGAGCATGCGCTCACTTCCCGATACAGAACCGGCTAAAGATAACCCCCAGCAGATCATCGGAAGTGAATTCCCCGGTAATCGCATTGAGTTGCTCTTGAGCGAGCCGCAGCTCCTCCGCGAACAGATCGAGCGACTGCGCACGTTGCTCCGCATGATCCGCCGCCTGCGCAAGATGCTCCTGCGCGGCCCGCAGCGCAATCAGATGCCGCTCGCGCGCGAGATACACCCCTTCGGCCCCTGCCTGCCACCCGGCGATCCGCAGCAACTCCGCGCGCAGCATGTCGATCCCGTCGCCGCGCTTCGCCGAGAGATGTACCTCGGTCAGATCGCCTGCCGCCGCCGGATGCTCGACGCACGCCGGCACGCCGGTGAGGTCCGTCTTGTTCAGCACGCGCACCACCGGCACGCCGCCCGGAAACCGCGCGGCGATCACCTCGTCATCCGCCGTCATCCCCGTGCGTGAATCGAGCAGATGCAGCACGACGTCCGCGCGCTCGATCTCGCTCCAGGTGCGCGCGATCCCGATCCGCTCGACTTCGTCCTCCGTCTCGCGCAGCCCGGCCGTATCGATGATGTGCAGCGGAATCCCCTCGACCTGGATCGTCTGCGCGACCTTGTCGCGCGTCGTGCCCGCGATCGGCGTGACGATCGCCAGCTCCGCGCCGGCGAGCGCATTCAGCAGCGACGACTTGCCGACGTTCGGCTGCCCCGCCAGCACGACCGACAACCCCTCGCGCAGCAGCGCACCCTGTCGCGCGTCGCCGAGCACGTGCGCGAGTTGCTCGCGGATCTTCGCGAGCTTGCCGCGCGCATCGGCCGCTTCCAGGAAGTCGATTTCTTCTTCCGGGAAATCGAGCGTCGCCTCGACCAGCATCCGCAGCGTGATCACGTCCTCGACCAACGCATGAATCTGCCGCGAGAACGCGCCGTCGAGCGAGCGCCCGGCCGAGCGCGCCGCCGCTTCGGTGCTCGCCTCGATCAGGTCGGCGACCGCCTCGGCCTGCGCGAGATCGAGCTTGTCGTTCAGGAACGCGCGCCGCGTGAACTCGCCCGGCTGCGCGAGCCGCAGCCCGAAGCCGCGCCCTGCATCCAGGCAGCGCTGCAGCAGCAGCTGCATCACGATCGGTCCGCCATGTCCCTGCAGTTCCAGCACGTGCTCGCCGGTGTACGAATGCGGCGCGGGGAAATACAGCGCGATCCCGCGGTCGAGCGGCGCGCCGTGCTCGTCGACGAACGGCACGTAGCTCGCATGGCGCGGCGCGAGCCGCTGCCCGCACAACGCGTCGATCAGCGGCAGCGCGGCCGCCTCGCCGCCGCGCCCGAACGACACGCGGACGACGCCAATACCGCCCCGGCCGGCAGCAGTGGCAATGGCGACGATCGGATCGGAGTCGGTAGCGAGCATGGGAATCGGACGAATCGGGTAAGCAGACAATGAATGGTGTGCCCGCACAACAGTCGGGCATCGGGACGCCGGCATTGTAGCGTGCCGGCCCGCACGCCACCGGACACCACGCTGGCTTCGAACTCGGCCGAATTTATCCCGACAGAGCTAAGTCGAGTATCAATCCCGGCCCACCACATACTGTCCATTTCGGACGAATATGCCTGTCGGAGTGGCTCAACGCTGGGGCCCTCAAATCCGCCGCGCGCGCCGTCGCAGGTTGGGATTCATCTGAACAGGCTATGTTTAGCTTATACGGTTGTCTGAAACGCGTCGGCGGAATTGCACAATCACCCCCATGCCGACACCCGAAGAAAAAGCAGCGTTCTCGGAACGCCTGAAATTCGCCTTGCGGCGCAGCCCGGAGAAGATCACCGGTGCGACGGAACTGGCGAACCGGTTCAATCTGCGTCACCGCGGTGCGCAACCGGTTTCGCCGCAAACCGCGCACAAATGGCTGACGGGCCGCACGATTCCAACGCCGGACAAACTCGAAACGCTCGCCAGCTGGTTGCGCGTGGAATTGCATTGGTTGCACTACGGCCCGTCGCCGAGCGTGATCGAGCACACGACGCCGCAACCGCTGCCGCGTGACGAGCGCTATCCGCCGACGCCCGAGACGATCGAACTCGCGTCGAAGATCGAGGCGCTGCCGCCGCATCAGCGTTACCTCGTTCAGGAACTGATCGAGCAGTTCTACGGCGGCGAACCGAAAATCGACGCGAAGAAGGCCTGAACGGCAGCGGCCCGCGTACGCCATCGCGCCGCCGCGCCACCTGCCGGAAACGAAAAAGCCGCACGGATCGCTCCATGCGGCTTTTTTACGTGCATCGCGGGCGGCTGGCCGCCCGCGTGTGCAACGGTCGTCAGGCCGGCTTCTTCTTAACCCCGCCGAGCTTGCGCGTGATGTAGTACTGCTGCGCGATCGACAGCACGTTGTTCACGACGTAGTACAGCACCAGGCCAGCCGGGAAGAAGAAGAACATCACCGAGAACGCGATCGGCATGAACTTCATCATCTTCGCCTGGACCGGGTCCGGCGGCGTCGGGTTCAGGCTCGTCTGCACGAACATCGAGACGGCCATCAGCACCGGCAGGATGAAGAACGGATCGCGCTGCGACAGGTCGTGAATCCACAGAATCCACGGCGCACCGCGCATTTCGACCGATGCGAGCAGCACCCAGTACAGCGAGATGAACACCGGGATCTGGATCACGACCGGCAGGCAGCCGCCGAACGGATTGACCTTCTCGGTCTTGTACAGCTCCATCAGCGCCGAGTTCATCTTCTGCGGATCGCTCTTGAAGCGTTCGCGCAGCGCCTGCATGCGCGGCGTGATTTCCTTCATGCGCGCCATCGACTTGTAGCTCGCGGCCGACAGCGGGAAGAACACGGCCTTGATCAGCACCGTCAGCAGCACGATCGCCCAGCCCCAGTTGCCGACGAAGCCGTGGATCTTCTCGAGCAGCCAGAACAGCGGCTTCGCGATGATCGTCACCCAGCCGTAGTCCTTCACGAGTTCCAGGCCCGGCGCGATGCCTTCGAGCATGCGCTCTTCTTCCGGACCGGCGAACAGGCGCGCCTGCACGTCGGCCGACTGGCCCGGAGCGATCGCGGCGACCGGCTGCTTCACGCCGACGCGATACAGCGCCGGATCGATCTTTTCAGCGTAGATGTCGCGCTTCGCGCCCTGCTGCGGAATCCAGGCCGACGCGAAGTAGTGCTGCACCATCGCGACCCAGCCGTTGTCGGCCGCCTTCTCGAAGTTCGCCTTGTTCTTGTCGAGATCGCTGAAATCGATCTTCTGGAAGTGCTTCGCGTCCGTGTAGACCGCCGGCCCGAGGAACGTATGCGAGAACATCGGCGTTTCGACGGCCGTGTTGTCGCGCACCAGTTCCATGTAGACCGTCGGCGTGACCGGTGCCGTGCCGACGTTGTCGATCTTGGTGTCGACGCCGATCACGTAGCTGCCGCGCGTGAACGTGTAGGTCTTCACGACCTTCACGCCGCCCTTCACCGGCGATTCGAACGACAGCTTCAGCGCGTTCTGGTCGCCCGTCAGCGACGTCGGGCCCGCATTGACCTGCGTGTAGACGTCGTTGTGGTTCGGGAAGTCGCCGCCGAGCAGGCCCGTGCGCGCGAGGTACGTGTGGCCGGCCGTGTGGTCGAACAGCGTGATGTACAGGTCCGGCTGCTTGCCGTCGCCCTGCTTCTTCAGCGTCAGCTTCGCCAGCGTGCCGCCGCGCGTGTCGATTTCGCCGTCATAGACGTCGGTCGAGAACTTCACGAGCTGCGCCTGCGCGGCCGGTGCCGTCGTCGACGGTGCGGTGCCCGCCGCGGCGGCAGGCACTTCACCTGCGGTCGTCGTCGTCGCGCCCGTGCCCGATGCGCCGCCGGCAGCGGCGGGGGCCGTCTGCGTGGCGCTCGGGAAGAACATCGACGGGCGTCCATGGGAGCGCTGCCAGTTGTCGTACAGCATGACAGCTGACATGAAGAAGATCACCCATAGGACGGTGCGTTTGATATCCATGCGTTGTCTCAGAGTCGATGGGACCGCGCGTCGGCTTCGCCGCGAGCGCGTGTGTCGGAGTTGGGCGGCGGGACGAGGTCGATGCCGCCCGCGGAAAACGGATGGCATCGGCACACGCGCCTGACGGCGAGATACGTGCCGCGCGCGGCGCCATGATACTGGATTGCCTCGCGCGCGTAATCCGAACAGGAAGGATAAAAACGGCAACGGTTGCCGAGCATAGGGCTCACGGCAACCTTGTAGAAGCGCAGCAAGGCGATCAATACCGTTTCCATACCTTGGGCGGCGCCGTTCGACGCCGCGTCAAAACCGGCCGGGCAGGCGCGAACGCCGCACCGGGCACGGATGCGTCACTCGGACGCGGGCTTCGACGCCCGGCGCGCGATCTCCCGGACTGCCCTGTCGAGCAGTTCGTGGATTTCGGCCGCGCACATCGCCGCGAGCGGGGCGGAAGCCGCGCTCGGCAGCGCTTTCTTGTCGAAGCGCGTGTGCTGCCGCAGCAGCAGGTCGTAACCGGCGAATTCGGCCCGGCGCAAGCGAAACGCGTCGCGCGCCAGCCGCTTCACGAGGTTACGTGTTACTGCACGCGGCGCATACTTCTTGCCGACGACGAGCCCCAGACGGGCAGGCTGACCGGTCGGCTTGCCGTAGATCACGAAGTGCGCGGAACGCCGCCAGGGGCGCAAACGAAAAACGGATGAAAATTCATCCGTTTTCAGAAGTCGCGCAGCTTTCGGGAAGGCGGCTTTCGTCTGCGACGGATTCGCATCCGGCTCGACGGCACCTTCCGCAGGACTGCGGACGGCGGACACAGCGCGCAACCTGCCTTAGATGGCGAGGCGCTTGCGGCCCTTCGCGCGGCGGGCGTTGATGACCTTGCGGCCACCTGCCGTCTTCATGCGGACACGGAAGCCATGGGTGCGCTTGCGGCGCGTCACGGACGGTTGGTAAGTACGTTTCATGATGTTCTCACTTGTTCGAGAATGTCGAAATTCAGGGGACCGCGTGCCCTTAACCGGAGGCATTCGGGCGAACGCAATCGCCGGGAATACAGGATTGGTTTTCGCGGAACCCGCTATTTAAACCGTTTTTCTCTTGGCGGTCAATACTTTACGAGTCGTCCGCCTGTGCCGGCCCCGACCGATCCGGCCCCGCGACCCACAACCGCAGCCTGTGGATA